>JBAQCH010000127.1:0-16386 GCA_049294015.1 Anaerolineae bacterium
GCGGAAGACCACAACGGATGGGGAACAGCGGATAGGAACAGCGGATGGGAACAGCGGATGGGGAGCGGGGGATGGGGGCAGGCGCATTCGTTGTTTTTCATCCGTTGTGGTCTTCCGCCCTTACAGCGCTGCCAACTGCGGCAGTAGCTCCTCCAGCGACAGCAGCTCCTTCAGGCTGAAGTGGTAGTTGACCGTGACGCCGCGGTGCTCTCCGTCCACGTAGTCGCTGTCGGTGGAGGCGCGGCGCCAGGTGCGATGATCGCGATAGCGGTTGCCGATTTCGATCAGCGGCGCGATGTGCTGGCCCCAGTAGCCCTCGCCCAGACAAGGCCGCTTGACCCGCCAGATGATGAACAGCGGCACGCCGTCCAGCCGGTACTGCGCCGCATAGCGCCGGATGTCGCTCAGGTTCAGCGCCACGGTCTCGTAGGGCAGCAGGCCGGCCTGCGGCAGCAGGCGCTGCACAGCCATGAAGGCCCGCCCTTGCGCCTTGACCTCGACGCGGGCCAGCACACGGTCGCCGCGGATCAGCGCCAGATCGGGCAGGCCATGCCGCTGCGCCGGCGCCTTGTAGACATCTACGCCCAGCACGTCGCTCAGATGCCCGGCCAGCCAGTCCTCGGCCGCCTCGGACAGCGCCACGTCGTCCTCGAAAACATACGCGCTCTTGCTGCGCCCGTCGCAGCGCGTGGGGCAGATAGCGCAGTCGAAGCGGGGGTGGAAGGTTAGGTCCATGGCAATTGTCAACGCTCAATGTTCAATGGCCAATTGTCAATGTCGGAAGGGACGCTGCGCCGCTCGACGCTCCATTGGCAATTGACAATTGATCATTGACCATTCCACACCCCCGTCACCGCCGCCGCCACGCATTGCTCCAGGCTGCCGTAGCGCATCTTGACCTTGCTGTGGGCCGGCGCATAGCAGGCCATCTTGCCCGCGTTGGTGGCCATGGTGGTGATGCCGATGCTGCGCACGGGCGCGACCACCGCGCAGGTGTCGGCCACCACCTGCCCGCCAGCCGCCTCGATGGCTTGCACCCAGCCGGCCGCTCGGGCGCGGTCACGGGTGATGCGCGCGGTGGTGACCCAGAGCTGCGTCGCCACCCGCTGGCCGGCCAGCATCCCAGCGATCTGCTCGATCTCGCTCAGGCTGGCGTGTGGGCAGCCGATGGTCACCAGGTCGATCTGGCGCAGGTCGGGGTCGGCGTCCATGACCGTGTAGCCGGGGTCGAGGCTGTCGACCACCAGGCGGCGCGCATCCGGCTTGAGCAGCGCCTCGCCCAAGTCGAGCGCCTCGGGCGTGTAGCCAGCGATGTGGAACAGCGCCACCGCGCCGTAGGCCGCCAGCCCCGCGCCCAGCGTCTTCAGCCGGTCGCCCGCCGCCCCGCCTTGGGTGATGTCACTGGCCAGCGGCGGCAGGTGGCCAGCCAGGTCGGCGAACCACAGGGTCGCGTTGCCCACTTGCTTGCCGACCACGTAGCTCAGCGCGCCGAAGTCGGCCACGTCGCGCACGGGACAGCGCACTTCGACCACGATGTCGGCCAGGCGTTCGCTGTCCAGGTGATAGCCGTAGCGCGGCGTGCGGCCGACGATCGCCGCGGCCAGCGCCGACGGCCCGCCCTCGCGGTTGGAGCGCGCGCCGATGATGGAGTTGGCGAAGACGACGGCCGAGCTCTCGGCCCAGGCCAGGTGGTCGCCGCGGCTGGGCGTGTAGCCGGGGAAGAGGTAGGGTGTGCAGCTCATGGTCGGCGTCACGCCCATGGTGGTGAAGGCGTCGATCGCACTGAGCTGCGGCCGGGCAAAGGCCGGGTCGATGCCCATAGCCTGCCAGCGATCGAGCTCCATGCCGGCCGGGTTGAGCGTGGTCGGCGTGCGCACCTGCGCGCCTTCTGTCGCCCACTCCAGCAGGAACTGCACGCCCGCGTCGCCCAGGTTCTTGTAGCTGACGCCGGCAATCTGCACGTGGGTCACCGGGACCAGATCGGGCGCGCCGTAGATGCGGCCCAGCGTCGCCACGATCTCCATCGCCCGCTGCACGCCTGGCCCTTCGGCGCCGTCCAGCATGGCCTGTTCTTCGGCGGTCAATTTGAAATCGTTCATGGTCTATAACCTGTGTCCAGCCGCCTGCAATTGCTCAATCTTCTCTTGCAGCGCCCGATCTGATGGCTCCACCAGCACGCCGCCGTCGGGGAAGACGATCGTCGGCGAGCTGCGGAAGCCGCCAGTGATCCCCTCTACGATGCGGCCGACGGCCGGGTCCTGGCGCATGTCGATGAACTCGTAGGCGATGCCTAGATCGTCCAGCACGCGCCGCGCCCGCCGGGTGTCGCCGCAGTAGGGCGTGGCATACATCAGGATGTGGTCGGGCGGGTTGGGCACGGTAGTCTGCATGGCGGCTCCTGGTGTTGCGATTTGTCTGCAGACCCTCAAGGTTTCAGAAAACCTTGAAGGTCGCGCTGTGCGTTCATGACCCAGATCGATTCTATGGTAGAATGGGCGGCGAAGCAAATTGGCAGACGTGAAAGGTCGCAGGTGGCAAGTGGCACGCTGCACGTCTTGCGCCTGTGACCTGCCACCTGCAACTTGCCCCTTGCAACCTGCAACCTGGAGGACTTATGCCCGATGCAGTGATTATCGACGCAATTCGCACGCCGGTGGGCCGGCATGGCGGCGTGCTGGCGGCTGTTCGGCCCGACGATTTGGCCGCGATCCCTTTGCAAGCCCTGATCCAGCGTACGGGCCTTGATCCGGCGCTGGTGGAGGAAGTCTACCTGGGCTGCGCCAACCAGGCCGGCGAGGACAACCGCGACGTGGCGCGCATGGCTGTGCTGCTGGCCGGCTTGCCGCAGCACGTGGCCGGCGTGACCTTCAACCGGCTGTGCGCGTCGGGCCTGAACGCCATCAACCAGGCCGCGCGCGCCATCAAAGCCGGCGAGGGCGATGTCTACCTGGCCGGCGGCGTCGAGTCCATGAGCCGCTCTCCGTATTCGATGCCCAAGGCCGAGCGCAGCTATCCCACCGGCCACGCCACCATCTACGACACTACCCTGGGCTGGCGCTACCCCAACCCGCGGCTGGAGGCCATGTTCCCGCTGGAGCAGATGGGCGAGACAGCCGAGAACATCTACGAGCTGAGCGTGCAGGGCGGCGTAGCCGGCGGGCCGGTGACGCGTGAGCAGCAGGACGCCTTCGCGGTCGAGAGCCAGCGGCGCGCGGTCGAGGCCATGCGCAGCGGCCGGCTGGCGCAGGAGATCACCCCGGTGCTGATCGCACAGCGCAAGGGCGCGCCGCTGATCGTGGACACCGACGAGCATCCCCGCTACCGTCGTACCGCTGAGGGTGAGATCGTGCTGGACACCAGTCTGGAGCAGTTGGCCAAGCTGGGGCCGATCTTTCGCAAGGGCGGCACGGTGACGGCCGGCAACAGCAGCGGCCTGAACGACGGTGCGGCGGCCTTGCTGATCACCTCGGACAGCCGCGCGGCCAAGCTGGGGCTGAAGCCGCTGGCGCGCATTGTCAGTTCGGCCGCGGCTGGCGTCGATCCGCGCCTGATGGGACTGGGACCAGTCCCGGCCACGCGCAAGGCCCTGCAGCGGGCGGGCCTCACCGTGGCCGACATCGACCTGATCGAGATCAACGAGGCCTTTGCCGTCCAGTCCATCGCCTGCCTGCGCGAGCTAGACATCGACCCAGCCATCGCCAACGTCAACGGCGGCGCGATCGCCTTGGGACATCCGCTGGGCTGCTCTGGCGCTCGGTTGCTGACAACCCTGGTGCATGAGATGCGCCTGCGCGCGGCCGCGGGCCGGCCGGTGCGCTATGGGTTGGCGACGCTGTGCGTGGGCGTAGGCCAGGGTGAGGCGACCGTCATCGAATGGATCGGCTAACATCGCTTCTCCCCAGAGCAGAAAGGGTTGCTGCACGTTTTGCGTAGTCATTCTTTGAGACTTACCGCCAAGAATTGACCCACGCCGGCCGATCACCGGCTATTCAGCCCCAATCAATCAGGAGAGCCGAAGATGAAAATCAAGTTTGCCCCTTGCCTGCTGTTCCTGGCGCTGGCGATCCTACTGGCGACCGGCTGCTACGCCCCCGTGGTTGTGCAGTCGCCTGTAGCCGATGACGCTGCGCCGCCTGCTCCCCAGCCAGAGCCAGCCGTCGATCCAAGCCTGCCCAAGGAAGCCACCGACGTGACGGCCCAGTTCAACGCGGCCCTGGCAGCCGGCCTGCCCTTCGCCGACCAACAGGATTTCGAGGACGCCCGCCGCGGCTTCATCGCTGCGCTGCCGGACATGACCATTGTCGCCGAGGACGGCCACACCGTCTGGACGCTGAAGGGCTACGAGTTTTTGGAACAAGCCGAGCCGCCAGCCAGCATCAACCCCAGCCTCTGGCGCATGGCCCAGCTCAACATGAACAATGGCCTCTTTCAGGTCACCGATCGCATCTACCAGGTGCGCGGCTTCGACGTCTCCAACATGACCATCATCGAAGGGGACACCGGGGTGATTCTGATCGACCCGCTGAGCACGGCTGAGACGGCCAGGGCCGGCCTGGATCTGTACTTCCAGGAGCGGGGCGAGCGGCCGGTCGTGGCAGTGCTCTACACCCACAGCCACGTCGATCACTACGCGGGCGTCAAGGGGGTCATCACGCAGGAGCAGGTGGACGCGGGCGAGACGGCCGTGCTGGCGCCGGAAGGCTTCATGGAAGCGGCCGTCAGCGAGAATGTCTACGCAGGCAACGCCATGACCCGCCGCGTGGCCTATCAGTACGGCCCGCTGCTGCCGCGCGGCGAGCTGGGACAGGTCGATGTGGGCCTGGGCAAGGCTTACCCCCTGGGCGCCATCACCCTGATCGCGCCGACGGACATCATCAGCCAGACCGGCGAGACGCGGGTGATCGACGGCGTGGAGATGGAGTTCCAGATCGTCTCTGGCACCGAAGCGCCGGCCGAGATGACCGTCTACTTCCCGCAGTTCAAGGCGCTGGACTCGGCCGAGATCGCCTGCCCGCTGCTGCACAACATCCTGACCCTACGCGGCGCGCAGGTGCGCGATCCCAAGAAATGGGCCTCGGCGCTGAACGAGCTGATCGCGCGCTACGGCGACCGCACCGACGTCGTCTTTGCGCAACACAACTGGCCACGCTGGGGCCAGGAGAGCGTCGTCGAGTACCTGGCCAATCAGCGAGACCTGTACAAGTACCTGAACGACCAGACCCTGCACCTGCTGAACCAGGGCTACACCGGCAGCGAGATCGCCGAGATGTTCACCTTGCCGGAGAGCCTGAACCAGCAGTGGTACACCCACGGTTATTACGGAACTGTCAGCCACAACGTCAAGGCCATCTACCAGCGCTACATCGGCTGGTTCGACGGCAACCCGGCCAATCTGAACGCCCTGCCGCCGGAGCTGGCTGGCCCGAAGTTCGTGGAGTACATGGGCGGCGCAGAGGCGGTCATTGCCCGCGCGCGGGAGGATTTCGCCAAGGGCGAGTATCGCTGGGTGGCCCAAGTGCTGAGCCACGTGGTCTTCGCCGATCCCACCAACATGGAGGCGCGCTACCTGCAGGCCGATGCCATGGAGCAGCTTGGCTACCAGGCCGAGGGGCTGTGGCGCAACTGGTACCTGATGGGCGCGTATGAGTTGCGCAACGGCGTGCCTAGCCGACCAGGCAGCGGCGGCAGCGCCAGCCCGGACACGCTGAGGGCCATGACCATGCCGCTGATCTTCGACTACTGGGGTGTGCAGTTGAACGCGGCCAAGGCTGATGGCCAGCGGATCGTGATCAACTGGAACTTCACCGAGCCGGAGGAACAGTACGCGCTCAATCTCAGCAACTCAGCGCTGACCTACCGGGCCGGCTGGCAGGCGCCGGACGCCGACCTGATCGTGACCCTGACGCGGGCCACGCTGGACGCCATCATCCTGGGCGAGACCGACTTCCAGACGGCGGCGGCGGCGGGCAAGATCAAGCTCGACGGCAACCCGGCCAAGCTGGCTGAGCTACTGGGCATGCTAGACACCTTCACGCCCGACTTCCCTATCGTCACGCCCTAGTCAGATGGGTGTGTCTGGAATGGCTAAAGACCCTGCGAGTTTTCCTGGGCCAACAGCGAGTGACGATTGACCATAAGGCAGTGTTCATGACCATTCGGGGCCAACACCGGAAACGCGCAGGGTCTCCCGTTTTCAGACACGCCCAACACGAGTTATGCGCGCCCTGGCGTAGAGGGGGCTGACCACCCTACGCCAGGATTAGGCGATGCAGGTTCAGACATAACGCGCCCGCAGCAGCCGCTCGGCAAAGTGCCGCCCGCGCGGCAGGCCGTTGCGCTCCATATCGCGCGCCACCCGCTGCACGTCGTACTCCACGCGGTACTGGGCCGCGCGCCAGCCGCCGCCAGCCCAGCTTAACACGCTATAGGCCGCGCGCTGGTCGCTGTCCATGGGCAGCCCCACGCTGGCCGCGTTGACCAGCAGCCGGCCGCGCCACAGCCGCACCGAGGGGATATGGACGTGCCCAAAGGCCAGCACCTGAAACTCGGCCGGCCCCAGCACGGCGTCGATAGCAGCGTCGCTCAGGTCGGGCTGGATGGGATCATTGACGTTGCGCGGGTTGGCGTGGACGGCCAGCAGCTCGTGGCCGGGCAGGGGCGCCACCCGATGGCTGAAGGGCATTTGGCGCAGGAAAGCCAGATCGACCGGGCTAAGCTGCGCCAACATCCATTCCCGGTGGCGCAGGAAGCGCTCGCGCTCTTTGCCTGGGGGTGCTATCATCTCATCCAATAGGAAGCGGTCGCAGTTGCCGTACAGGCAAATGGCTGGTGCAACCTTGCCGCTGGGGTCTTCGCGGCACAGCTCGCGCAGACGCGCCAGCACCTCGGCCGACCGCGGGCCGGCCCACGCCAAGTCGCCCAGACAGAGGGTGAGATCATAGGGGCCGTGGCGTACGCTGTCGGTCAGCACCGCCTCCAGCGCGACCGCATTGCCGTGGATGTCGGAGAAAAGGAGGATGCGCACTGGTCATTTCCCTTGAGGGCGGGTAGAATGGTGCCAAGAAACCCGAAAGCCGCTGACTGTTTCGAAAACTGCTCGGGCCGGTCTTTGCGAAGCACCCCGGAGTGGGCCGACCGAGCCCGCCCGATTTTTATCCATCCAGGCGCCGGCGGCCTGCGCGGCGCCTGACTCGAATTATACCTGGCTGTAGGTCCCTGCACAATGTCTGCCTCGAAGCAAGCAACGGTTTCACCCGCCCTGCCTGGATCGCCCACCATCCTCGTCGTATTTTTGGAGAACGGCGGTCGCGTCGGCGGCGTCGACCTGCCACACTGGGCCGCGCTGGCGCTGGACCGACTCAGCCAGGCTTACGCGCGGGCAGCCGTGTGGCTGCAAGCGCGTCGCCATTACGATCGCATCGTCGTGCTGGAGGAAGAGCAGGCCACGGCCGCGCACCTGTGGCAGGCGCTGTTGGACGCCGGCGACGCCACGCTGGACGTGCTGATGCTGGTACATGGCCAGAACGGCTACGCCTGCGGCCATGGCGACAACCAGGTGGGTGCGGACTTCTTCGCCGGCCTGCGCAAGGTGCGCGCAGCCGGGCTGGCTCCCTTCCGCCTGCGCGCGGTGTATCAGATGAACTGCTACGGACAATCGCTGGCGCCGGAGTGGCTGTCGCTGGGCGCGCAGGCCGTCAATGGGTCGGAGGGGGTCAACTGGCTGCCGGAGCCGAGCCTGAGCGTCTTTTTGCGCGGCTGGCTGGGCGGGAGGCCTTTTGAGGAGGCCGTGCAGCGCAGCTACCGCGCGGCCAGCCGTGCGCTGGGCCTGGTCTGGCGGCCGCAAGGCAGCCGGGCTGGATTGGTCCAACCCCACGAGAAAATCGCTTCCAGTCGTATGGAGGTGTTCGGGGATGGGGGGCTACGGCGGTAGAACCTCGGATTCGAGAAGATGCGGATCGAAGATTGGTTTTGAGAGGCTCTTCCGGTCACCTGATGACCCAGTCACCCAATCACCCAATTCGCCCCTGTAAATCGGCCACGAAAGCCGCGTGTTCGGCCGAGGCCAGCCCCTGCTGAAGCACAGTGAGCATCCCCGCCAGGTCGCCGCCCCACAGCGCGTCGGCCGGCAGCCACAGCCCCGGCAAGACTTCGCTGCGCAAAATGCCATCTGCATCGGGCTGCAAGGCTTCGTATTCCCCCTCGCGCAGCACGAACCAATCCACCCGCTGCTCATAGGCTTGCGCTGCCAGGTATTCCTGCACGCCGTTACGGGCATAGACGCGGCGCTTGACGCCCAGGTCGTAAGACACGCTGCTGGCTGCGATCTCCACCACCAACTCCGGCGGGCCGGCCAGATAGTCGTCCTGGGTAACACTAGAACGCCCTCCCAACGCCGGATCGAGGCGCAGCAGCGCGTCCGGTTGGACGACATTCTCATAGTCGAGACGGGTCGTGGCGTTGTCGCCCAACAAAACGCCGGGCGTCGCCGAGCAGTACAAGCCCAGCCAGGCAACCAAGTAGCCGTGAGGTTGGCTATGTAATGTGAAACGCGCAGGTGATGGCACGTATACGATTCCCTCCACCAGTTCTGCTTTCTTGATTTCTGGATGTGCGTGATAGCGCCGCTCGAACTCGGCGCGCGACAGCCGATCCCCAGCATTGAGAGGTGGCGGACTCGGTTGCCTTCGCGGTAACGGTTTCTGCGCCGTAGTCGGTGCAGGCGGATGGATCTGTACAGTCATGGTATCGGCTCCTACGTATCGGGCCTGTCCGCGCACATGATCTACTCACTGCGTTACTATTCTAGCATTAGTACCAGCGGGCGTCAAACGAAAAAGCAGGGCTTCTCAAAAGTCTTAGCCGTGTCATGCTGAGGTCCGCCGAAGCATCTCGACTCGCGCTCCGAGACCCTTCGCTGGCGTCTTAGCGCAATGCAAGTCTCGTGCAAGACCCGCTCAGGGTGACAACGAATGTGCGTCAATGACTTTTGAGAAGCCCTGACGAAAAAGAGGCTACTTGCAGGGGCAAGCAGCCTCCAGCTAAACAGAAGCCGAATTACACTTGGTTCGTCACGCTTAACGGCAGCTCCACCGGGATCGGCTCCTGCGGCTGGCGCTCGAAGCCCAGGCGCATCTGGCCGGGGGTGTCCTCGTCCGGCTCGACGATGACCACGACCGTGTCGCCGGGCTGGAACGCGCCGCGCAGCAACTGCTTGCTCAACGGCGACTCGACGAAGCGCTGCAAGGTGCGGCGCATGGGCCGGGCGCCGAACTGAGGATCGTAGCCCTTCTCCACCAGCCAGTCCCTCGCCTCCTCGCTCAGCACGATGGTCAGGCTCTGGTCGCGCAGCCGGCCGCTGATGTCCTGCAACTGCAAATCGACGATCAAGCGCACGTCTTCCTTGTTAAGGGTGTGGAAGATGATGATCTCGTCGATGCGGTTGAGGAACTCCGGCCGGAAGGATTCCTTCAAGCCGGCCTCGATCTGGCGGCGCAGCTTGCGGTCCTCGGCGTCCAGATCCTCTTCCTCGGCGCCCAGACGGAAGCCCAGCGCGCCGCCTTTCTTGGCAAATGCCGTGCCGATGTTGCTGGTCATGATGATCACGCTGTTGCGGAAGTCGACCGCGTGGCCCTGGCCGTCGGTCAGCCGGCCGTCCTCCATGATCTGCAAGAGCGTGTTCCAGACCTCGGGGTGGGCCTTCTCCACCTCGTCGAAGAGGATCACCCGGTAGGGCCGGCGCCGCACCGCCTCGCTAAGTTGGCCGCCTTCTTCGTAGCCCACATAGCCGGGAGGCGCTCCCAGCAGCCGGCTGACGGTGTGGCGCTCGCGATACTCGCTCATGTCGATGCGCACCAGCGCCTCCTCGTCGTCGAAGAGGAACTCGGCCAGCGCTTTGGCCAGCTCGGTCTTGCCCACGCCGCTGGTGCCCAGGAACAGGAAGGAGCCGATGGGCCGCCGCGGGTTCTTCAGGCCGGAGCGCGAGCGGCGCAGCGCGTCGGACAGCACGGCGATGGCCTCGACTTGGCCGATGACTCGCTTGCCAAGCTCCTCCTCCATGCGCAACAGCTTTTGCGCCTCTTCCTCCAGCAGGCTGGTGACGGGAATGCCCGTCCACGCAGCCACCACCTGGGCGATGTCCTCGGCGCTAACGATCTCGTCCAATCCCTTTTCGCCGCGCCACGATGTGCGGGCCAGATCGTAGTCCTGCTGCAGCTTGATGCGCTCCACCTTGAAGCTGGCGGCCCGCTCGTAATCGCGCGCGGCCCAGGCGGCTTCTTCCTCAGCCGTCAATTTGGCCACGCGGTCGCGCAGCGCCTTCAGGTCGTCGGGCATAGTGTAGAGCGCCACCCGCAGCTTGGCCGCCGCCTCGTCCAGCAGGTCGATGGCCTTGTCGGGCAGCTTGCGGTCGGTAACGTAGCGGTGCGAGAGCTGGGCCGCCTCCACCAGCGCCTGGTCGTCGATGGTCACCTTGTGGTGCGCCTCGTAGCGGTCGCGCACGCCGCGCAAGATGTGGATGGTGTCCTCCACCGTCGGCTCGTCAACGAAGATCGGCGAGAAGCGGCGCTCCAGGGCTGCGTCCTTCTCGATGTATTTGTGGTACTCGTCCAGCGTCGTGGCGCCCACGCAGCGCAGCTCGCCCCGCGCCAGGGCCGGCTTGAGCATGTTGCTGGCGTCCATCGCGCCAGCCGCCGCGCCCGCGCCCACCACCGTGTGCAGCTCGTCGATGAAGAGCACGATCTCCCCTTCCGAGCGCTGGATTTCCTCCAGGGTGGCCTTGAGCCGCTCCTCGAACTCACCGCGGAAGCGGGTGCCGGCGATCATCGCGCCCAGGTCCAAGGCCATGACCCGCTTACCCATCAGCGGTTCCGGCACATCGTCGGCAGCCACCTTCTGGGCCAGCCCTTCGACGATGGCCGTCTTGCCGACGCCCGCCTCGCCGATCAACACCGGGTTATTCTTGGTGCGCCGGCTGAGCACCTGGATCACGCGCAGAATCTCGCTATCGCGGCCGATCACCGGGTCGAGTTTGCCCTCGCGCGCCAACTGGGTGAGGTCACGGGTGTAGCGCTCCAACATGCGGTACTTGGTCTCGGCGGCCGGGTCGGTCACCCGCTGGCCGCCGCGCAGCTCTTCTACCGCGTGCAGCACGCGCTCACGGGTGACGCCCTGCTCCTTGAGAATATTGGCGGCCGGGGTGTTGCGCTCGGAGACAATGCCCAGGAACAGATGCTCGGTGGAGATGTATTCGTCCTTGAGCTTGCTGGCCTCCTCATTGGCCACGTCGATCACCCGCTTCAGCCGCGGGGTGATGAACACCTGCGCTACCTGGCCGCCCTGGCCAACGCCCATGCCTGACTTGGGGCTGCGTTCCAGGTGCTCCTCCAGCTTGGCGCGCACCACCTGCGAGGGCGCGTTGAGTTTCTCCATGATCTGGGACGCGGCGCCATCGGACTGCTCCAACATAGCCAGGAACAGATGCTCTGTATCCACCTGGGTGTGCTGGTAACGCTGTAAAATCTCGTAGGCCCGCATGGCAGCATCCTGGGCCCGCTCGGTAAACCGATCAAATCGCATCATGGGTTAAAGATCCTCTTTGTCTTTCTGTCAAGCAACGTTGGAAGTTTCTGGCAGTCTTGGTCGAATAGCCGCTTGGGCCGGTCTCCGACCGAGCCCGCTGATGTCATCCACGCGTGCGCCGAGCGCTTGGTCATCCAACTACTAATTTACACGCTTCTCTACGAATTGGTGTGTCAGCGGTTACGGTCTTCGCGGATGCTAACAGAAGTCTAACACGCTGGCCAACAAATGTGATGGCAGCGAGATCATCGCTGCCATCACAGGTTACTCGTCACGCTTCAACTTCGAAGGATCGCTTCTCGGTATTCGTGCAATCCGTGGCCTATGGGCAAGGCCAGTTGCTAATAGCGCAGCAGCGCGCCGATCGCCCCAGCCTCTTGCAGGGCAGCGCTGCCGGCCACAAATGTCATGTCGATGTCTTGCTCGATGGCCCAGCGCACCAGGCTGTCGGCTGCGTCCGGGAGCACGCGCAACGTCGTCTCGCACAGCGGACAGGCAGCCTCCTCCGCGGGATCAACGCCGACGTAGCCGCAGTTGTCGCAGCGCACGGCCGGCGCCGCGAAGCTGTCGTCCAGCACCAGGTGGCGCGCCCGCCGGGCGTCGACTGCTACCAGGGTGTTGGCGAGCCCCAGCGCGGCCGGCCCGCCCTTGGCGGCCGTCGTGATCAGTTGATCCACCAGCCTGGCCTTGCGCGCAACCTCGACCTCGCGGATCAGCGCCAGTGACTTCTCGCCCACCTCAGCCGGGCTGGCGTTGACGTCGGCGCTGATGGCGCCGATCACGATCTGCTGCACGGCCTTGGGCAGCATGGCCGCAAACTGGGCCACGTTGCCGTCGCTGCCGCCCAGGATCAGCCGGCGCACATGGCCGCTGCGCACGAACTCGCTGGTCATCTCCGCCACTTCCTTCAGGTTGCGATAGGCGGCCTCGTCCTCGCGGCGCTGAAAGCGGGCCGCGGCCCAGCCGCCTTGCTTGTGGCGCTTGATGTCCTCACCGGCCACACCTGAGACTCCTTCCAGCATGCCCAGGTTGAACATGAACAGATGGCCGCCCTCGCGGTCCAGCACTACCACGCCGTAACGGGCGAAGGTGTCCAGAATGTCGCCCAATGGTTTGACATAAAAGCGTTGGCCGGCAAAGACTGTGTCCTCGACGGGCGCGGCCAGCGGGATGGCATGCCAGAAGCCCTCGGCAGCACAGCTAAAGCAGACCAGACTGCGGCTCTGGCGGTCATATTCCTTCTCCACATAGCGCTCGATGCGGGCACAATCCTCCTTGCTAGGCTGTCCGTCCACGGCTGACAACAGGTGGCGCAGCGCCAGCCGATACTCGTCCGTGCTGCGGTGGCGCGGATCGACGTCGAGATAGAGGCTCAGCGCGGGAGCGCTGCGCTGCGTCGATTGAAATCCCACCAATTCGTGCAGTGTGGCCTGATCGATCATGGTGAAACCTCCTGGAATGGGGTGGTTGCAAGAAAAGCTCGGTCTGGCCGGGGTGCTGCCAGCGAGCTTGCCATCTTTGCGTGATGAGAGTAGCAGTCGCTTGGACGCGGCCGCGCTGGTAGGAGCTGGCTAAGGGTCATTCGGTCGCCAGGCTGGCCAACTGTTCGAATAGCTGCTGCTCCTGGTCGCTTAATTTTTTGGGCAGGCGCACCTGCACCTTGACCAGCAGGTTGCCGCGCTGGCTGGGATCGCGCAGGTTCGGCATCCCCTGGCCGCGCAGGCGGAAAGTCTGGCCCGGCTGGGTGCCCGCCGGGATGTTCAACGTGCCCTTGCCGGTCAATGTTGGCACCGTCACCTCGCCGCCCAGCACGGCCGTGTAGAGGCTGACCGGCGCTTCGCTTTGCAGATCGTCGCCTTTGCGCTCGAAGGTGGGGTGGGGCAGCACCTGGACCACCAGGAACAGGTCGCCGGAGCTGCCGCCGGACGCGCCGGGATAGCCCTCGCCGGCCACCCGCACCTTGGAGCCGGTGCGCACGCCGGCAGGGATCTTGACCTCGATGCGGCGATTGTCCATGGACAGCACGCGCTGCGTGCCGTTGAAGGCTTCCTCCAGCGTGATCTCGACCGGGTGCTCCAGGTCCTGACCGCGCGCCGGCCGCGGCTGGTACTGGGCGCTGCGTCCAAAGGGCGCGCCGGTGCTGCCGTACTGCCCGCCTGCGCCGCCGAAGATGCTCTGGAAGAAGTCGGAAAAGCCGCCCTGGCCGAACATCTCGTTGATGTCGCCATATTGCACGTTGACGCGCGGCCCGCCGGCCCCGCCCGATGTCCACTGGCTCCAGTCGAAGCCGGAGGGATCGCGGCCGGCCCCCTGGTAGGCGTTCCAGTTAGCGCCCAGCCGGTCATACTTCTGGCGCTTCTCCGCGTCACCTAGCACCTCGTAGGCCTCGTTGGCCTCCTTGAAGCGCGATTCGGCGTCCTTGTTGTCCGGATTGACGTCCGGGTGATACTGGCGCGCCAGCTTGCGATAGGCCTTCTTGATCTCTTTTTCGTCTGCGTTCTTGTCCACACCCAAGATCTTGTAGTAGTCTTTGTATTCCATGCGCTGCCTATGCTGTTGACAGGTTCAGTCTTATACTGCCTGACGCGATTCTAGCACTTCAGATGATCCTTGTCAATTGATTTCGACATTTCCTGTTCAACTCTAGCTCAACTCTAACTCTTCAACTGGAGTTACTGTTCAGGCGGCGGGCAAAACGTTGGTTTCGATATGGCGCAGACGCCTACTCAACCAACGTTTGGCTCGCCGCCGGGTGTGGGCACGTTGATTGAGTAGGCCGCCGTACACCTGCACTTGCACCGGAGCGCAGCGCAGGTGCAAGTGTCGAAATCAACGTGCCCGCACCCGGCGGCTGAACAGTTACCGACTGGATTTCCTTTCGTGGCTTGCTTGGCGTGCAGTCAGAGAGTATGGTAGAATGCGCGCCATTCTGACCATGCACACTCTCCTGATTTACAATCCCGTGGCGGGCCGGCCTCGCTTGCAGAACCAGGTGCCTGACGCCGTGGCCGAGCTGCACGCGGTCGGGTGGTCGGTCGATTTGGCCGAGACCACCGGCCCCGACTCGGCCCTGCACCTGGCGCGCGACGCCGCGGTCAAGGGCTACGATGCGGTGGTGGTGGTTGGCGGCGACGGGACGGCCAATCAAGCAGCCAACGGCTTGCTGCAAGCTCGCAACGGCCAGCAGCCGCTGCCAGCCTTGGGTGTTTTACCGGCTGGCACAGCCAACGTGCTGGCGCGCGACCTGGGGCTGCCGGCGCCCGTGTCTGGATTGGAGAGCACCCTGCCGGCTGCGGCGCGGCTTCTGGCCCGGTCCCGCGTTGTCCCTATCGATGTCGGGTTGGCCCGCAACGCGGCCGGCGAGCGCTACTTCCTGTGCTGGGCCGGCGTCGGGTTGGACGCGGCCGTCACGGCCGATGTGATGGCCAACCCGCAGGCCAAGCGCCGTTTGGGCGTGCTCTATTTTGCGAGCACTCTGCTGGCCCGCCTGCCTGGCCTCAGAAACGCGCCGCACTACACGCTGCACGTGGACGACCAGGTCTGGCAGGGGCGCGGCATCCTGGCGGTGGTCAGCAATATCGAGCACTACGCGGTTGTCTTGCCCATGGCGCCCTCAGCGCAGCTCAACGATGGCCTGCTGGACGTGGCCTTTTTCCACGGCATCACGCTGTGGAACGCCGGCAGCACGCTGGCGCGCGTGCTGACCAGCCAACATCCATCCGACCCCAACGTGCGCTACGCTCAGGCGCGCCGGATTCGCATCGACGCCGCGCAGCCGCAGCCCGTCCATGTCGATGCGGAGCCTTTCGGCGTCACGCCGGTCGAGATCAGCGTGCTGCCCAAGGCGCTGCCGATCCTGGCGCCGCCCACCGAGGAGGCCAGACGGCTGGCGCCTCAGGCGCGGGCGTAACGCGTCACGTGCCGGGCACTTGACGCCGCTTAATGACCATTCTTGGCCTTACAGACGATTATCTGAACGCAGATTCAAGCGCCCGGTGCCTATGACCACATTCACCGTCACCCAACTGCTCAGCCAGATCAAGACGCTCATCGAGCGCGAGCAGACCCTGCGCAACGTCTGGCTGCAAGGCGAGGTCAGCAACTTCGTGCGCGCCACGTCGGGGCATTGCTACTTCACGCTTAAGGACGAGCGCGCCGTGCTGGCCTGCGTCATGTGGAAGCAGGACGCCCAGCGGCTGGCCCGCCTGCCCCAGAACGGCCAGCAGGTGTTGGTGCATGGCTACGTTTCGGTCTATGAGAGCCAGGGCAAGATGCAGTTCTACGCCGATGCGCTGGAGCTGGCAGGCGTGGGGCGGCTGTACCAGGAGTTCGAGGCCCTGAAGGCCAAGCTGGCGGCCGAGGGGCTGTTCGATCCTGAGCACAAGCGGCCCCTGCCGGCCTGGCCGCAGCGCATCGCCGTTGTCACATCGCCGCGCGCCGCCGCGCTGCGCGATATCCTGCGCACGTTGGCGCTGCGCTATCCGGCCGTCGAGGTGCTGCTGGCGCCCAGCGCTGTGCAGGGCGCAGAGGCGCCAGCGCAGATCGTGGCGGCCATCGAGCTGCTCAACGACTGGCACGCCGGCGTCGAGCCGATCGACGTGATCATCGTGGCGCGCGGCGGCGGCTCCATCGAAGAGCTGTGGGCCTTCAACGATGAGCAGGTGGCGCGCGCCATTGCGGCCAGCTCTGTGCCGGTGGTCAGCGGCGTGGGCCACGAGACCGACTTCACCCTGGCCGACTTTGCGGCCGACCTGCGCGCGCCGACGCCCACGGGAGCGGCTGCCGCGGCCGTGCCCGACCGGCTGGAGC
>JBAQCH010000128.1:0-25413 GCA_049294015.1 Anaerolineae bacterium
CCCGGCTGATGCGCAGACCCTCGGCCAGCAGCGTCTGCCAGTCCTGCCACAGGCCGCGCAGCTCGACGTGGGCCCAGGTCTCCGCGACCAGCGCCAGCCCTTCGTCCCAGGCAGCCGGCTCGGCCAGCGCCTGCTGCGCGGCCTTGGTCAGGTTGGCCAGCTCGCGGTCCAGCGCGGCCGGGTCGTCGCCGTGGACCTGGACAAAGCCCCGCCAGGCGGCCGCGTTGGCGGCGATCTTGCGCTGGAAGCGAGCCAGGTAGTCGTTCATGAGGGCCTTCGGGGTCTCCAGGAATGACATGTCTCGGAAGACATGTCATTTCGGCGGCTCGTGCGGGACCTCCAGAAATGACATGTCTCGGAAGACATGTCATTTCTAGCGGGTTGCCTCGTCGGGCAGAGCGTCGTCCCACTCAGCCGCGCTGCCCTGCCAGCGGATGACTTCACGAATCATGAAGGTCTCGGTCAACCGATGAATGCTGTAGCGCCGCGTCCATAGGTCGCCGGCCACGTTGACCAGCGACAGATGGGCCAGCCGCTCCAGGGCCTGCACCAGCCGGCCGCCCTGCACCTCGCTGATGCGCTCGATGCCGGCCAGGTCGGCGCCGCCCTGGGCAAAAACCGGCATGCCCAGCAGCACATCCTGCGCGTCGGCGTCCAGCTGGTTCCAGGCCTGCCAATAGACATACCGATACAGATCGGCGATCTTCTGGCCGCGCGCCTGGCGCAGGTTGTCCACCACTTGAGGCAGCGGCAGCAGATACAATTGTCCTACTACCAACTTCAACGCCAGCGGAACGCCCCCAACCGTCTCGTAGATGGGCCGCAAATCGGCGTCGCCGGCCTCGCTGACGGCCTGCAGGTTGCGCGTCGCAGCCTCGAAGCGCACCAGAGCCAGCGCGTCGGCTTCGCTCAGCTCGGGCACGGGCAGATGGTAAATGTCGCGCTCGCCCGGCAGCACCTTGCGCGAGGTGAGCAGGAAGCGGCTGGGACCGGCCAGACGGCGCAGCGTGGGCAATAACGCCTCCACGTCGGCCAGCGTCTCCAGGTTGTCGATCACCACCACGTGGGGCGTCTGGCCCAGGTGCGTTTGCAGCGCATCCAGCGCGCGCTGGCTGGTGAAGGGGGCGACGCGGGCAGCGGCGGGCAGCAATTGGCTGGCCAGGGCCAACAACAGGTCGTCGGCTGTCAGCGCGGGCGCGTCCAACGGGCGGATCACGCCGCTAGGGTGAAAGGACTGCTGCTGTGCGCTGACCCAGCCCACCTGCCATGCTTCTGGGCTGCTCTGGACGATCTGATCCAACGCGCTGCGCGCCACGGTGGTCTTGCCCACCCCACCCAGGCCAGTGAGCAGGACGATCGCTGCCGGCGGCTGGGCTGCGGTCAGCAGACCATCGAGACGGCCCAGCAGCGGCTCGACGCCGAACAGGCGTCCGTGGTCGATCCAGGGCAGGCGCGTCGCAGCCGTGGCGCTGCGCTGGTCGCGCGCGGCCGTCTCCATGCCAGCCAGCACGCCGGCCAGGGCCGCGATGGCCTGGCGCTGGCGCTTGTAGAAGGTGGACTCGGCCAGATCGAATTCCCTGGCCACAACGTAAACGGCCGCCTCATCGACGAAGCGGCGGCGCAGCAGTTTGGCTTCCTGCGGCGCGTCGCTCGCCAGCCGATCGAGCGCAGCCGCCAGCACGTAGTTGGCCGCGCGCCGGGTGGTCCAGCCGCCGCTGGCCTGGGTCTGTTGCACCACGGCCAGATCGGCCAGCGGGCCAGGATCGGGCGCGTCGCTGTACCATTCAGTCAGCGCTTGACGGACGCGCTGCGCCAGGTTCTGGGAGAGGGCGAGAGGGGGAGGGTGAGAAGGGGAGAGAGGAAGCATGGGCACGAAAGAGTCGCGGGATAGGCTGCGGATAGGGAGTGGGTAGCTCAGGGAGAGTCGGTCGGGCGTATAGTTGGGTCGAAGGTCGCAATGGCTTGGAGAAGCCCACAGCGGGTTTCTGCTGGCCGCCCGGCTCGTTGGGGAAGCACGTGCGCCGCGGTTGCGGTTGGGATCCCAGTCCTCGCTGGGCCTCAATTACCACGGAGGTCATCGAGATGCGTTTACAGTCTGTTCGTCACTGGATTCTGGTCTTGGCGATGGCGTTGCTGTTGGCGGCTCCCGCCGGCAGCGCCTGGGTCTCGTCCAGCGTTGGGGGCGTGGTTGTTCCAGCCGGGGGCTGTGAGGATGGAGGCTGCCGGTTATAGCTCCCGCGCTTCGTCCATATGCCCTTGGATCTCGGCTACCAGTTCGGCGTAGCCGGGCTTCGTGGCCAGGTCGCCCAGTTCCGCGATGGCTTGCTCCAGGCAGGTCATCGCGGCGGCTGGGCGGCCCTGGCGCAGGTGCAGCTCGCCCAGGCTGTCCAGGGCGTTGGCCGCGGCGCGCCGGTCGCCGATCATCCGGTTGAGATCGATGGCCGTGGTCAGGGCCACGTGCGCCTGCTGCCACTGGCCGAGTTGAACGTGGACCACACCCATGTTGGTGTTGATCCGGGCCAGCCATTGCTGATCCTGCGCCTGGCGGAAGACCGGCTCAGCCTGCACAAAGTGGGCCATGGCTTGCTGCGGCTGGCCCACGGCCCAGTACAGATTGCCCAGGTTCATGCGGGTGATGGCCTGGTTGACCGGGTCGTCCAGCTCGCCCATCAGCGCGATGGCCTGCGTGAAGCTGGCGACGGCGGCGTCGACCTGGCCTGAGCCGCGCTGGGCGGTGCCCAGGTTGGCCAGGCTGCGAGCCATCATCACTGGGTTGTCGTGGCGACGCCAGCCGGCCAGCGCCTGCTCCGAATGATGCAACGCTGCGGGCCAGTCGCGGCTGTCCACGGCCAGCCGGCCCAGGATAAAATGGCTATGGCTGGTCTCGGTGTCTTCGGGCGTGACCAGGCTCATGGCCTGCTGCACCAACTGGGCGGCGCGGTCGCCGTGCTGTTGCAGGTGATCGAGGTAGGCCAGGCTGTTGAGCGCGCGGGCCTGATGGTGGCGATCGCCAACTGCCTCGAAGTGGGCCGCGCTGGCGCTGGTCAGGCTGCGGGCCTCATCCATGCGGCCGAGGGTGGCCAGCAGCGTGCCCAACAGCAGCTCCATCCCGGCCTGGCCTGCCAGGTCGCCGGCCGTCTGGCAGCGCTCGATGCCGCGCTGCAAATAGGGAATAGCATCCTGGCGCATGCCGGCCTGGTCCAGCTTGGGCGCCAGGAGCAGCAGCAGATCGCGCGTGTCCGGCCAAGCTTCGGGCAACTCAAAGGCGAAGTCCAACGTGTGCAGGCTCTGCTCGCGCTGCTCGGCCCGCAGGGCCGGCCCGGCGGTCTGGACGGCCGCCAGCGTGGCCTGCGTGCTGCGCTGGATGTACTGGCGAAAGAGCGCAACGTAGGGGCTGTCGGGCTGGCCGGACGGCGGACCTACAGCCATCGGGCCACCTGCTCCAGCAAGAATGTGCGGGTCAACGCGTGGATGGTGTAGCGTCGCTCGGCCAGCAGCAGGCCGTGGCCGTCCACCAGGTTGAGCGTCACCAGCTCGGCCAGCGCGTCGCTCAGCGCGTCGCGCGCCAGCCCGCTGATCTGGGCCAGGGTGTCCAGGGTGCCGCTGCGCTCGCTCACCAGCGGCATGGCCAGCAGCGCGCGCCGCGGCAGCTCGCCCAGCCGGCTCCAGGCGGCTTTGTAGATGTAAGTATACAGGCTCTCCACCGGTTCGCCGCGCGCCGCCGCCAGATCGGCCAGCACGCCGTGCAGGGAATGGACGTGCGTCTGACCGACGACGAGGCGCAGGGCAAGCGGGTTGCCGCCCACAGTCTCGTAGACGGGATGCAGCTCGGCGTCGCTGGCCTGGCTCAGCTCGGCCAGGTTGCGCTGCTGCGCCTCCAGCCGCACCAGGCTCAGCGCGTCGGGCTCGCTCAGCTCCGGCACGCGCAGGTGGTAGACGCCCGGCTCGCCGTAGAGGCTGTAGCGTGTGGTCAGCAGGAACTTGGCCGGGTTGGCCAGTTGGCGCAGCAGCGGCAGCAGGCTATCCACGTCGGCCGCGGTCTCCAGGTTGTCCACCGCCACCAGCGTTGGCTGCCGGTCGAAGCGGGCGCGCAGGGCGTGGATGGCGCGCTCCCGTACCGTGAAGCGGGGCGCGCCGGGCAAGAGCTGCACAGCCAGCGCCTCCAGCAGGCCATCGGCCGTCAGGGCCGGCTGCTGCAGGCTGTGGATGCGGCCGGCAAAGTCCAAACGCTGCTGGCGGGCGCTGACCCAGGCCACCTCGCCGTTGGGCCGCTGGCGGATGGTTGCCCGCAGCACTGCGTCGGCCAGGCTGGTTTTGCCGATGCCGCCGCCGCCCTCGATGGCCAGCAGATAGGGGGGACCATCAGCGCAGAGCACCTGCAGCAGGGTCGCCTGGTGGGTCTCGACGCCGAAGAGCCGCAGGTAGCTCTCCGGCTCCAGCCGTGCGGCCTGTGCGGCCACCCGCTGCTGGATAGCTGCCTGCTCCATCTGCCACAGCACAGCAGCCAGGCGGTCGATGGCCTGGGCCTGCCAGCGGTAGACCGACGGCTCGGCTGCGTTCAGTCGCTTAGCCACGCTGCGGGCCGACAGGTCTTCGACGAAGCGCAGGCGCAGCAGGGCTGCGTCGCGGTCGTGGGTCGCGGCCAGCGTCTTCAGCCCGTGCAACAGCAGCGTGTTGACCGCCCGGCGCGGGTTTGCGGCGCCGGCGGCCAGCTCCAACTGCACCGCCGTCAGGTCAGCCAGGGTTGCGCCCGCGCTGGGATCAGCGCTCCAGGCCTTGAGCGCGTCATGCACCTGTTGGGCAAAGCCGGTCGGGGGGGCGGCGGAGTAGCTGTCGCTCACGGGGCAAAGTCAATAGGGGTGTGATAGGAAGTTGATAGACCGGAGATAGAAAAGATCGTGTACAGTAGATCAAGACTGCGCGCTCGGCCTGGCAGGCGGGCCGGCGAAAGCCGGCCGGCCGGCGAAGCGCGTCGAAGTATAGCACAGGCCGAAGCGAAAGCCAATATCGCCTCAGCGTTGCGAGCGGGACGGGGGGGGAACCGACCGCATCCCGGCGCTGGGGTTCAGCAGAGGGCGGTTCTTGAAGTAACTGGGTTATGGAGAGAGCCGCCCTCTGTGTTGTTTTTTGAGAGCTACACTTGCCAGCGGACGACCTGTTCCAGCAGGAAGCTGCGTGTGAGGTTATGGATGGTATAGCGACGTTGCTGCAGGTCGCCTCGGCTGTCCACCAGGTTCAGGGTAACCAACAAGCTGAGCCCGTGGCGCAGATCGTCGGAAGGCAACTGGCTGATTTGCGCCAGGAAATCCAGGTTGCCGCCGTGTTCACTGACCAACGGCATGGCCAGCAAAGCCCTGCGACACAGCTCGTCTAAGTGGTCCCAAGCGCGGCGGTAGATGTAGGTATAGAGCGCTTCGACCGATTCGCCCCGGGCCGCAGCAAGATCGGCCAGGATGACAGGCAGCGGATGGACGTGGACCTGGCCAACAACCAAACGCAGGGCGAGCGGGTTGCCGCCCACGGTCTCATAGATCGGCTGCAGGTGGGCATCCGGCGCGGTAGCCAGTTCAGGCAGGTTGCGCAGCCCGGCCTCCTGGCGCACCAGATGCAACGCGTCGGCTTCGACCAGCTCGGGCAGCCGCAGGTGATAGATGCCCGGCTCGGCGTAGAAGCTGTGGCGCGAGATCAGCAGGAATCTCGATGGACCAGCCAGTTGATGCAGGAAGGGCAGCAGGCGGTCGACATCCGGCATCAGCTCGAGATTATCAAGTACCACCAGGTGCGCCGTCTGGCTCATGCGCACCCGCAAGTTCGCCAGCTTCTGCTCACGCCCCAGCCCAGCCGCCTGATCAACCAGCAAGAGATCGGCCAGCTCGTCGACAAAGCCGTCGGCCGTGAGCACCGACCTGGGGATGTTTCTCAGGCGGCCATCCAAATGGAAATGCTGCTGTTGGGCGCTAATCCAGGCCACTTCGGCAAACATCCCACGGGCGATGATGGTCCGCAGCAAGGCATCAGCCAACGAGGTCTTGCCGATGCCGCCGATGCCATCCAGCAGGATCAGATTGGATGAATCCGGCGACGCCAGCAGGCCCAGCAGAGCGTTCAACTGCGCTTCTACTCCCACCAACGACGTGTAGGTGGGCAGCGGCAGACGGCTCTCTAGCGCTGTGCGATGAGCATCCCAGGCTGCCTGCTCCATCTGCTGCACGATCGTTGTCAGCAAGCTGATGGCACGCTGTTGCTGGAAGTAGATGGTTGCCTGGGCCAGGTTGCGCTCGAGGGACAATAAATGCACGGTTTTGGCGTCTAAGTAGCGCACGCGCAGCAGGTCAGCTTCATCGGCGTGGTGGGCCGCCATGATGGTCAAGGCCCGGTGCAGCACCTGATTGGTGGCCAGGCGCAGGTTGCCGCCAGCAGCGGCCGCCGCCTGCTGTACCAGCAGCAGATCTAGCAGCGGGCTGCCGTGGACAGCGCTCTTGTGCCAGAGGCCCAGCGCTTTGCGGACCTGTTCTGTCGAAAGCATTGGCTGTGAAGGTGATGGATTGAGGTTCATGCTCGCCCGCCGGCAAGGGTTGGTATGGCTGTCGGACTGACTGGAGTGCGCAGCGCGTCAGTAACTCCAAACAGCATCTGGAGTATCATTATAGGATCGCTATAGATCACGAGAGTCTTCTTCCTGTATACTGCGCCTTAGTCCCATCGTTCACAATACCCCGCTCTTGCACTGGAAGCAGCTCATGACTTTAGACAAGATGGTGTTCGTATTATGGGCAGATCGCTTCGATGAAACGCTGGCTGCGTTGTTCGTTGCGGAGTTGCGCAAGGCGGGCTTGCGGGTGAAGCTGGTCAGCCTGGCCGGCCAGCCCTCGCCCGGCGCCTATGGGCTGACGCTGGTGCCGGATCTGTCGCTGGAGCAGGCCCTGCCGCTGGCCCAACAGGCCAGTTGCGTCGTCATCCCGTGCGGCGCAGCGGGGCTGAAGCGGCTGAAGAACGATCCACGCTTGCAGGAGTTCCTGGTGGAGACCCACAGCGCCGGCGCAACCTTCATCGTCCACCAGTCCGGCGCCGCCGACCTGGAACGCTGCGCCTGGCCCTTTGCGTCCAGGCCGGAGCCGGTGGTGTACTCGGACGGCGAGGATGCGATGGATGCGGTGCGGCGGGTGGTTGGGTAGATGGAACAATCGGGACCGCAGCTTCATGTGCCAGCAGAATTCTACCACACAATCAGCCAAGTGGCGAAATGACGTCGCCAAAGACGGGTCATATTCGGACGTCTTGAGCAATCCAATTCATTCTGGACGCAAGAACTCTTTGCAACGCTTCGCAAATTGTCTGCAATGACATCTCAAGAGAGGTTTCAGATGCTGATCAGCACAAATCAACAGCGGCCATTGCCTACCTTCGTCAAATGGCTGTGTCTTGCCGCCATTGTGGGTTTCCTTCTTGTTTTGACGGCTGTGAACACATCCCCTTCATGGGCGCAGGACCTTGATCCACAATGTGTAGGCGTCGATCTTGTTGTCCTGATTGACGAATCTGGCAGCATGCTCACCAATGATCCTGCTCATCTTCGCATCAGTGCGGCGCGCAACGCGATTGGTTCATTGGGTGATAATGCACTCTACTTCTGCCCGGGTGTTCAGCACCGTATTGCCGTGGTGGGTTTCTGGGACGAGCGTGATGGTCGACCGGACACCTTGCCCTACATCGAGACAGTCACGCTGTCTCCGACACTAGACGGCGATGGCCTACTTCAATGGCGCGCCGAGCGCCAATCCCTCTATGACGTCTTACCGGAACGCACTGACAGCCCTGGCGCTACTGACTACTTGTCTGCTTTTCAGACTGCGAACGAGATTCTTCAAAGATGGCAGTCTGATCCCCTCGACGGGGATGGTGTGCCGCGTCGCCGCGGCGTAATCTTGGTTGCGGATGGTGGTCCGTGTGTCTACGATTTGGGTTGTGACATCGACTCAAACACGATGAATACCGACGCATACATGCGCGATCTGGCCCGTTACCTTGATCCCAACGGCGCCAACTTTCCATGGCGCGGTGAGGACAATCCTGATAGCGTCCGCATCTGGTTTGTGGGCTTCCGCGATACCACCGCTAGTGCTGCCTATGACTATCTTGACCCGGCATCATCTGTTGGCAGTGTGGTTGTTCCAGTTTGGCGTCAAATAACCCAGAATCACGGTGGTACGTTTGAGGTTCTCGAAGCAGGGGCTGCCGGTGGGAACACCCGCAACAACGATGTCGCTGTCAGAGTGTCGAATATCCTTGAGGTACTGAGCGAAAAGCCGGCAATACGTGTAAACTGCGACGAGCCGTTCTATGTTGATCCGTATACAGACCGGCTCAATGTCCAGATACTCAAGATCGGTGCAGAGCAAGGAAAGGAGCCGGAAGAGGTCAATGTGACCCTGCAGTATTCCGGTCCTCTTGCCCAAGCCAGCTTGCTTCGCGGCGAAGTCATCCAAGGCCAAGCTACCATCGAAGACTATGTTGCTGATGGCCCCAATGAACGCTATGTCATTGCAAATGTGCAACCTGGCGCATGGAGTCTTCTGGTAACCAACGGCATTTGCCGCCGCGATGTCGATGTCCGGATCCTACCTTTAGAGGCCCGCGGCCGTATTGTCTCCCCGCTAGCCACTGAAGCAATTCCTCAGTTTGAAATTGCGCCGTATTCTGACCCGGTGAACCCTGCTCGTCTGAATTACATCTTGGAGACAAATCCGCCGTCGGGTCAAGATGACCAGCAGATCGGTGTCCAGCCTCTCAGCATCATACCGGAGTTCCCACTGACTGTCACTGGTACCGTCAAAGGCCCCAAAGGAGATGTTACGTCGCTTGAGATGTCGCGACAACCGGATGGTTCATGGCAGAGCATCGACCCGATACCAGTCCCTTTGGCTGGTCAGTACACTTGGGAGATTACTGCTGTTGCACCCACGGGGTCTCAGACTGGCACGGTGGCGATTCGGACGGACTCCGGTGACTTCACGGTCACCCCGGTGGATCGCTTCAGCTTCCAACTCCTGTCGCCTCAACCTGGAGATCAGTTGCCTTTGAATTCGGTGGGCCAAGGCCAAGTAGTAGCCCTACCGGTCGATGTGGTTGCCCAAGTGCTCGACAAGACTGGCACACCCATGTCCCCCGACCTTGTTGCGACCTTGCTGGGTGGACCGGCAAATCTGTTTACGGCCACGATCCGCTCGGATTTGGGAGACATCGTCCAGGAGGCGCCAATGAAGTATAACGCCGTGAAGAACGTCTTTGAGGCGTCGCTCAGGCAACCTGATGATCTCCAGCAAGGAATGCTTGATCCGGCTGGCAGCTATTCGATTGTAGCGGCTCTAAATCCGAGCGGCTATCAAAAGCTAAAATACCGGCCTGAGGAACCAAGCCAGCGTACAGCCGTCGAGCGTTTTGCTGTTCAGCCAATCCTGGTAGAGTCTATTCCCAACGAAATTACCAACTCTACGTTTAGTGGTGCGGTGGGCTGCATCGGCGCCGATCCGGTGATGTTCGATGTCCTGTTGCAGTTCAAGAATGCGTTGACTGGCGAGACGCTGCGACCAGAAGCAATCGCAGCTGATCCCAGCGCGTTGGCGACCTTGCACTTGCTGGAAGCTGGCACGGAACGTGAGGTGCAGGCAGGCGTTGTTGAGACCTATGTCGCCGACCAAGGTCAGGTTCTGCGTGCTATGTTTGGCGGCGAGGACCAAAAGCCGGGAAGTTACATAGTGCGTGCACAGTTGAACCCTGCCGCTCTCAATGCTCAGTACGAGCTATTGAGCGAAGAGGATTTGGTGGTGCCGGCACAGCGTAATCTGTCCCTGGCCGACAATCCGGCAACCTGCCGCACAGGCAGCGGGATCCTCATAGCGCTATTGATCGGTTTGCTGGCTTTCATGATTCTCAACTGGCTGCAGCGGCCGCAAGGCACGTTGAGCCTGATCGATCCCAACACGTCGATGGCGCTGAAAGATTACTCCCTGGGTCGAAGCCCGAAGCTATTCTTCAAACGCAAGCAGAAGCTTTCGGCTAGTGGGCTGGAGAGTTTTGGCGTCAAGAAGCTCGTGGTCAAGAAGACCAAACCCGAAACATCTCATCGCGCGGTCGAGATGGAGGTGTTCGATCAGGAAGGAACATCGTTGGGAACAACCACGATGGAGAGTGCATCTGAGCACTTGGTGACTTACGAAGTCACTGCCAAATACGATTAGGACACAACCTGACAGCTTCATGCTGCAATCGTGGAAGACCACAGGAGGGCCTTCATGACCAGACATGCCTTAGTGATTGGGTTAGGTGGCACCGGCGCCTGGGTGCTGACCTACCTGAAGAAGGATTTGATCGAGTCCAACGGCGGCGTGATGCCCGAAAACGTCAAGCTGTTGGCGTTCGACACGGTCACGCAGACTGGCGCCAACGTTACCTCTGTGCAGCAGAGCAGCGAGGTGAAAGACATCACCGTTGGCTCAGTGCGTCTCAAGCCTCAGGATGAGTACATCCACCTGGGCGGCGATACCTATGAGATCGGTGAAACGGTATCCAACGGACGCAAGACAGGCGTCCAGGCGCTGCCGCACATCGACAGTTGGTTCGAGGCCGACCACTGGCTCACATCGCTGCCGCGGGCGTCCTGGTCGTTGGCCGCTGGCGCCGGTCAGTTGCGCCAGTTTGGCCGCCTGGGCTTGTTTACCGATCTGCGCGCGCGCAACAAATCGGCCATTTGGAGCCGTATAGACGTAGCTGTGGCCAACTTGGCGCGCCAGTTCAAGGGCAAGGAACGCCTGGAGATCATCATTGTTGGGTCGTTTGCAGGCGGCACAGGATCGGGCATGTTTATCGATATCGCCCTCTTGGCCAGGCACCGGGCGAGCAGCGTCCCCAATCTGGTGCGAGGTTACTTCGCCCTGCCACGCGTGTTCGACCAAGATCCTGACAATGACATGCTGGCGCGCAGCTTCGCGGCTTGGCGTGAGCTCAATCGCTTCATGGTCATCAGCAAAGACTTCGCGTTGCCCGGGATGGTCTACAACTCGGCCGACACACAACTGCAGCTCAAGGAAATCAGAAGCCGCGCCTTCGACGCCTGTTACCTGGTGGACGGCGTTCGGGCCGAAGTGCGCGTTGCCGACGAGGCCGAGTTCGGCGTCCATCCGGCCATCGCCGACGCCATCAGCGCGCTGCTGGACGACAAGGCTGGTACGGCCTACACCGAATGGGTCGTGACCAACCTGTCGCCGGAGTATGCTGCTCGACCTGGCGTGCCGTTGTATAGCACGGTGGGCACCCACAGCTACAAGGTGCCGGTTTACTACGACCAGGAGATTTTCGCCCATCGGCTTTCACTGAACCTGCTGGACAGACTGCTGGCCCCAATTCGCGACGATCCCCAAAATCCCACACGAATCACAAGAGTGTCGCCGACTGATCCGACCAACCCTAGCCGCATTGGGCGTGACAATTCGTTTGATCTCTTGACCAAAGATCAAACCTATCTGAACGCCAGCGAAAAGCCAACCCAGTTCACCGCGCGCATGGTCAAGGTCCTCAACGACTACAGCGCAAGCCTGGTAGCCACCTTAGCCCAGGGTTCGATGAAGGGTGGCTATACCTGGCTGGGTGACTTCACCAACTTAGGCGGTCGCGATGATATCAAGAAGCTTGTGACTGAGGTTCAGCAAGAGGCCGGATTGACCGTTGTCACTTCATTCAAGACCAGCAAAGACCTCAAGGAGCCACCTAAGGACGGCGTGCGGCGGTTCAAGCGGGACATTTCCGCCTGGTACAAAGACCACTTTGGAGGCATCGATGCAGGCGGCCAGGAGTACGGCGGCAAGTTCGGTAGGGCGCTCGATCAGTGCAGTCAGATCCAGATAGATATATATCGCCGCCAGGTTCGTCTTTGGCTGCTGGACACGCTGATGGGGCGCAACGTGCAGAATGCGCTGGAGTCTAAGGGTGGCAAGATCGGCTACGCCTACGATCTTCTTGATGGTGCCGTGGACAACCTGCAGCGATTCGTCAATATCATGAATGAGGTCGATGAGAAGCGCAGAGGAGATATCCAGCCGCGCCTGAACGCCGAGAGGATGCGCGACGGGAAAGAAAAAGAGATGGTCAAGAACTGTGATCGCAAGATCATCATCTGGAACCATCCAACCGCCTACAACTCCCAGGTTGACTATCTGCGCACTGAGGACATGGTCGTTAGCACGCGCAAGGACGAGTTGCTACATAAATCAGTGGTCAGGGCTGCGCAACAGATGCGCGATTATACCATTGAGGTTCGTGACGAGGTTGGACGCTGGATCCAACTCCTGGCGACGGGCGACCCTGCCACCGACATCACCGGCATCACCCGCTCGCTGGAGAAGAACCTGGCTGAAGTGCAGGCTACGGCCGAGAAGGATGCAGCCCTGCAAGCCGTTCAAACCACAATCCCTGGACAGATGTACCCCGAGGACAAGGCTGAGCTGGATCGTCTGATGCGGGCCGTCAATTGGAGCTTCAATGATGTCACTGACTCATTCTCGTTGGCGCTGTCCTTCACCCCCAAGGACGAGCCGCAGACGATCTTCGAGCGGCCGACAGGCCGGGAGCGGCCTGAGGTGCGCGGTCACCTAACGCAGCGCAACCTGGATACCATGCTGGGCTATGCCCGCAAGCGCTTCAGTGAGATGCCCAGCGACGTCAGGGTTGCCGACCGCCTGGCCGAGGAATTCGCCAACAACGCGTCTGCCTTTGCACAGGACTTGGGCGAGAAATCCTACCCGCTCTTCGAGGCGCAGCCAGCCGAGCAGGGCGGGCCTGCCAAGTGGGCGCAGCTCATCCGTTTGATGGATCCCGGTGACACGGCGTTTGGGCCGGCCACGCGCAAGTTCGTAGACGATGTGCAGACAGAGTTGCGAACCAAGGCCGGAGTCGACCCTGTGAATCGCGACCAGGACAAGCTTGTTCAGGTGGTGGGCAGCGCCGACACTCACAAGTGTACGGTCGTCTATACCGAAGACCTGTACGAGGTACGGCTGTTCAAAGCCTGGAAAGATTGCGAGAAGGCCTATCTGGAAAACCCCAAGCTGCCGCCCCATCTGAACCACATCTTTCCGGCCGAGGCCAACGCCGCCCGTTACGAGGTCATGCTTTCAAAGAAGCGGCGCCTCCAGTACAAGGTGTTTCATCCCTGGGTGGTAATGCTGTTAGAGGATGCCCAAAAGGCGCGTCAGTTCTTCCAGTGTTGGGCATTAGGCTACATCGCCATGAGGGACGACGGTGTTGACCTCTGGTACGAGCTCCAGCTTCCTTCCTTCGATCGGCCCTATATGCTCACGCCGCGCGCCAAGACCAAGCCTAGCATGTTCCAGGTGATGAGATCGTTTGTCTTGGTGGGTCTCGATCAAGCGCCACAGAGTAATTGGGCCCTTGACTACAAGGAAGCCCAAGAAGCGATCGACGCCGAGGAACGGGCCGCTGGCAAGGAAGGCTGGATTGGCTTCCTGTCCACGCAGAAAGACCCGGCCAACGCCAGCGGGGTCGTGGGTAAACTGAACACCATCGCTCACGATCTGCAAGCTGAGGTCAAACATGGGCGAAGCCTGCCCACTGATGAACCCGCCAACTTCCAGGAAGCCTACGTTGATCTGGCCAACCTGGCCTCGCTGATGTTCGAGGAACGAATCGAACAGAAAGAGCGCAGCTCGAAGTAGCGCACAACCTTGTGCCATGACAGTATGGGCGCTTTGATCGCACTGGTCAAGGCGCCCATATCCCTTGTTTATCGCACACCTCATCTCAGCCCAACGTTCATTGGTAGGCTTCTATGCGCATTGTTGGTGTCATTCTCGTTGTCATTGCCCTCATTCTCGGACTTGTTCTGGCGTTGGCAGCGCTGCTTTTGCCAGATACCGCTTCGAACGACGCAGTAACCAGAGCCGTCGAACAGAGCACGGTCTTCGGCCTTGCACCTCAGGACGTGCAACTGGATCTGGCGCTGAGCCAGTCTGCCCAGTGCCAACAGGGCGCGCGCCCGCTGGATGTGGTGGTGCTGCTCGACCAATCGGGGAGCATGGACGGCGAGCCGCTGGCGCAGGCGGTAGCCGGCGCGCGGGCGTTCATCGAGACGCTTGACCTGAGCAAACATCAGGTGGCGTTGGCGCTGTTCTCCGATCAGGTGAACACCTACCAGGGCCTCACCGCGGACCGCACTGTCCTGGATGCTGCTTTGTCTCAGGCTGCAGCCGGTTCAACCACCGACATTGCCAGCGCCCTGGCCGCGGCCCGCAACGAACTGCAGGGCACCCGCAGGCGCTTTGGTTCGGCCGGCTTTATCGTGTTGTTCACCGATGGAGGCGCCGAGCAGGCTACGATTCCGCAGGTAGAGAGTCTGGCGAAGTCAGCCCAAGACGCTGGCATCAAACTGTTTGTCATCGGCCTTCAGGGCGATGACTACAACGAGCCACTCCTCCAGGCAATCGCCTCTGGGCCGGATTACCTGCGGCTGGCCCCGCCTGTGGCGGAGATCCCCGCGGCGTTTCGCAGCATCGCCGAGGAGATCAACCAGGTTGTAGCCACCGATCTGCGGGTGGTGGAGAGCGTCGCCCCTGGGCTGACTGTCGATCCCGCTACTGTTCAGCCGCCAGCAGCGGTGACTGCTGAGCAGGTCGTGTGGCAGGCGCCTGCGCTCAACCAGCAAGCCCTGACTGAATGGGCTACCCTGCGCTACCAGGTGACACCCGCCGGCTACGGCTTCAAGCAACTGGCGCCGCAGGATGCGCGGCTGTCGTTCAACGACTGTAACAACCAGGTCGTATCCGCGACGCTGCCGTCGGGGCCTCGCGTGCTGTTTCTGCCTCCCGTTCCGCTCACGCTGCTGCCGTTGTTGCTATTGTTGATACCAGGGCTTCTGTTGATCGCGCTAGGCGGCCGTCAGCCCAAGCCGGGGCCGGTTCCGACGCGATCTGTACCCGTTGTGCCCGCGCCCCCAGCAGAGCCGGCGACGCCTGCACCGGCACCTTCGGCCACAGAAGGGATACTGTTTATGGACTGGCTTGGCAAAGTCGAGAGTCTGTCGCCGGAGACCGGGCGAACCCCTGATGCGCCGGTGCGCAATTTGCCAACGCTAATCGTTGGCCTGGGCGCCAGCGGACGCGTCGTGCTGCACAAGATCGCTGCGGACTTGCAGGACCGCTGGGGACCGACGCTGCCTGAGCGCGTGCGCCTCTTGCAGGTCAATGTGCCGCTAGGCAATCCTGCTCCAACTGACATCCTGCCCAACCTGTTGGAAGTGAACCTGGCGCGCAGCGGCGAACAGCTCAACAAGAGCGGCGCGCATCTGGAATGGGCGCGCGACGTGTCCACCCGCACTGGCCGGCCGGCCGGCCGGATGGCGCTGTTCGCCGATCTCGCCATCGGCAAGAGCGAGTCGCAGTTGCACCCGGCTTTGCGCAAGGTACTCAGTGGGCAGCGCCAGACGACGGTCTGGATCGTGGCTGACGCCTTCAGCGACGACAGCAGCTCGATAGTGGCTGACCTGGCGCATCTGGTGCGCACATTGGCGCTGCCTGAGGAGATCAGCAGCGTGCGCCTCTGCCTGGCCATGCATAATGCACGCTGGTCCGACCGGCTGGGACCGCAGCAGCGCAGCGCGCGCGCCTTTGCCACCTTGCGCGAGCTGCAACGCCTTCGCCAGAAGCGTGATGCCGCCTTTGCCTACGCGCCTGGCTACGGCCAGCGCGAGCTGGAGGCGACCAGCGCCGGCCGGATCTTCGATGAGGTCTATCTCTTCGACGGCAAGGGCGAGCAGATGAACGAAACCAGCTACGACGTCAGCGCCCTGCCGGCCGGCGAAGGCGTATTGGAGGTAATCGCCGCCGGCCTGACTGCCTTCCTTGATCCGGCGCTGTCCCAACGCTTCCTGGAGCTGGAGAAGAACGCCCAGAGCGAGGTGGCGCGCACCGGCAGCGCCCGGCTGGAGAACTACGTCAGCGCCATGGGCTGCTGCACGGCGTCGGTGCCGGTTGAGGATATCCGGCGATTGGCCGAACTGCGTCTGGCTCATCGAGCGCTGTTCGATGTGGAGGATGGCCTCTTTGGCTGGGAGCGACTGGAGCGCAACGGCGACCTGGCGCAGCGTAAACAGGTGCGCATCGATGTCAGCGCCAGGGACCTGGCCGCGTTTAAGCAGGCCACCGGTCTGGGCGGCGGCGCCAACCCGTCCCCGGCAGGTCAGACGCGCGCCAAAGTACGCGCCTATCTGGACCAGGTCATGAACGACGGCGAGCCGCTGCGCCTGCGCTGGGCCAGCACGCTCTTGGAGCAGGTGACCGCCAGCCAGCCAGACCTGAGCGCCATCCTCGATCCCTTCCAGCGCGAGCTGGGCGAGTGGATCAAGCTGGTGGGCCAGGTGTCACCGCCTGCTGCAGCGCCACAACAGCAGCCTGCCAGCGATATCGACTTCGGCTTCGACTTCAGCTTCGACCTGGACCTGCCCAGCTTCGACCAGGATGGCGACAGCGGCCCAGCAGGAGCGCTCTATCAGCAGTGGGAGCGCCACTGGCAGCAGGCGCGCGAGGGCTTTCCCGTCTTCAAGGCGCAAAGCCCGCACACCTCGGTGGCGACGCTGGCCGACGAAGCGGCGATCTTCGAGCGCTACCTGCCGAGGCCAGGGCAGGAGGCAGCTCGCCTGCGCCGGCGCGCCTACTGGCTGTGGCAGGAGCGCCAGGGCTATATGACCTTGCAGTTGTTGGTGCTGCCCAACGACCTGACAGCCAGGCCCGCCAACGAGCGCTTTCGCACCTGGGGCGATGTGTTGCGCGACAACCCCTACGCCTACGCCAGCTCCCCACGGGATGTCGACGCCATCCTGGATGGCCTGTTGGCCGCGGCCAGGGCGCAGTCGCGCGGCATCAACGCCGAGAGCATCACCCTGTACCTGGGCCGCCAGTCCGGTTCGTTGACGCAGACCTTGCAGCGCAACTCCAGCCCGCTGTTCCGGCGTAAGGAGATCGGCGGCCAGAGCGAGGGCGTGGCGGCCACCCCCTATCGTTACCTGCTGGCGCCGGCCGCCGACGCGGGCGACCAATTGGCCACCAACCTGAAGTCCATGCGCTTCGTGGGCAGCGACCCCGCCACCGTGGTGATGATGCAGGTCAAGCACATCCTGCCCATCGCCAACACGGTGGCCTACGACGAGGCGCTCAACACTTACAGGCCCACGCGCAACGACCAGGTCTTCCTGGCCGAGCAGATCGCGGCCGAGATGGAGAACGCGGCGCGCCAGGAGGTGCTGGACGAAGGCGCGACATTGTTGCTGCCGCCCGATGTGGTTGCGCTGCTGGAGCAGAGCCAGGAAGCGGTCGAGCTGGTGGGCGAGGCCATGGTCTATGGCCTGTTGGAGATTCATCCGGCGCGTGGCGCTGTCACTACCACTGTCACAGCCAACAACGACGAAGCCCAGTCGCTGGCCGCGTTGGGCGTTGGCCGGCTGCTGCTGGAGGGCGCGCCGCTGCTGCACAGCGACGGCCAATGGCGGCAACGCCTGCGCGCGGCCGTTGACGAGCAGCGCAATACCTTTGCCGAGCGACGCTACGAGCTGCTCAACCAGGTGCGCCAGCAAGCCCTGCCGCCGTTGCTGGCCCTGCCCCCTGGCGCAGGCCAGGAACTGGGCATCGTTCTGGCGGCAGCCATTCAACGCGAGAGCGTGCGCGCGTAATCCCGTCGACGGTCAGCTTGTCCGGCGCTCCGGCGCCGGACAGGCCGGGAGAAAGCCCCCTTGGACGAAGTGCTGGTGTTCAAGAGCGACAAGGCAACCTATACAGCCAGGGCCGGCGACGACTTCCTGGGCGGCGGGCAGACGGCCGCTGTCTACCGGGCGAGCACTGGCGATGGCCAGGTTTTCGCGCTGAAGTGGCTCACCGACGCCGTCTACGAGCAGCGTTTCTTCCAAGAGGTGGACTGGCTCACAGAGTTGGCCCATGCGCCCGAGGAGTACGGGCTGAAATGCAATGGCCAGTTGTTGACTCCGCGGGTCTACGACGAACAGCGCCAGGGCGAGCGCCGCTTCTTCGTGATGGACCTGGCGCTGGACAAGCCGCTGGACGAGGTGTTGCGCCGCAGGGGCCGGCTGCCGGAGCCTGCCGCCCTGGCCATCGCCGCGCAGCTCGCCCGGGTGTTCACGGCGCTGCACGAGATCCTGCGCCGCTCTTACCTGGATTTTCAGCCCCGTAACGTCTTTTGGCAGGAGCAGAGCGGCCAGATCATGGTGATCGACTGGAACCTGTTGTCGCCCAAGGACCGGATGGACGTGGCCGCAGACCTGCGCAGCATCGGCGCGCTGCTGTATCGCATGGTGCTGGGCGCGCTGCCTCCGACTGGCGGGGCGGACGCGCGCGGCCGGGTCGCTGCCCACGAGGCATGGCAAAAGATCTCCCTGGGCGCGCGGGTGCTGTTGCAAGACCTGCTGGAGCCTCGCCCCGGTCAGCGCATCGAGGACGCACGCACAGCGCGCGACCGGCTCGATGCGCTGTGCCAGCGCTGGGAGAAGCCAGGGGATGACCTGGTGCGCGAGGCGGCCGCGCTGTTCAAGCAACTCAGGAACGGCGAGACGGCGACGACGGTTCAGGATGCCATCCTGCTGGACGTGGCTGTCTGTCTCGACCTGGCGGGCCGGCAGACGGGCGCGCTGGCCCTGTCCAACGCAATGGCCATGGTGCGCCACAACCTGGAGCAGGAGGTGGCCGGCCGCCGGCAAGGGCTGACCGCCCTGGCGAGGGCTATCAGCTTCTTCCGTTCCGGCGATCTGGACACGGCATCCTTGCTCTTCGAGCAGGCGCTGGCCGACGCCGAAACGCCCGAAGATGAGCTGCAGATCCGGCGTTGGCAGGCTGTGCTGGAAGCTCGCCACAGACACTCAGCAGGGTTCGACGGCGCCGGCCGGCAGCGGATCGAAGCGTTGCTGGATCGGTTTCAAGAGGCAACGCGGGCCTACCTTGATCGCAGCTTGTCCCCCCAGCCCGATTTGGTTGCCTGGGGCGCGGTGAAAGCGGAGGCTGAAGCGCTTCACCGAGACATTGCTGAAATCGAGTCGCTAGCTGGCGAGGCATCGGCGTGGCCCGTGATCCTGGCACTGCAGGCAGGAGATTGGTTCGAAGTACCTGGTGAAACACACAACAAGAAGATCAACTCGGCCAACCAAGCTAAAGACGCAATCGCAAAACTACCATACGCTGATAACCTGTGGACGGTGCTAGGGGTAGGGGACGAACGGGCCAGCGTGACAGCAGTTGAAGGTGCCATCAGCATGCTCGAGGATGCTGTCCAAGCGGAAAGAAGTTGGCGACAGCTGTGGCTGGATGCGCGCAATGCGCGCTGGCACAAGATCGACGATGTTCGGATACGCCGCTTATTTGAGGAGGGCGAGGGTGCTCTTTCCAACACCGAGCCGATCTTCGATCTGTTGGGCGTGGTTATTGACAAAGGCCAGGACGCCTTAGCTCTAGCCCTGTTCGAGGGCCTGGCAACGAGCGCGGGGCTGACCGAAAACGATCGTCGCCGCGTTCAGGCATTTGAGTTGTGGCTCCACAGGATGCAGCGCTTGGAGCGATTTGTGAACGTGTGGGGTACGCAGGTCAGTGCTGAACCTAATGGTCAAGCCTCCGCTGCTGGCGCTGCTCCCAGCAGCGCTTCGTACGCCAATGGCGTTGAGTACTCGACAACTGTGAACTTCCCAGTATCTTGGGTTTTGAGCGAACTCAGGGATCTCTCGCAAGAAGAGCCTGTTGCCAAGCATGCCCACTTGCGACTTGCGACATCTGTAACCAAGGCCGTTCACGATTGTCTCCGGGAAAGGATCGGACTGTCACAGGCTGTCTTGTTAGTGGACCATCTCGCCGATGCACAATGGATGGTAAAACACAGCAAGGAGTTAGACAAACTACGGGACGAACTCAGAAGCATTGAATTGGATAAGGAATTGAATGCAACGAAGCAGAGAATCTCCGAGGAGGAGGAGAGGCTTAACGCATTGCTTATTGCTGTTTCTGAGACAGAGCGACTGCAGAAAGAGGCTGACGAGAAGATTGAAGAGCACCGCATCAAACGAATGCAAGAAGTTGAAGATGACATCAACAACACGCGCAAGTCCTATGGGGATGAGCTGGCAGACCTCAGGAGACAGAAAGAAGAACAAGCTGATTCGCTCAAGCGGCTTAAGGCTGAGACAGGGCAGCAACTGGAAGAATTGCAGTTTCAGCGCACGCAATTGCAGAACGAGATTGTGATACTGCGCAAAGAGAAAGGAGCGCTTGAGTCGCCTCCTGTGACCATTGCTCGATTTGAAGAGACTGTGAAAGCTAAACAGCATGAAATAGACAAGCTCAAGAAGGAAATCGAAGAACCGGAGCGATTAGGGAGGGTTGCTGAGGGCCGACTAAAGGAAAAGGATGACACGATCAGAAACCTAGCACATGAAGTCCAGCAACTTCAGTTGAAGAACCAACACCTAGAGGCAAGATTGGGTCAGCAACGAGTCGTCGCATCGTCTGATCCGGCCACTTCTGCCGTAGATGGGTGGCGGCAGTTGTATCTAGGGCACCTCAAAGCAGAAACACGTATCTTGAGTGAAGTACGATTCGCTCTGGATGAATGGGAAGCAGTAGAGACTGCGGCAAATAAATCGAGTGATGAGGGTCTTCGATCTGCAGTCCAGATGCAGCTTAAGAAGTGGCGTTCATGGTACGAGCGTAACAACCATAAGTGGCAACAAGGGCACTCTCACATTACGTTCAGCGAGTTCGAGCAAGCAGTAAAGGTATTTGAGGATCTCCAAAGAGAAGGTGTTGCAGCAGCTACCGAGTCCCAAAGTATTAGTGAGCGATTGGCTACCGCATATGAAGGCTGGGTCTATCAACTCGCAGAGTCTATGAGCAGTAAGAATGACAAGCAGAAGGTCGATGCATTTACACTTATCCGCACTTATGCGATGCGGTGTCAACGCCTTTCAACGGAAACCACTGACCCTATCGTGAGGAAGAAAGCCGATTACACCAGGATGATACTTGACACCTGGCAACCACACATAGCGCCTCTCCTCCAGAAAAGCAAATCACAACAGTGAGCACGAATGCCCTCACCATGCGAAAAGGAGCCTCTCTTGAGCAACGACATGCAATTTCGCACCAGCAAGGCCACCTACCAGGCCAACCCCGACCAGGACTACCTCGGCGGCGGGCAGACGGCTGACGTCTACCGCGTCGCCAGCAACGGGCAACGCTACGCGCTCAAGCTGCTGACCGACCGGGCCTACGAGCAGCGCTTCTTCCAGGAGGTGGACTGGCTGATCGACTTCATGACAGCGCCCTCCACCTATGGCCTGGAGATGAACGGCCGCCGGCTGGTGCCCAAGGTCTACGACCAGCAGCGCAGCGGCGAGCAGCGCTTCTTCGTCATGGACCTGGCGCCCGGCCAGCCGCTGGACCAATTGCTGCGCGGCCAGCCCGGCTACCTGAGCGAGCGCGACGCCCTGACCCTGGCCGAGCAACTGTGCCGGGTCTTCACCTGCCTGCACGAGGAGCTGCGCCGCTCCTACCTGGACTTTCAGCCCCGCAACGTCTTCTGGGACGCCGAATTGCGCCAGATCATGGTTATCGACTGGAACCTGCTTTCGGAGAAGGGCAAGGCCGACGTGGCGGCCGACCAGTACGTGCTGGGGCGCCTGCTCTATCGCCTGGCCGTGGGCGTGGACCTGCCGCGGCGCGGCCTGGGTGAGGCCAGCCGCTGGGGCGAGGTGTCGCTGGGTACGCAGTTGATCCTGCAGCGCGCGCTGCACCGCAACCCGGCTCGGCGCTACGCCGCTGTGGAGGATCTGCGCCAAGCCATTGAGCGCCAACTGGAGCGCTGGTCCATGAGCGCCGACGCGCTGGTGCAGCAGGCGGGCAAGAGCAACAACGCCTTCAAGTCGGCCGGCGAGGGCGCCGAGAAGCGCCAGCAGTTGGAGGAGGCGGCCGTCTCGCTGGACATGGCCACGCGCGTCGAGCAGGGGCTCAGCCCCAAGATCGCCGAGATGGTCTACCCCATGGTCAAGCAGCAGGTAGACGCCGCCTACGACCGCAGCAAGCCGCTGGAGGAGGGCAAGCACCAGATCACCCTGGGCAAGCGCTTTGCCAGCGCCATCGACTACGAGAAAGCCGTCGAGCAGTTCCGGGTGGCCTTCGAGGAGGCGCCCGACTTTGCGCTGCGCTTGCAGGCGGCGCGTTGGCTGCTGCTGGCCCAGGCCGGTGCACAAGGCGCGGAGAGCTTCAGCAAGCACCAGGACACCTACCTCAAGGCGTTGGCTTTGATGGAGGAGCAGGAGTACGCCCAGGTGGTCGACCTGATCGACGCCGACGTGGAGCGGGCCGGCGGGCAGGGCATCGTCAAGCTCAAGAACGAGGCGCAGGCCTGGCTGGCGTTGGACGCAGCCCAGCGCCAGGGCGACCTGGTGCAGCGCGCCAACCCCATCGACCCCAGCCAGTGGCAGGCCGTGGCCGACCAGTACAGCCAGGTGTTGGCGCTGACGGCCGGCATCGAGCATCAGGACCTGCTCTTCGAGGAGTGGGGCGATGTGGCCCAGCAGCGCGAGCCTTATGTCCGGCGGGCCGTGGCGCTGCGCGAGGGCGCTGCGGCTCTGAGCGACCTGCAAGCCCTGCTGGATGGCGGCGACGTTGAGGGCATTGCCCGGTTCGAGGACCGCCTGGCGCGGCGGCCAGGCGACGTGGTGCTGCTGGACATGTGCCTGAAGACGTCCGAAGGCTGGATCGGTTTTGGCCGCAACCCGGCCGACGCGCAGCGGGCGCGTGACCTGCTGGACGCCGGGCTGCGCTACGCCGACGGCCAGCGCCGCGGCGAGCTGGAGGCGCTGTGGCGCAAAGCCGACGCGGTGGTGCAGGCTGACCAGGTGTTGCAGGGGGCGCAGGCCCGCTTCGACCTGGTGCCGCGCAGCCTGGACAGCTACCGCGCTGCCATGCTGGCGGCTGTGCAGTGGAGCCAGCAAGCCGGCGACGCCTCTGCCGTGGAACAGGCGCTGCGCGAGCAGATGAGCACGGCCTGGAAGGAGCGCGATCTGCCCGCGGCCGAGGCCATTGCCCAGGTCGCCGCCAGCCTGCCTGGCGTCTCTTTCAGCCAGGACGTGGACGACTTGCGTGGGTTGATCGAGCGGGATGGAATCGCCTACGGCGAGTGGCTGCGGGGCCAGGTGGCCGGCATGGCTGACCCGGAACTGGTCGAGTGGCGCAAGCGTGTGCAGCAGGAGGAGCCGTTAGGCGCGATGGCGGCTGCCTATGCCGATGAGGTGCAGGCTGAGCGGCAGCGCCAGCGGAAGATCGAGCAGTTGACATTGGCCTGGCAGGGGCTGAACCAGCGCCTGGCAGCGCCCACGGCCGATCTGGCGCAGATGCAACGCTTGGCTGGGGAGTACCAGAGCCTGATGGAACAGGCGCAGCAGCCAGATCTGTGGGCCGGCGACCTGATCGAGAATATCAAGACAGATCAGGCGCAGGTGCAAGCCCGGATCGACCAGCTTCAAGAGGAGGAGCACGCCGAGATCGAACGACGGGCCAGGGAAGCGGAGGTCAAGCAAAAGGAAGCAAGCGACATGGCGCCCATTCTGGCGCTGTGGGCCGCGGCTGAGGCCCTGCGTGACCAGCCTGGAAAGGAGGCGACGGAGATCGGCTTGCTGCGCGATCTCGCAACTCGCACCAAGCAGCCGCCCATCTCGCAGTACGCCGAAGCGCGCCGCATCGGCCAGCAGGCCGAGGCGACGTTGCGGGCCAAAGGTGTGCCCGTGCTGCCGCCGGCGCAGGAGACATCCGAGGCAAAGCCCGTCACAGCGCCGTCCAACGAGCCGGTGAAGCTCGATCCGGCCGTGGAGAGCCGGCTGGGGCGCAAATCCTGGGTGGCCAGCCTAGTCAGTGCTTTGCTGATGGGATTGTTGTTGCTGGGAGGCGGATTCCTGCTGGCGCGGACCCTTGAACCCAGCGAAGCCGACACCCAAGCCGCAGCAACCCAGCAGGCGCGGGCCATCCAGGCAGCGGTGGCCGAGTCGTTCACCCAACAGCAGCGACAGGTCGCGAGCACTCAGACGGCCGAGGCTGATGCGACGCGGGCCGCAGTCGTGCGGGCTACTCAGCAAGCCGAAGCCACCGCAACGCAGGAAGCTGCCCTTGCCGCCGCCCAGGCAGCAAGAGAAACCGCTGCCGCCGAACAAGCCACTGCTGCGGCTGCCACAGCCGAGGCTGCGCCAGCCGCCACAGCGACCGCCGAAGCGTTAGCTATCGCCGAGGCGCTGGCTGCTAAGATCACCAATGACTTCGCCGTGGTCTGGCCATCGGCCGGGGCAACTGCCATGGCCGTCGCGCCCTGGGAGTTTGTCGTGCAAAACGTCCAGGCTGAGTGGCCGGCCGGCTCGTACACGCTGCTACTAAATGATCAGCCAATCTACCAGTTCCCTACCCCCGTTGCAGGCGCTCCTTTGGTCTACACGCGATCGATCGAGGGCCCATATGACGGATGGCCTGGCGTTTCTGACGAAGTGAAACAAGCGCTGGGCATCCAGGCCAACGGTGAACTTCCAGCCGGAACCTATCAGTTGCAGGTAGCTTTGGACGAGAACGGCGATGGTGAGGCAGATCGTCTATCGCAGGTAGGCAGCTTCATAATCGACCCGGCAGCGCGGTTGACAGCGCTGGTGCAGAACGCGCCCGATCCTGGAAGAGCACGACTGGAAGCACCAGGAGCGACAGTAGGGAAGTTCAGTGCACAAGGCATCCGTGACAGCGAGACCGTGGAGATACTGGGCAAACTAGAATTTGTGATCAACAACGCACCCGTCATTTGGTATTTTTGGCAAGCTCCTGCTGGGACAGAGAACACGCGCAATTTCGAGCGGCGCGGTTGGACTGAGGCTGAGTTCCTGAAACTGGACGGCGGTAAGACACCTGCCGATGTGCCCTTCATCGCGCTGCCGCCCGCCGTAGGTTGAATGTAGCCGCCGCATCGATTGAGGAAGGTAGCATCGTGTACGATCCGAACCAGCTTGACGAACTGTACACAAGATTGGAGGCTGGCGTCACGCGCGCCCTAGGCGAAGGCGACTACCAGTCGGCCGCGCACCACGCCTATGCCATCGACGCGGTCAAGAAGTGGCAGGCGGCCGGCTTCGAGGGGCCGCCCCCAGCCGATGCGCAGGAGCTTGCCGGCATGGAGCTCACGCCGCTGCCAGAAGAGCCGCCTGCCCTGCCAGACGCTTCGCCGCCCGACGACCCAGCCTCTTTCGACCTGGACCTCGACGCGCTGCTGCCGCCGGACGAGCAGGCGCTGGCGGCGCAGTTGGCGGCTAGCCAGGAGGCGTTGGCGGAAGGC
>JBAQCH010000129.1:0-16949 GCA_049294015.1 Anaerolineae bacterium
GTCGAACAGGCGCTGCGGCTGGCGCTGGAGCGCTGGCAGAGCATGGCTGAAGCACAGGCGGCGATCCCCCAGCAGACGCTGCGCTTCGCCGGCAGCCACGACCCCGCCATCGCGCTGCTGGCCGCCGCTTTCGAGGAGATCGCGCCTGGCTGGACGCTGGACGTGCGCTTCAGCGGCAGCCTGGGCGGTCTGATGGCGCTGGCGCGGGGCGAGGCCGACCTGGCCGGCTGTCATCTGTGGGACCAGGCCAGCGACAGCTACAACCGCGCCTTCGTCCAACACGTCCTGCCGGGCCGGTCGGTGGCATTGTTGACCCTGGCCCATCGCCGCCTGGGCTTGATCACGCCGGCCGGCAACCCGCAGGGCATCGCCAGCTTGGCCGATCTGGCGCGCGCCGGGCTGCGCTTCATCAACCGCCAGCGCGGCGCGGGCACGCGCGTTTGGCTGGATGAACACCTGCGCGCGGCCGGCGTGGCTGCGGCCGCCATCACCGGCTACGACGTGGAGGTTGCCACCCACAGCGCTGTGGCCGAGGCCATTGCCGCAGGGCAGGCTGACGTGGGACTGGGCATCGAGGCCGCGGCGCTGGCGCGCGGGCTGGGCTTTGTGCCCTTGGCCAGCGAGCGTTACGACCCGGCTATCCCCTCGGCCATCTGGGAGCAGCCGGCCGTGCAGGCGCTGGCCGACTGGCTGGCCAGCGCCGCCGCCAAGGCCGCCATCGACGCGCTGGGCGGCTACCATACCGCCGAGACTGGCCGCGTCGAATGGGTGGCATGAGCGCCCGGCGCCATCCCCTGGCCCCGCCTAAACATCCCTTGGGCCAGCCGACGCGCGGCAAGACGGCCCGCAACCGGCTGCGGCGGGTGGACAACTTTCTGACCCTCTACGATCCGGGGCTGCTGCGCCGGGTCGATGGCCCCTACGACGGCGCGTTTTTCGTCGACCTGGGCTACGGCGCCGAGCCGATCACGACCCTGGAGAGCGCCCAGCGGCTGCGGCGCATCAATCCGGTCTTGCCTGTGTTGGGGGTGGAGATCGACCCGGAACGGGTGGCTTCGGCCCAGCCCTACGCCGACGACCTGACCCATTTTCGCCTGGGGGGCTTCAACCTGCCGCTGCGATCGCAGGCCGATGGCTCGCAGGAGACCGTGCGCGCCATCCGCGCCTTCAACGTGCTGCGCCAGTACGAGGAAGGGGCGGTGGCCGCGGCGTGGCAGGCGATGGGCAGCAGCCTTTTGCCGGGCGGGCTGTTGATCGAAGGCACGTCGGAGCCGTATGGGCGCGTGTGGGTGGCGAATGTGCTGCGGCGCAGCCCTCACCCCGGCCCTCTCCCAGGGGGAGAGGGAGTGCGCCCTCACCCCTGCCCTCTCCCAGGGGGAGAGGGGGCCGGAATGCGCTATGAGGGATTGTTGTTCAGCACCAATTTTCGCTTGGGATTCGATCCGGCGCAGTTCCAGGCGGTGCTGCCAAAGAACCTGATCCATCGCATGACGCCGGGGGAACCGATCTATGCGCTGATGGAGGCGTGGCAGCGGGCGGCGCGCGAGACGATGGCTGCACGTGTCTGGGGGCCGCGCCAGTGGTTCACGGCGACTGCGCACCGCCTGGCCGCGCTAGGCTATCCGGTGGCGCTGCGCCGCAAGCTGCTGGCCGGCGGGTATCTGCTTGTGCGCCGCTTTTAGCGAGAAGCTGGCAAGTACCGGCTCAGACTGCATAGGCGGGCGATTCGTAGCACGATTTTCCAAATCGTGCGCTCCAGGTGAGCTGAGACAGCGATTTGGAAAACCGCTGTACGGTGTGTACCCGCGGAGTTCGCATCCCCAGATGCGAACGGCGTCCGTGCGGCTGGTTCGCAGGGCTTTGCTTGCTCAAGCGCCTGGGCGCGATCCTGCTGGTGCCGGTGGCCGGTTTCTTCATCAAGATGCCGCTGCAACTGCTCTTTGGCTTGCTGCCCACCTATTGGCCGTTCACGGCCTACTGGCAGTTTGACGCCGGCCAGCCAGACTTCTGGATCTACCTGGTGATTGGTCTGGTTAACCAAATCGCGCTGCTGGCGCTGTTCCTGCGCCGTTTCTCCCAGGTGATGCATCGTTAAGCCAGGGCGTGATCCGTAGCTTGCCCCATGTTGTCAAGGCCGGATGGCTTCATTGAAAGCCATCCGGCCTACTTGCTTTCATAAGCCGCTACGGAACTTGACTTGAGGGGACGTTTCATGCTAGACTTCAACTAGTCAGAATATGACTAGATCGCTTGCCCATATCATTGGATTCCCATGAGAGCATCCTGGCCTTGCGAATACCTGCTTCTCGGCCTGCTGGAACAACAACCTATGCACGGCTACGACCTGGCGCAGCGGCTGAGCAATGACGACGCGCTGCGTGCGATCTGGCGCTTCAAGCGCAGCGAAGTCTACTTTTTGTTGGGCAAGCTGGCCGCGCGCGGTTTGGTGGAAGAACTCGACGACGCGCAGCTCACCCGCTTTGTGGTCAAGCGCCAGGAAAGCGGGCCGCCGCGCCAGATCTACCAGGTCACAGTCGAGGGCCGCGCTGCCTTAGCCGCGTGGATCGCGACCCCGGTCGACAAGCCGCACGACATGCGGGCCTGCTTTTTTGCCAAACTCTACCTGGCCATGCAGCGCGACTCGTCTGTGGCCCGCACGCTGGTGGAGCGCCAGAGCCAGATGCTGCGCGGCTGGCAAGAACGCTTGGAGCCCCTGGCCGCATCCGCTTCGTTTCCCAGTCTGGTCTACCGACTGCGTCTGGCGCAGGTCGAGGCAGCCTTGAACGTGCTCGATGAGCTTAACCCCACTCTGGAGGCGTAGTAATGAAACGTACTGCTCTGGCTCTTGTCTTGATCGGTCTCTTGGCGTTGGCGCTGGCCGCCTGCGTCGCTCCTCCTGCTCGTGTAGCGCCAGCAACGACGGCAACCGGCCCACAAGCTGCCGCCGCTGATACCCCGGCAGCCGCCCAGGAGCCTGCCGCAGGGCCCATCGTGATCGTCGATGCCCTGGGTCGCGAAGTGACGCTGCCGGCCGCGCCGCAGCGCATCGTGCTCACCGGCCGGGCGTTGTTCATGATCGCCGACGCGGCCTATCTCTTTCCCGACGCCGGCCAGCGCATCGTGGGTATCGGCAGCACCGCCCAGGGCGGCGGCAACTTTGTCGAACTGATCGATCCGAACTACGCGGACAAGGCGGTGCTGGAGCGCGACGCGGGCGCTGAACAGGTGGCCGCCCCCCAGCCCGATCTGGTCATGCTCAAGAGTTCCCTGGCCGAGAGCTTAGGCCAGCCCATCGAGGCTTTGGGCATCCCCGTAATCTACATCGACTTCGAGACGCCGGAGCAGTACCTGCGCGACCTGGCCGTCCTGGGCCAGGTCTTCCAGGATGAAACCCGCGCAGCGGAGGTGGCCGCGTACTACCAGGACAAGGTCGACCAGATCAGCCAGGCGGTCAGCGACGCTGACAAGCCACGCACCCTGCTGCTCTATTACAACGACCGGGACGGCGCCGTAGCCTTCAACGTGCCGCCCATGGGCTGGATGCAGACCCAAATGGTGGAACTCGCAGGCGGCGAGCCGGTCTGGGCCGACGCCAACCCCGGCGATGGCTGGACCCAGGTCACGCTGGAGCAGATTGCGGCCTGGGATCCCGACCATGTCTTCGTCATTTCCTACTTCAAGGATTCCTCGGAGGTGGTCGCAGAGCTCAAGACCGACGCCAACTGGCAGCCGTTGCGCGCCGTCCAGGAGGATGCTTTGCACGCCTTCCCCGGCGACCTGTATAGCTGGGACCAGCCCGACCCACGCTGGATCCTGGGGCTGACCTGGCTGGCTGGCCGCCTGCATCCAGACCGCTTCGCCGATCAGGACATGACCGCCGAGGCCCAGGCCTTCTACGAGGCACTCTACGGTCTGGATGCCGACTTCTTCCAGGAAAAGATCGTGCCCACCTTCCAAGGCGACCTGCCCTGATGACCGTTTTGAGCCGCGTGCAGGCGGCGCAGGCGGCCAACCATCGCCGCCAGCGGGTGCTGTTCCTGCTGGCGGCGGCAGCCGTGACCGTTTTCGCCCTCTCGGTCCTGCTGGGGCGCTATCCAACGCCGGGCCTGCTGTCGATCACACAACTGAACAGCGACGAGCTGGCCGGCCGGCTGGTTTGGAACCTGCGCCTGCCGCGCGTCTTGACCGCCCTATTGCTGGGCATGACCCTGTCGGCAGCCGGCATGGTCTTCCAGCTCCTGTTCAGCAACCCGCTGGTGGAGCCGGGCTTCCTGGGCGTCTCGCCGGGCGCAGCCTTCGGCGCGTCCCTTGCCATCGTCCTGTTGGGCGGCACAGCCCTGCTCACCCAAACCTCAGCCGTGTTCTTTGCCCTGGCCGGGCTGACCGTCTCCTACCTGCTGGCGCAGCGCATCCGCTATGGCGGCTGGGTGCTGCGCCTGGTGCTGGCGGGCATTGCCATCTCGGCGCTCTTCTCAGCCGGCGTGGGGCTGCTCAAATACCTGGCTGATCCGCTGACCCAACTGCCGGAAATCACCTTCTGGCTGTTGGGCAGCCTGGCCAGCATCACCTGGAAAAAGCTGCTCAGCGTGCTGCCGCTGGTCCTGCCGGGTCTGCTGGTGCTGTTCGTCTATCGCTGGCGGCTCAACCTGCTCTCGCTGAACGAGGAGACCGCCTTCTCCCTAGGCGCGGCCCCGACCCGCGAGCGCTGGCTGCTGCTAACCTTCGCCGTGCTGCCCGTGGCAGCGATGATCTCCATCAGCGGCATCGTCGGCTGGGTGGGTCTGATCATGCCGCACATCGCCCGCCGGCTGTTCGACACCGACACGCGCTTCAGCCTGCCCGCCTCCATGCTGCTGGGCGGCATCTTCACTGTGCTGTGCGACGACCTGGCGCGCACCTTGCTGCCTGGCGAGATCCCACTGGGCATCATCACCTCACTGTTCGGCGCGCTGATCTTCCTGGGCCTGATGATCTTCCAGCGGACGCAAGCCCGACGATGAACGACGCAGCCCTCTCCTTTCGCAGTGTGCGCTTCGGCTATCAGCGCACCCGCCCCATCCTGCACGACGTGAGCTTCGCGCTGCGGCCCGGCCGCGTGACCGCCATCCTGGGAGCCAACGGCGCGGGCAAGACCACGCTGCTGGCGCTGGCGCTGGGCTGGTACCAGCCGTGGGACGGCGAAATCTGGTTGGGCGACCGGCCATTGCGCAGCTACGGCCGCGCTGAACGGGGCCGCTATCTGGCGTTGGTGCCGCAAAGTGAACACACACCCTTCGACTACAGCGTGCTGGAGTACGTCCTGTTGGGCCGCGCGCCGCATCTGCCGCCCCTGGCCATGCCTACAGCGGCCGACTATGCGGCTGCGCTGGCTGCGCTGAACGAGGTGGGCATCGCCGCGCTGGCCGATCACCCCGTGCCCCAACTCAGCGGCGGCGAGCGACAACTCATGCTCCTGGCCCGCGCCATCGCCCAGGCACCGCGGCTACTGCTGCTGGACGAGCCCACGGCCCACTTGGACCTGCACAACAAGGCTCGCCTGGTGCAGATCATGCACAGCCTGCGCGGCCGCGGCGTGACGATGCTGATGACCAGCCACGAGCCAGACGTGGTGCTGGCCGTGGCCGACGACGTGCTGCTGATGGAGCCGGGCCGGCCGCCTCAGTTCGGCCTGCTGGACGAGATCTTCACGGCCGAGGCCCTCAGCCGCATCTACGATCTGCCCATCCGCCTGGCGACGGTGGATGGCCGGCAGCACGTGCTATGGACGTGAGCGCGCCTCCGCTGTGGGTGATCAGCGGCGAGATCGGCGCAGGCAAGACCACGCTGTGCCGCGCTCTGGCCGGTCTGGCCCGCGCTGCCGGCTGGGACGTAGCCGGCCTCCTCTCGCCCGGCGTGTTCGAGGCGGGGCAGAAGACCGCCATCGAGGCCGAGGACCTGCGCAGCGGGGCGCGCCGCCTGCTGGCCAGCAACGAGCCGCGGGCCGGCTTCGACCTGGCTTTCGGCCGCTGGTATTTCGACTGCGCCGTGCTGGACTGGGGCAATCACGTCTTGGCGCAGAGCGCTCCCTGCGATCTGCTGCTGGTGGACGAGTTGGGTCCGCTGGAGATGCTGCGTGGGCAGGGTTCCACGGCTGCGCAGGCAGCGCTGGCCGGGGGACGCTACCGCCTGGGCATCGCCGTGGTGCGCCCGGCGTTGGTGAAGACGTTCAGCGCCCTATTGCCCCCTCAGCGCATCGTGACACCTGACGGAGCAAGCTTGGGCAAGCAGCAGGCTACAGGCTTGTGGGAGGCGATAGCAGCGTCGAGTGCTCAGGCCAACGCGCCCGCAAGCTCATGCACCATCCACACGTTCGGCTCGACGTAGATCCCCCGATCAGCCGCCACATCGAACGTCACCGGGTTGAGAGCGCCGGGGACGACGTAGGGGCCGCTGTCGGGGAAGCGCAGGCCCGTCCACTGCTCCCACTGGGCAATCGACCCTGAGATCGTCATGGCTTGGTGACAGACCTTGACGATGCGCGCGCCCAGCCGGGCATGGACGCGCAGCCAGGGATCGAAGGGCAAGCCCTCGTCCGTAATCCATTCGACATAACGATCGATTGAGGTCAGGGGATAGCGGCTCTTGGCGCTGGGTCGCACTGGCGCGATCAACTGGCTGAAGCCGTGGGCTTGTCCGATCGCGCGCATGGCCTGGACCATCAGCCGGCTGATACCCTGGCCCTGGCGGGTCGGGGGCAGCGCGATCTGCAGGGCGCACTGGATCGTGGGCGTGCGGCCGGCTGCGTGGTCTTCTACGGCCTGAACGAAGACCCAGTCCCAGCCTTCCTCCGGCAAGTCGGCCAGCGCGCCCGCCCAGGCCAGCGGTACGCTGTTGCCCATGCCGACCACCACATCCTCGTCTGGCGCCAGCAACGAGAACTGGTAGTCCGCAAAGCGGTCGAACAGGTCGTCCCAATGCCGGCCGGCGATGGGATCGTGCAGCATAAACTCCGGCCACGACGCGCGGGCGATGCCGGCCACCAGGTCGTCGTAGTCGGGGCGGTCCTTGGGTTGGACGAGGCGGTAGGGGCGCCAGGGGGGTGGGGTCATTGTGGGTAATAGGTGATCGGTAAACGGTGAACGGTGATCGGTGATCGGTGATCGGTGAACGGTAAACGGTGAACGGTGATCGGTGAACGTATGGCAGTGATTTGTTGGTTTCGAGGCGACAATTGCTCAGCGCACGCGGGTTGAGTAGCGGGTTGAGGGCACGAGACTGGCATGAGGGCGGGCGATTCTAGCGTATCGAAACCCGGAGGTCTCGATACGGCGCAGACGCCTACTCGACCGGTGATTCGATCACCGATCACCGATCACCGATCACCGATCACCGATCACTCGCTGCCGCTCAATGCGCCTCTGCAAATACGGCGAGAAATAGCCCGCATAGCGCGCTTGCAGCTCCGGCCGCATCCAGTCGTTGCCGCTGATTCTGCCGCGGCAGGAGGGCGTGCCGCAGCCGCAGGTGAACTCATCGTAGGGGCTGCCGTCGCACATGGCGTAGTCGATGCAGATCTCCTCGCCGGCCGCCAGATCACGCAGCGCCACCACGCCGATCTGCCCGCTCATGCCGGCCGTCGGCTGACACGAGTGATTGAGGTAATCGCTGACCTCTGGCTCGCCCAGCGTCACCATGTACAGCCCTTCCTCGATCTGGATCGAGAAGCGGCGGTGGCTGTCAGGCACCTGGGCCAGCTCGGCCTCGTCCACGATATCGCCCGTGAAGAGCAGCAACAGCGTGCCGGCCGGCGCTGGGGCCGTGGTGTAGATGCCGAAGTCCCCTTTGCCGGGCTGTGGCCGCAGTTCCAGCAGGGGGGAGTTGTAGGAGCGGAAGGTGTTGGTCATGGGGCAAATCTCGATGTCTGCTGATAATGTCGGGTTTGTGACGTGAGGCGTAACGAGTAACACGTGACACGTGACACGTGACACGTAAACGGAGGGCTTTCTCGAAATGTGGCGACAGTTTCCGAGTTACGGGTTACGGGTTACGCATTTCGCTGCGCTTGCCCGCAGGTGCGGGTCATGCGGCCGGTGGCCGGCGCTGAAACGTAACGCCTGAGATCAGCGCCACCGAGAAGAGGATGATCGCCATGGCCGCCAGCATGGCCGGCGTGACCGGCTCGCTCAGGATGGCCCAGCCCAGGAAGACCGCCACCACCGGGTTGACGTAGGCGTAGGTGGTGGCCTTGGCTGGCGTTGTGTTCTTCAGCAGCCAGATGTAGGCCGTGAAGCCGATGATGGCGCCGATGAAGACCAGGTAGACGAAGGCTGCGGCCGAGCGCAGCGAGATGGCGGCCACGTCGAAGCGAGCCCATTCGCCGGTAACCGTGGCCGCCAGCAGCAGCAGCCCGCCGCCTGTCAGCATCTCCATGCCGACGGCCTGAAGCTGCGCGGCGGGCAGCCTGGCTCCGCGCGAGTAGAGCGAGCCGATGGCCCACAACACCGGCGATAGCAACAGCACCGCGTAGCTGATGGGGCGGATTTGCTGATTGACCGCCAGGTTGGATGGCCCAATCAGCAGGGCGATGCCGGCCAGGCCCAGCAGTATGCCAGCCAGAGCGCGCCGGTTGGGCCGCGGGGTGCCCGGCCGCAGCGCGCCAAAGACCACTACCCAGATCGGCACCGTGGCGATGACCAGCGAGGCCAGCCCTGAGGGCACCTCCTGCTCGGCCCAGGTGAGGCCGCCGTTGCCGCCCAGCAAGAGCAGCGCGCCGATGATGGCCGCGCTGCGCCAGTGCATGCGCAGCGGCGGCGGTGCGCCGCGCCAGCGCTGCCAGCCATAGAGCAATGCGCCGGCGATCACGAACCGGATACCGGCCATGGCAAAGGGCGGCATGGTCTCGATGGCAATGCGGATCGCCAGGTAGGTCGAGCCCCAGATGATGTAGACCGCTGCGAAAGCCGCCGCCAGCTTCAGGCAGCGGTTCATGTTGTCGCCGCAGAGGCGCGCCAACCAGCGGCGGGGTGCAGAGAGGGAAGTGGGTGTCATCAGAAAAACCGTTGCGGCGCGCTGTAGGGGCTCGGTCGGAGACCGGCTTGAGCATGCGGCTGGGACGGGCTCGGTCGGAGACCGGCCCGAGCGTGCGGAAGCGCCAGCCTACCAACCAACCTACCAATCTACCAATCTACCAATCTACCAATCTACCAATCTACCAATCTACCAATCTACCAACCTACCAACCTACCAACCTACCCTCAGTCCTTCAACACCAACGCATTCTCCGGCCGCCAACTGATCCAGGCCTGGTCGCCGGCCGCGTAGAAGTAGTTCTCGTCCACGGTGCTAAGCTCGTTCTGGTCGTAGGCCCGCACCTTGGCGCCGTAGGGCATGGTCATGAACATCTGCGTGTCAGAGCCGATGTAGGCCACGCGGTCCACCGCCACAGCGAATAGGTTGGGTTGCGGCTCCGGCCGGCTTTCGTGGATGCGGATTTTTTCCGGCCGGATGCTGACCGTTACTGGATCGCCGACGGCCACGGGCTTGTAGTTGCTGCCGCTGACCTCCAGGCCATCGGCCACCTGCACAGCGCAGCGGTTGCCATTGACGTAGGTCACCCGTCCTTCCAGGAAGTTGGTCTCGCCGATGAAGTTGGCCACGAAGCGGCAGTTGGGTCGCTCGTAGATCTCGATGGGTGTGCCGACTTGCAAGACCTTGCCAGCGCTCATGACCGCAATGCGGTCGGACATGGTCAGCGCTTCCTCCTGGTCGTGGGTCACATAAACAAAGGTGATGCCCACCTCGTGCTGCAGGGCTTTGAGCTCCAACTGCATGGCCTGGCGCAGCTTGTAGTCCAGCGCGCCCAGCGGCTCGTCTAGCAGCAGCACGGCCGGCCGGTTGATCAGCGCGCGGGCCAGGGCCACGCGTTGCTGTTGGCCGCCGGAGAGCTGCGTCGGCTTGCGCTGGCCCACCGTGGGCAACTGCACCAGCGCTAGCGCCTCTTCGACCCGTCGCTGTTGCTCGGCTTTGGACACCTTCTTGACGTTCAGCCCGAAGGCCACGTTCTTCTCGATGGTCAGGTGCGGGAAGAGCGCGTAGTTCTGGAAGACGGTGTTGACCGGCCGGCGGTAAGGCGGGACGCGGCTCATCTCCTGGCCCTGAATGTAGATCTCGCCGGCCGTGGGGGTCTCAAAGCCGGCAATCATGCGCAGCGTGGTAGTCTTGCCGCAGCCGCTGGGGCCGAGCAGGGTGAAGAACTCGCCGCTGGGCAACGCCAAGTTAACGCCGTTGACCGCGGCCACCTCACTCTCGCTGCGGCCGGCCGGGAAGGTTTTGTAGACGTTGCGCAGCTCTACGGCTGGAACCGCGTCGTTCGTGGCTATTTTTGCTGTCATTGGGCGCCCTCGGAGCGCGGACGGGCGGGCGTATTGCCCCAGCGCCGCACGTACTCGGAAAACACGATCATCAACACCGAAACCACCATGATCACCGAGGCCATGGTGACGATGATCGGCAGCCGGCTGGGGAAGCGTAACTGCGAGTAGATATAGACCGGCAAGGTCGGGTCGGGTCCGATCAGGAAGAAGGCCAAAGCGAACTCGTCGAAGCTGCTGGTGAATGAGACCAGAAAGGCCGCCACCATGGCTGGGAAGGCGATGGGCAGGGTCACGCGGGCTAACGTGCTCCAGTAGGTTGCGCCCAGGTCCATGGCCGCCTCCTCCAGGTTCTTGTCCATGCCGATCAGCCGAGCGGCCACAATCAGCATCACCAGCGGGATGTTGATGATCACGTGGCCCAGCCCGACCGTCCACAGCGACAGCGGAACGTTGAGCTGCGAGAAGAGCAGCAGCATAGCCACGGCCAGCACTACGTAGGGGATGACCAACGGCATGGCGGCCACGGCGACGAACAGCCCGCGGCCGGGGAACTTGTAGCGCACCACGCCGATAGCGGCCATGGTGCCCAGGATCGTGGCTACCAGCGAGGATGCCACGCCCAGCAGCACGCTGTTCCACAGCGAGCCCACCAGCTCCGTGGTGCGCAGCATCTCGCCGTACCACTTGGTGGTGAAGCCTTGCAGCGGAAAGACCAGCGCCCGGGCGTCGTTGAAGGAAAAGACGATCAGCAGCAGCAGCGGCAGGTAGAGCGCGACCGTGAAGATCACGAAGTACCAGAAGTTGAAGGAGGTGAGGTGTCGGCGTTGCATGGCTATGCCTCCACCAGGTCCGACACGCGCACGAAGCGCAGGAAAATGGCCATCATCAGCAGCGCCACCAGCAGCATGGCCAGGCTCATGATCGATCCCAATGGCCAGTTCAGTGCGCGCACGAACTGGTCCTGGATCAGGTTGCCGTACATGACGCCGCGCGCGCCGCCCACCAGCAGCGGCGTGACGTACTCGCCCAGGGTGGGAATGAAGACGAAGAAGAAGCCGGCCAGCACGCCTGGCATGCTCAGCGGCAGCGTCACGCGCAGAAAAGCCTGCCAGGGCGCACAGCCCAGGTCAGCCGCAGCCTCCAGCACGCTGCGGTTGATGCGCTCCAGCGAGGCGAAGATGGGCAGCGCCACGAAGGGGATCCAGACGTAGGTCAGTGTGATGGTCACGGCCGTCATGCTGTAGAGCAGGATCGGCGACGCCTCGTCGATCAGGCCCAGCGACAGCAGGATGCTGTTCAGCACGCCGTTGGAGCCCAGAATCAGCCGCCAGGCCAGGATGCGCAGCAGGTAGCTGGTCCAGGCCGGCACGATCAGGATCGTCAACAGGATCACCTTGCGCGTTCGCACCCGGAAGGCCAGAAAATAGGCCAGGGGATAGGCCAACGCCACCGACAGCAGCGACACGACGAAGGCGACACCGGTCGAGCGCCACAGCAGACGGATGTACGACGGGCTGCTGAGGAACTCGCGGTAGTTGGCCAGGGTGAACACCTCCCGCTCGGCGCCGAAGGTGCCGGCGCGGAAGGTGTACACCGCCATGATGGCCAGCGGCAGGACGAACAGGAAACCCAGGAACAGGGCGGGCGGCCCCATCAGGATAGCGATGCGTTTCCTGTTTTCCATCTTAACGGGCGGCTTTCACGTCGTTCCACATGGTAGTGATCCGTTGGCGCTGCTCCTGGGTCAAGGATTTGTAGAAGACAGTCCGTTCCAGAAAGGCCGGGTCATCCATATGGAAGAGATCCACGATCGCCGGGTCGATCAGCGGCAGCGCGTCCCGGTTGGCTGAGCCGTAGCCGTATTCATTGGAGAAGTTGGCCATGGACTGAGGCGCGATGGCCGCATCGATGTAAGCCAGGGCCATGTCCACATCGGTGGCCTTGCTGCTAATGCCGAAGCCGCAGACGAAGCCCAACATGCCCTCGGCCGGATTGACGTACTCGACCGGCACGTTCTGCTCCAGCAGGCTGGTGTAGGTATCGGCCCAGGCGTTGCTGGCCACCCAGACGTCGCCCGACCCCACCTGCTGGGCCAGCTCCGAGAAGTCTACCCAGTAGGTCAGCAGGTTGGGCTTGAGGTCGATCAGCCACTGTTTGATCTGCGCGTCCTGCTCCGGCGTGGTATTCCAGGGGTCGAAGCCCAGGGCCAGCGCGGCGATGATATGGTTGGCCTCGCCGGAATCCCAGATAGCCAGGTGGCCGGCGTACTCGGGCTTGGCCAGGTCGGCCCAGGACTGCGGAATCGTCTCGACCTTGTCCGTGCGCACGATGATCGACTCGAAGCCCCAATCCCAGGGGATGAAGTACTGTTGGCCGTTGAACTGGCCCAGCGCCACCATGTCGGGATCGAGACCGGCGAAGTTAGTCAGTTTCGACGTGTCGATAGGCTGCACCAGCCCTTGCTCGACATACAGGCCCCACCAGGGGTTGCAAGGATGCACCAAATCGACGTTGAAGCCGCTCTGAAGCTTGGCAAAGGCCTCGGCGTCCTCAGAGAAGAAGCTATAGTCGAGCTTGACCTGGGGAAACTGGGCCGTGAACGGCTCGTAGAACTGGGGCAGCTCATAGCCGGCCCATTCCAGCACGGTCAGGTTGCCACGCTCGTTCGAGGCGCCGGTGGCAGCGGAAGTAGCCCCGCTGGGGGCCGGCGCGGCGGGCGCTGCGCCGCCGCAGGCTGCCAACAACAGCGACGCCACGGCCAGCAGAGCCGCAGCGCGCCAGATTCGGATCGAATGCCGGAGGCTGTGCATCGTTACGCTTTCTCCTCTGGCCCACGGGCGGCCAACGACAGATTCGGGGCGACTTCCGAGATCCGTGGCTCAACGGCAAAAGACGCCAGAACACGCGCACCTGCCATGACGCCGGGCGGTTGCGGCGGCGGCGTCATGGCAGGTACGCGTGACTTAGATTGTATTAAAAGCATATTGCCCCTGCTGTCAAATTGGGCAAGGGATTTGGCCGGCTGATCCAGAACTTCGACTTCTCCGGGAAGTCGAAGTTCTTCACTCTATGCGCCGATTCTTGAGACGCTTCGGGTTTCTGCGTGCTAACGGCGACTCGTCATTGACTGCGCGGCTGCGCTTGCGACGACACTCGACTGACCAGGGAAACCCGGAGGGTCTGGCCCTCAACCAGACGCAGATGCACCCCTTTTCAAATTTCGTCTGTTATGGTATCATCGCGCTGACAGTTTAGGCTCGCCGCACATCCGTCAGACTATCGGGAGATGACCCGCTGTGATCGAACTATCCGACTTGGAACAAGACCTGCCGGGCGCTGCGCCCGCCCTTCCAGTTGCCAGCGCTGCCTCCGCGTCCAGCCGCGATGATGGCCTGGTCGACTCGCTGGTGCGCCTGGGTGTTGGCGGCGTGTCGCTGGGCGCGCGCATCGTTCGTCAACCGCTGGCCCTGCTGGGCGAGCTGGCCGGCCAGGGCGGCGAAAAGGATAGATCCGCGCCGCCGTCAACCTCCGAACGGCTGATGGAGACGGCCGTCGGCGCGGCCGTGGAGACGGGTGAGTTGGCGCGGCGCGGCGCTCGCACCGTGCTGGGCGTCAACCGCCGAGTCTGGCGCATGACCGAACCCGCGCGCCGGCCGCTGAACATGCTGGGCGTCACCGATCTGGTTCAGCGCCCCGTGCGGGCCGTCGCTGAGCGGGTCGAGACTCATGTGGAGACGCTGCAATCGGCCGGTCGCAGCGAGGTCGAGGCCAGCAGGCAGCGCGTGGTAGGCACGCTGGGCGGTACCATCGACGGTATCATTGCCTATCTGTCCGACAACCCCCAGGTCGACGCGCTCATCGGCGCGCAGATCGACAAGCTGTTGCCGCTGCTGGCTGACCATCCGGCCGTGGGTCGCCTGATTCGCGTCCAGGTGGACCGGCTGCTGCCCGCGCTGGCCGAGCATCCAGACATCGAGTTCCTGATCGAGTACCAGGTCGACAAGATCCTGCCCAAGCTGTCTCAAAGCGCCGCAATCAAGGACCTGATCCTGGCCCAGGTCGAGCAGGCGCTGCCAGAGCTGGCCGACAGCCTGGCGGTAGATGGCTTGATCCGGGCCAAGGTGGACAGCCTGCTGCCGACCCTGTCTGACAATCGCGACATCGAGTTCCTGATCGATTACCAGGTTGAGCGAATTCTGCCCAAGCTGGCCGACAGCCCTGCTATCCAGAGTTTGATCCTGGCCCAGTTGGATCAGGTGCTGCCGCTGCTGGCCGACGACCCGGCGATTGGGGCCTTGATCCGTGCGCAGGTGGACCGGCTGCTGCCGCTGCTGGCTGACGATCCGGGCATCGAGGCGCTGATCCGTGCGCAGGTGGACCGGCTGCTGCCGCTGCTGGCTGACGATCCAGGCATCGAGGCGCTGATCCGCGCGCAGGTGGACAGATTGCTGCCGCTGCTGGCCGACGATCCGGGCATCGAGCGGTTGATCGAGGCTCAAGTTGATAAGATCCTGCCCAAGCTGGCCGAAAGCGTCGCGACCCGGTCATTAGTGCTCTCCCTGGTGGATCAGATTCTGCCTGAACTGGCTAACAGTCCAGGAATTCAGCAGTTGATTATGGTGCAGGTCAACGAGATCCTGCCCGAATTGGCCGAAAGCGCAGCGATCCTGGAGTTGATCCGGACGCAGGGCGATCGCTATATCGACTACCTCAACCAGCATCCCGAAAAGGTGCAGGCGTTGGTCTCCGGCCAGAGCGTGGGCCTGGCTGGCCAGATGCTGGACGAGGTGCGGGAACGCACGGTCACCGCGGATTCGGTGGCCGAGATGGTGGTGCGTAACCTGCTGCGCAAGAAGCCGCGCAGCGATGTGTCGGAGCCGCCTGAGATTGTGCAGGCCCGCGCCGCCTCGCGCATACTGCCCTCCGATTTCGTCCAGCGGGAGGGGCCATCCCATGACCGCTAACCTCAAAGGACTCCAGGGACAATATGCCGGCTTTGTAAGCCGGACTATCGGACTGATCCTCGATGTGGCGATTGTTATCGCGGTTATTGCGCTGATCAACGGCGCCATCGCGCTGACCCTGGACCTGTTCCTGGGCATCGATGTGCGCCAATGCCAGCCGATCGATTGGCAGCTTGACAGCGACTTCTTTTTGTCAGGCGGTTTGCTCTGCAACGGCGCCAACTGGCTGCGCATTTTTCTCAGTCTGTTCGTCAACCCCACCTATTTCGTGCTGTTCTGGACCTTGGGCGGACAGACGCCAGGCCAGTACATCTCCGGCGTGCGCGTGGCGCGCCTGGACGGCAAGCGCCTGAATGTGTTGCGCTCGCTGGTGCGCTGGGTGGGCTTGCTTGTCTCGCTCTTCCCGTTAGGTCTGGGCTATCTCTGGTGTTTATGGGATGACCGGCGTCAGATCTTCGCCGACAAGATGGCCAAGACCGTGGTCGTCTACGCCTGGCAGGCCCAGCAGAACGAATTCCTGCTTGATCGCATTTGGAGCCGGCTGCGAAGGAGCAAGCGCAGAAAGCCCCAGTCAGTTGGCGCGAAGGAACCGGCGCTGACCCGTCCAGTGCGCTTGGAGTTGGTGCAGGTAGTGCTGCCTGTCGATGTCGCTGCACGCGGCGGCGGCGCGATTCGCGTGTTGCAAGACGCGATACGCCGCGGCGACTTGAAAATCGTCACTTCCACAGTGATGGTCAAGGACGAGACGGGCGCAGTGGGCTATGTGGGCAGCAGTGACCTGGCAACCGGCGATCAGTCGGCCATGAGCGATGCCATGGTGGCCAGCGATCCACGGCTGGGCGCTGTCAATCTCGAACTGCTGATGTCGGACGTCCCTGTCAACAGCGCCGTCTGGTCGATCATCGTCGAAGACAAATTCCTGACTCCGGTGCTGACCACGCTCTCGGCTGCCAGGGTCGCGGCCAAGGTCTTCGATCTGGACCTGCCCGGCCACGAGCCGCTGACCTTCGCAGCGGCGTTCCAGTCAGTTGCGCAGCCAGATGGCCTCTTGCCAGCCAAGGCAGGCCTGGATTGATCTGCTGAGCGACGCTCGTCGTCAGCACGCCACACAACGAACGAGGCGGATGGCATCCACGTGATGCCATCCGCCTCGTTCGTTGTGTGGCAGAGACTGACCGCCTAAGGGCTAACCCTGATCGAACTCGATCCATACCTCGCCCTGGCCATCGGGGACGCAGAAGCGGTAGTTCAGGCTGTCGCGCTGGCCGTTGCCGTCCAGCACCCAGATGACGTAGCAGCCAGCCACACTACCGCCGAGCGCATCCAGCCCCAGCTTGTACTCGTAGTTGTACAGCCCGCTGGGTCCAGCGCGCATGTCGCCCGTCCAACTGCGCACGCTGTCAGAGACGGGCAGCTTGCCCACCCCTTCCTTTTCCAGCCATACGAAATAGCTGCCTTGAGCTTCATTGTTGTTGCCGCTGTGCATGAAGGCCAGAGTCAACTTCAACTCGCCGCCGCCGTTGTTGACGGCGGCAGGCCCGCCGCGGATGCGGAACTTACAGCCATCGCCGCCCAAGGCTGCGCATTCAGCCGCGTCGCCCGATGGCGGCGGCGGGGGCGGCTGGGTGGGCGC
>JBAQCH010000130.1:0-2979 GCA_049294015.1 Anaerolineae bacterium
GTGCGCGCACAACCCGCACCTGGGGGTGCTCACTCCGCGGTGACTGTCAAGATTCAAGCAACCCTCAATGAACCATGCAAAAAAACAGCAAGCCCACTCTCTTGAGGGCTTGCTGTTTTTCGCAGCGTGGTCGCCAGTCAGTGTGCTAGCTGCGGCGTCCTAACAGGCGCAGCAGGGCCAGGAACAGGTTGTAGAAGTCCAGGTAGAGGCTTAACGCCGCGCTGACCGGCGACATCTGGCCGGCGTTGCGCAGGATGCGGCTGGTATCGTAGAGAATGAAGCCGCTGAAGACGATGGCGGCCAGGCTGGCAAAGGCCAGACTCAGCGCGTCAGTGCGGAAGATGATGCTGACAATGCCCAGGCCGAGCAGCGTGAACAGCGCAATCATCAGGCCGCCGCCCAGGAAGCTGAAGTCCTTGCGGCTGACCACGACGAAGACACTCAGCCCGACGAAAATACTGGTGGTCAGGACAAAGGCCTGCACCACAATGCCGAAGCTGCCGCTCTCGTAGGTGATCCCCAACAAGATCGGCGCCAGGATCAGGCCGGTCAGGAAGGTAAAGCCGAAGTAGACCAGCACATTCCACGGCGATCGGTTGCGCAGCACGCCGGCGCCGATCACCATGGCAAACTGGAGGATGATCGCGATCCAGATGTAGTTGAGCACCGCCATCAGAATCGCCTCGACGCTGAGGGCTACGACCGCCCCGACGCCGGTGACAAGCAAGCCTAGCAGAAAGAGGGCATAGGTGCGGCGCAGAAAGCTGAGCCGGACTCGCCCCATCTCGGCTTCCGTCAAGGGTATCGCTTCGGGCAGCGGGATGGCCTGAGGTGTGTAGGAAGGTTCTGGGAAGCTCATGATCGTCTCCTGAGAAATGACAATGGCGGCAAGCTACACAGCGCCGCCCCCGTGTAGATAGTCGGCGGCGGCCACAAGCCATCCGCCCCGCAGCATTGCAGCAGAAGTATACGTCCGACCGCGGCCAAATGCAAACCGGCAACGCTCGTTCTGATCAGGCAGCGCGCATAAGCCAGCAGCAGAATTGCCCCTTACGCCAACCCAGGTATACTCCCAAGTAATCGACCAATCGACCAATCGACCAATCTACCAATCTACCAATCACCAATCACCCATTTCCCCATCACCACCATGGAACTAGGCATCATCGGACTACCCAACAGCAGCAAGACCACTATCTTCAACGCCCTGACGCGCGGCGACCGGCCTACGTCGGCCACCTCCAGCGGCAAGCTGGAGTTTCACACCGCAGTCGTGGACGTGCCGGACGCGCGCGTCGACGTGCTCAGCGCGCTGTTCAAGCCGCGCAAGACCATCTACGCCAAGGTCACCTACACCGACATCGCCGGCCTGGATACGGGCATGGCGCAAAAGGGCCTGAGCGGCCAGTTGCGCCACCGCCTCAGCCAGATGGACGCCTTCATCCACGTCCTGCGCGCCTTCGACGATCCCAGCGTCAGCCATCCCTTGGGCTCCATCAACCCGCAGCGCGACCTGGAGGTGTTGGAGCAAGAGATGATCCTGCTGGATCTGCTCTCGGCGCAGGGCCGGTTGGAGCGCATTGCCGAGAGCTATAAGCGGGCCAAGAAGGGCGAAGAACGCCAGGCGTTGGAGGTGGAGCAGGCCCTCTTCGAGCGCATGCAGGCGGCGTTGGAGGCCGAAACGCTGCTGCGTGACCTGGATTACAGCGAAGAAGAGGCCAACGCGCTGCGCGGCTTTGGCTTCTTCACCCTGAAGCCAGTGCTGGTGCTGGTCAACAGCGGCGAAGAGCGCGTGCCCCCGGAGAAGTACGTCACCTACAAGCATCGCGACACCGTGATCATGTCATTGCAGGGCAAGCTGGAGATGGAGATCGCCCAGCTCGACCCTGAAGAAGCCACCTTGTTTATGGAGGAGTTCGGCATCACAGAGCCAGCGCTGAGTCGTATGATCCGGGCCAGCTACGACCTGGTGGGCTTGCAGAGCTTCTTCACCGTGGGCGAAGATGAGGTGCGAGCCTGGACCGTGCGCAAGGGCGCTGCGGCCGTCGAGGCGGCTGGCGCGATCCACAGCGACCTGGCCAAGGGCTTCATTCGCGCCGAGGTGGTGGCCTACCCGGATTTGATCGCGGCCGGCAGCATGGCCGAGGCCAAGAAGGCCGCCGCGCTGCGGCTGGAGGGCAAGGAGTATCTGGTCAAGGACGGCGACATCCTGCACGTGCGCTTCTCGCTGTAACGCGCGGCGCCAACGTGACGCCTGCTTCATGAAAACACAACGGCGCAGAGATGAGTCACCTCTGCGCCGTTGTCGTTATACGGATGGGAGTGTCCGGCTGGTAGCCGGACCTACGTGTTTCGGACGAGAGTGTCCGGCTGGTAGCCGGACCTACGTGTTTCGGACGAGAGTGTCCGGCTGGTAGCCGGACCTACGTGTTTCGGACGGGAGTGTCCGGCTGGTAGCCGGACCTACGTGTTTCGGATGGGAGTGTCCGGCTGGTAGCCGGACCTACGTGTTTCGGACGGGAGTGTCCGGCTGGTAGCCGGACCTACGGGCGCCTGCGACCTAGCTGCCTAGCAGGCTCTCCAGCCCCTGTTGGCCGCCCAGCATGTCAGCCAATGCGCCGATGCTGCGTGCGGCCGTTTCTTGGTCCAGCCCCGTCTCCTGGCTCAGATCCTGCACCAGTTGGTTGCCTTGCAGCGCCCGGCTGTCGGCCTGACCGCTGTTCAGCATCGTGACCACATCGCTCAGGTCGGCTGCGGCATTGCTGTCCACGGCGCCGGAGCGGCTGCCGGCCTTGCCGCCCAGCAGCGCGTTAGCCAGGAACATGATCACCATGCTGGCGATCTGGGGCGAGATGCCGAGCTTCTCCGCCAGGGGGCCGGCCAGCGCGTCGAAGGGGCCGCCCATGCCGCTGCTCCCCGATCCGCCGCCCATCAGCCCACCCAGCAGGCCCGCCAGTGGATCGCCGCCCTGCGCCGAGC
>JBAQCH010000131.1:0-7483 GCA_049294015.1 Anaerolineae bacterium
GCCATCCACACCGTCGCTGATGATCTCGGCGGCCCCGCCCAGCGCGCTGGCCGCCACCGGCCGGCCAGCCGCCATGCCCTCGATGATGACGCGGCCAAAGGGCTCTGGCTTGACCGAGCAATGGACCACCACATCGGCCGCCCCCAGCACCTGGGGCATGTCGCTGCGAAAGCCGGCCAGGTGCAGATAGGGGCCCAGCCCCAACGCCTCAGCCTGGGCCTGGACACGGCCGGCATAGCCTGGCCCGTCGGCCTCCTCGGCCAGGCCGACGATGACGCCGTGGACGGCAGGATGCGTCTCACGCACCCGCGCCAGCGCCTCGACGAAGATGTGCTGGCCCTTCCAGGGGGAGATGCGGCCGGCCATGACCAGCAACGGCGCGTCGATGGGCACACCCAGCGCAGCGCGCACGGCCGCCCGATCCACCGGCCCGGCGTAGTCAGCCAGGTCGACGGCGTTGGGGATGATCGCGTAATGGCGCAGCGGCGGCATGGCGGCCAGATGGGCTGCGGCGATGGCCTGCGAGATGAAGATCATGCCGTCGACGCCCGGCAAAAGCCAGCGGATCTCGGCCGGCGTGGCAGTATCGAAAGAGCGACAATGGCAGACCACCGGCAGGCCAGCGCTGCGGCTGGCCATGGCGCCCGGCCGGTTGAGGGGCAGAACGTCGTTCAAGTGCACCAGATGCGGCCGGAAGGAGCGCAGGATGCGCCGCAGGGCCAGCGCCACGGGGACCTCATCGCGGGCCAGACGGCGCGCGCCGCCGGCTGTGCGCCAAATGCGGGCGCGCCCGGGGCTGCTGCGCATGGTCTCGGCCAGCTTGCCGCTCTGCAGGCGTTCGGCCGAGGCGGCAGGGCTGGCTGGCCCACGCTCCCAGCGCGGGGTGTGGACCCGCGCCACCGCAATACCCGCCTCCTCGAAACGGGTAAACGGGTTGACGGCGGCCAAGGCCACCAGCGGCTGCACCTGACGCCGGTCCAGATGGCTGACCAGGTGCAGCAGGCTGACGTTGGAGCCGCCGGGGCTGGGGCAAAGATCGATGTACAGGACGCGTATCACGGCACAGGCGTGCGCCACAGGCCAGCTATGGCGATGATGTCGTCGATGTCGATGCGGCCATTGCGCACCAGATCGGCGCGCGGGTTGAAGCCTGCCGTCCAGGCGACGCTGTTCCAGGCGGCGGCCACCCGCTGCACGTCGACGATGTCGATCACGCCGTCGCAGTTGACGTCGCCGCGCGCGCAGGGGTCCGGCTCGATCAACGCCAGGGCCGGATCGCCGGTCAAGCCGTGGCCCACGGCCGAACGTTCGTTTTCGGGGGCATAGGACGGGGAGGCAGGCAGCGCGGCGAAGGTGCGGGCACGCGCGACCGTGGCCGCAGCGCCGACCTGGGTAATGCCGTCCTGCATGACCGCCTGCACGAAGTCGGTCAACAGGTGGGTCTGCGGCGGCAGGGTGTCGAAGGTGACGCCCGTGAAGCCGCCGATGGTGCCGCGGCCGGCCGCGCGCAGCAGTCCCTCGTCGATGCCGTCGTAGCGCTCCGACACGAAGTAGCCGTTGGTGCAGGACGAGACCAACAGGAAGGGCAGTGCAGCGCCGTTGTTGAGCTGGTCGATCCAGTAGACGCGGAAGAGCTGCTCGTTGGCCCAGGTGGTAATGCTGCCGTGGCCGGTGAAGTGTACCAGCATGTGGCCCTGGCTCCACTTGTTGACAACCGCAGCTCGCGCGGCGTTGATGTCGGTGTAGACCCAGGGATCGGCCGGGCAGATGTTGGGGCCACCGGGTTGAGGCACGCAGAAGTAGACACGATCCACCTGGAACTGCGGCTGCAGGGGCGCCAGGGTTTCCTCCGTGGCCATGTGGAACTGGGTGCCGGCGCCCGGAATGTCGTTGTCCGGGTTATCCGCTACCCACAGGGTGTTCAGTGCGCGGCTCTGGGGATACGTGAGACGGTACTGGGTGGTCTTGTTGACCACGACGGCCGCTTCGGCCGGGTTGTTGACCGGCAGGCGGCTGATGATCATCTCGCCCAACAGGTCGTTGCCTTGCACCAGCACGAAGCCGTTGTCGGAGACCGATGCGCCGCTCCAGTAGTCGAAGCCGCCCTGGAAGGGAGGGATCAGGCTGCTGCGCAGGGTGACGTTGGTCAACGGGTAGTTGCGGAAGTTGACCGATCCATCGCCCACCAGCAGCACATAGGTCGGCGCGGGCGTCTGGTAGGTGCTGTAGGCATAGGACAGGTAGTCACGAATCGCGTCGGCCGACTGCGAGCCATCGCTGAACAGGTCGTAGATCTCCTGCACGTTGACGATACGCACCGACAGGCCGTTGGCGACATGCATGGCAGCCAGCGGCGCCGCAGCCGCCAGCAAGCTGGGGTGGGCGATCATCAGATAGTCCACCTGCTGGTTGGCGTCGAGCAGCGTGCTGCCTTGCCAGACAGCCACGGCAGCCGGCTGGCGCACCTCGGCTTCGGGCACCACCAGGAAACGATCGGCGGCGCTGGTGGTCTGCTGCCAGGTGAGGGTGTAAGGCCCGCTGCCGCCGGCTGCCACGTTGTTCAGCAGCTTGGGCTGGCTGGGCGCGCCGACGTTGAGCACCCAAGGCGTCGCCGTCGGCGCATTGCTGATCTGGTAGCGCCACAGGCCGCTGCTCGGGTTGTTGAACGTCGCGCCCGCCAGGTACTCGCCGCTATAGGGATAGGTCAGGCGCAGCCAGTCCAACCAGAACGCGTAGGCTGTGGCTGTGGGGCGCAGCTCGACGCTGTTGTCGCCGTTGACCAGCGCGCCGGCCGGCAGATTGACCGTGCCTTCCAACACGCGCGTATTGGTCCACACCTTGGACTGAGGCGCACTGCTGTTGAGGGTGAACTGCACCGTGTAGTTGCTGCGATTCTGTTGGTCGCCGGCCAGCCAAACCGACAACAGCGGCGCAACGGCCGAGGCCGTGTTGACTTTGAGGCCGGGAAACGTGACGACCTTGGCGGGTAGGCTCGCAAAGCCTACCAAATCCGAGTACCAGTTGTCGTACAGCACAGGTTGCAGCCACTCAACGTAGGGCCGCTGCTGTTTGTACTCCTTGTTTTCCTCGGCGTGGGCGGTGGTGAGCAGCGTGGTGGCCAGCGGCGCGATGCTGGGGGCTGCGTTCTGGACGGCCATGCGCAGGCCGTTGGCGCCGCCCCAGGTCAGCCAATAGATGTTGTCGTCGCTGCTGTGGGGATGGGTGTTGCGCTGGCCGTAGAACACGATGCTATCGGACGGGTGGAAGACGTTGTCCTCTTCACCCAACACGCGGATGTGCTGCTCCTGGCCCGCGTCCAGCAGGCGGAAGGTGCGCGGGTTGAGGCTGTTGAGCACGGCGGTGGTGACGCCAGCGCTCTGCAAGGCGGCGTAGGTCACCCGATACAGGCCGTCGCTGTTGACCGTGATCTTGACCTGCGGATCGGTCAGCAACTGCGCAGCCCCCGCCGGGATGGCCTGCGCCTCGGGCCGGGTCTGCCAGCCGGCCGCCTGCTGATAGTTGTCGAAGGTGGCTGCGAAGATGGAGGCGAAGAGCGGGTCGGCCGGCGCAGGCGCGGCTGCGGCCGGCTCAGAAAAACTAACCCGGACCCGCATGAGAGGAGCAGCCTGTAGCTCGCCGCTGGCCGGGTTGTACTGGAAGGGGCGCAGCGAGAGCCGCACGAAGCGATAGCCGCGGAACCAGCCCTCCTGGGTGATCTCGGCCTGGGCGGCCGGTGTTGAGTTTTCCGCCAAGTAGGCTTGCGGGTCGGCCAGCCACTGCTCCACCAGCCGGCCGCCGGCTTCGTCCTCGACCAGGGTTGCCGTGGGCGCGGGCGCGAGATTGAAGACGCCCTCCACTATCTTCGGCTGGGCCTCCAGCACCTGCACAGTCACCTCGCCCGTCGGCGGCACGGCCAGCATCAAGCCGCGCTCGGGCAGGCTGGGCGCGCCCGGCTGGCCGGCTGCCCGCCAGCCCTGGCCCTCGATCGCGATCTGTTGATAGGTCACACCGTCGTGAGTGACGTTCTCGACGCGATAGGCCGGCAGGCGCAGGTCGAACACCACGCCGCTCGCTTCGGCGCTCACCGTGAGGTCCCCTGGGCCGGGCTGGCCTGGTTCCGCTGCCGCGGCCGGCGAGGCCAGCAGCGGCGTCAACAGCAAAGCTGCTATGACAATCCACCTGATCCGATACATCGCAATCCTCCTGACAATCGGGTCTCTGGTACAATCCAGGTTGGCTGCGCCAGACCCTGCGCTGCTCTCGTGACTGGCCGCGCGTTGTCGCAAGCATGGCCAACGACATGATCACGTCTCGTTGTTGGCGAGCAGACGGCGCACGATCTCAACCGACAGGGAAATTCATTGTACCGACAGCACCCCCTGCCGTCAATCCTGGCAGGGGCGCGGCAGGTATGCGCCGCCGCTTGTGGCCGTTGACGGGGGCTGCGTGCTGTGCTACACTGGCGCCGATGTAGCAACTATCTTCTCGCTGGGCTTAAGGACGAGCAAGCAATGATGAAGCAAGCAACGGCGGCGCAGGTGCGCCGGCCGCGCTATCTGAACGTGTTGGTAGTGGTCGCCGGTTTCACGACTCTGGGCATGGAGCTGAGCGGCGCGCGGCTGCTGGACCCCTGGTTCGGCAGCTCGATCCTGGTCTGGGCCGCGTTGATCGGCCTGGTCCTCGCCTGCTTGAGCGTGGGCTACTGGCTGGGCGGGCGCGTGGCCGACCGCCGGCCGCAGGCTGCGCTGCTCTACGTCATCGCGCTGGTCGCAGCCTTGTTGGTGGCGCTGATCCCGGTGGCGTCGCGTCCAGCGTTGCAGCAGGCCGCGCTCAGCTCACTCAACCTGGAGGCCTTTAGCGCCGGCGTACTGCTGGGTGCGGGTGTGTCGATCTTCCTGCTCTTCAGCCTGCCCACGCTGCTGCTGGGCATGGTCTCCCCCTTCGCCCTGCGCCTGGCCGTGGCCGACGTGGCCAGCAGCGGGCAGGTGGCCGGCCGGCTCTATGCGCTGAGCACGCTGGGCAGCCTGCTGGGCACCTTCCTGCCGGTGTTGGTGCTGATCCCGGCCATCGGCACCCGGCTGACCTTCGTGCTGCTGGGGACGCTGCTGGCGGTGGTGGCTTTGATCGGCCTGGCGCTGGAGCGCGGCCCAAAGGCTGCGCCGGCCGCGCTGGCGCTGTTGCCGCTGGCGGGGCTGGGCTGGCTGGCGGGGCAGGGGCTGATCAAGCCGGAGCCGGGCCTGCTGCACGAGGGCGAGTCGCTCTACAACTACTATCAGGTGATCCAGCGCGGGCCGGAAACCTGGCTGAAGCTGAACGAGGGCATCGGGATTCACTCGGTCTACCACCCGCAATCGGCGCTGAGCGAGGGGATATGGGACTATTTCCTGGTGGCGCCGTTGTTTGCGAGGGGAGAGGAACCGGTAGACAAGGAGACAAGTAGACAAGGAAGCGAGGGGATTGAGGGCGATCCTGAAGGAACCGGGGAGGGGCGGCTGTACGTGGTCGGCATGGCGGGGGGGACGGTGGCGCAGTTGTACACGGACGTGTATGGGCCAATCCCGATCGACGGGGCGGAGTTGGACCCGGATATCGTAGCTGCGGCGCGGGCGTATTTCAACCTGGACGCCTATCCTAACGTCAACGCGGTGGCGGCCGATGGGCGCAGTTGGCTGCGGGCGCGCAGCGCAGGGGCCCTGGGCCAGGCCGCGCCCTACTCGGTGATCGCCATTGACGCCTACCGGCCGCCCTACATTCCCTTCCACCTGGCCACGGTAGAGTTCTTCGAGCTGACGCGCGCCAGCCTGTCGGCGGACGGCGTGGTGGCGGTCAACGCTGCGCGCAGCCGCGACGACAGCGCCCTGGTCGACGCGCTGGCCGCGACCATGAGGCAGGTCTTCCCGTCGGTCTACGTGGTGGACGAATCGAGCGAGGAGTGGAGCCTGGGCAACTCGCTGGTGGTGGCGACCATGCAGCCGACGACGCTGGACGACTTCCGGCATAACGTGGCGGCCCTGGACCCGGCCAGCCAGCCGCTGCTGGCCGAGATGGCCGGCCGCGCCGCCCGCACCGCCCGCCCGGCCGATCTATCCGGCACAGTCCTCACCGACGACAAGGCGCCCATCGAGCAGATCGTGCATGGCATCATGCTGCGCTTTTTCCTCGACTAAGAATCGATGTGGACCACGTGCTGCAAAGTCGCCGGCAGGGCGCGCAAGCCGCTGGCCAGGAAGGAAGGATAGACCTTGATGGCCGCCAACTCCGCCAGGGGAAACCAGCGGCAGATCAGCCGCGTGCCGTTTTCATCCCCCAGGAAGGGCTCGGTCTGAGCGCGGTGGGACCAATCGACCGGCACGCGCATCAGAAAGTAGATGCCCAGCTCGTGGTGCTGACAGCCCTGGTGCTGGAAGAAATTCTCCACCAGCCACAGCGGCCGCACGACCTCGACCTCGATGTCCAGTTCCTCGCGCATCTCGCGGCGCAAGGTGTCGGCGGCCGACTCCAGCAGCTCGGCGCGACCGCCCGGCAGCGCCCAGAAGTCGTCGCTTTCGGCCTGATGCAGCAGCACGCGGCCATCCTCGATGGCCACGCCGGCGATGCGGTGGGTGAAACGGATATTGCCTTGGGCAAAGGTGATCATGGTCATCGCTGTTTCTCCTGCTGCGCCTGCCAGGCGGCCAGCAACTCCGCTTCGCGCGCCAGAGCCATGCCCGCGCGCATCTGCACACTGGCGAGATCGCCGTCTGCAGTGATTCTATCTGTCCTGAGCCAGGCCAGCGTGTCCTGCACCGTCTCGGCGAGCGGCCGGAAAGCCAGCCCGGCCGCGATGGCCCGCTGATAAGCGACCGCCATGACGGCGTTTTCCGCTTCTGGCAGCCAGAGCGGCAGCTCGCTCCAGGGCGCCACGCCGTTGGCCAGCAGGAACGCCTCATCTATCCAGGTGAAGCGCATGTCAAGGCCGCTGGCTCGCCGGCAGGTCTCCAGCATCTCGCCCATAGTCAGCTCATACAGCGGGCCGGTCGCGTTGTAGATCCCCGTCTGCTGCGCCTCGACCATACGCAGGATCCAACCGGCCAGGTCGCGGGCGTCGATCAGCTCAACGCGGCGCTGCGGCCGGCCTGGCGCCAGCGCCTCACCTCCCAGCGCCGCACGCCAAACCCAGTAGGTGAAGCGATCGGTCGGGTCATGCGGGCCGACGATCAAACCGGGACGGACATTGAGCACACGGCCGGGCATGGCCGTCTCGGCCGCCTGCTCGCACAACGCCTTGAGCGGGCCGTAGCTCTCGCCGGTGATCTCCTCCACAGTTGGGTCCGCCAAGATCCCGACCGGGCTGCTCTCGTCCACCGGCGCCTGGTCCAAGTCGCGGTAGACCGAGATGCTGGAGATGAAGGTGTAGTGCGCCGCGCTGCCGGCCAGCAGCTCGGCCGAGGCGCGCACCAGGCGCGGGACGTAGCCGCAGGTGTCGATGACCGCGTCCCAGCGC
>JBAQCH010000132.1:0-1830 GCA_049294015.1 Anaerolineae bacterium
GCCGAAGCCCGCCGCCGCCTGCTGCTGTCAGCCTACTGCATTAGCGAAAGCCCGCCTGCGCCGCAGGTCTTGATCCACAAGATCATCGAGTGAATGATGAATGGGTGCATCTCTGAAAAATAGAAGCGGTGCTTGACAAAAAGGTGGCCTCGCGTAAAAGTAGATGGTCTACTAAAACCCTACTCAAAACGGAGGCCACCGATGGAATTTTGCCACACTAACAACACCTTGCATAGTCCAGCCGCACAACGGCTCGTTGAATTCATCCAGAAGCGGCGCGAGGAATGGGCGATGCAGGGTGATTCTTGCAGCGTGGATAGATTTGAGAGCTTTGAGCAGGACGTACACATGTTGGTCATGGCGTTAGAGCGTGAGTTGGTGAGCGAAGAATTGAGTCGGTACGACATGACTGTAGAAGAGATCGAAGTGGAAGGAAAGGTGTATCGTCGTGGTATCCGATCGAGCGAGACGTATCTTACGGCAGCCGGTCGAGTTGTGGTGGAACGCCATCTGTACCAACCGGTCGAGGAAAAAGGTCGAGCCATCTGCCCGTTGGAATTACGCAGTGGGATCATCGCTGGCTATTTCACACCGCGTGCAGCGCGCCAGGGAGCATTTGTGATGGCGCATCTGACGCCTGGCGAAAGCGAAGATCTGTTTGGCGAGATTGGCAACATGCAGCCTTCTCGCAGCACGCTCGATCGGCTTACCAAAGCACTCTCGCCGCACTGGGAAGAGCAGCGTGTGGTTTGGGAAGCGCAGATACGTCAAACGGAGACCGTCCCAGTGGCTGCTAAGGTCATCGCACTCTCCGTAGATGGCGTGATGTCGCCCATTCGGGGTGCTGACAAACACGAGAAAGCGCAACAGCCCGGCAAACATGCCAGCGGACCCACAGGTTACAAGGAAGTAGGCTGTGGCACGGTGACTTTGTACGACCAGGAAGCCGAGCGATTACAGACCATACGCTATGCGCGCATGCCGGAAAGCAAGAAAGTGATCTTGCAGCAACAGTTAACCACAGAAATGGCCAGTATCTTAGCCTTGAGTCCTGACTTGCAGCGGGTTCATTTGGCTGATGGCGCCAAAGATAATTGGCGGCTGATGAACGACATCGAAGCTCAGTTGCCTGCACCATCCCAAGCGCCGGTCGAAATCGTGGACTACTATCACGCTTGCGATCATCTGAAGAACGGTTGCGATGCAGCTTGGGGCGAAAGCACCCAGGCTAGCAAGGACTACTTCGAGCGCTTGAAAACCTGGCTCAAAGAAGCTGCTGATGGCGCTGAACGGGTGATCCGCGTCTTGCGCTTCCAGGCTAGCTTGGCTAGCGGCAATAAGCGCAAACGTCTGGAGGCGGAACTGACCTATTTCCGCAATCAACAGCCGCGCATGCATTACTCCGAATACCTTCGCATGAACCTTCCGATTGCCAGTGGTGTCATGGAAGCCAGCTGCAAAACCCTGGTCACACAACGCCTGAAACGTTCTGGTATGACCTGGACAAACCCTGGCGGTCAAGCGATCCTGACCTTGCGCAGTCTGATCCAAAGTAACCGATGGCACTCCGCCTGGAAGCTACTGAGCAGCAACTTTCGCAAAGCTGCCCGAGTGCTAAACCAATCGAACCCGCATAAGAGGAAAATCGTCGACTCAAATCAATCACAACCGATGACGCTAGCGGGCTCCACTCGATCTATTGGGCCATTCGAATATGCATCTCCGCTGATGGCCGCATAGATCATGAATTTTCAGAGATGCACCCACAAGACATTGCCGTTGCCGGACCACCAGTTCCAACCGCTTATGCAGCCTCCACTTGAACTACAC
>JBAQCH010000133.1:0-26549 GCA_049294015.1 Anaerolineae bacterium
CGGTCGTCGCGGGCTGCCAGCAGCATGGCCTGCCCCTGCCACGGCTGGTACTGGAGCCGGGACGCAGCCTGGTGGCGCGCGCCGGCGTGGCCCTCTACAGCGTAGGCGCTGTCAAGCAGGCCGGCGACGTCAGCTACGCGTTCATCGACGGCGGCCTGGCCGACAACCCGCGGCCAGCACTGTATGACGCGCGCTACAGCGCGCTGCTGGCCAACCGCCGGAGCGACGAAGCCCCGCAGCGCGTCCACGTGGCCGGCCCCTACTGCGAGACCGGCGACGTGTTGATCCACGACATCGACCTGCCGCCGTTGCGGATGGGCGACCTGTTGGCCGTGCCGGCCAGCGGCGCCTACCAGCTCAGCATGGCCAGCAACTACAACGCAGCCCTGCGGCCGGCCGTGGTCTGGGTCGAGCGCGGCCAGGCCCGGCTGATCCAGCGGCGCGAGACGCTGGCCGATCTGTTGCGGCGTGATGAGTGAAGCGATGTCCTCCAAGCCCCTGCGTCTGTTCATTGCGATTGAGCTCAGCCCTGCGGTGAAACAGGCCCTGGGCGGCTTGCAGGCTGACCTGAAGCGGCGCCTGCCGCCGCGGGTCGTGCGCTGGACCAACCCGGATGGCATCCACCTGACGCTGAAGTTTCTGGGCGACACACCGGAGGAGAAGGCGCAGGCTGTGACGCAGGGCGTGCTGGCGGCGGCGGCCGGCTTCGAGCCATTCGCCCTGCGCGTCGCTGGCTTGGGCTGCTTTCCCAGCCCGCAGCGGGCGCGCGTGCTGTGGGTGGGCGTGCCGGACATGCCGAAGGCGCTGGCAGGCGTGCAGCGGGCCATCGACCTGCAGATGGCCCGGCTGGACTTTGCCAGGGAGGCGCGCCCTTTCAGCCCGCACCTCACCCTGGGCCGCGTCAACGACCGCATCTCACCGGCGGAACGCCAGACCTTGGCTGGCTTGCTGGAGCGAACCGAGGCCGGCGAGCTGGGCGTTGTGCCGGTGGAGGAGATCGTGCTGTTCCAGAGTGAGCTGCGGCCTGACGGCGCCGTCTATACTGCGCTGGCGCGGGCCCGCCTGGCGACTGCCAGCCCCAGCTAAAGGCCGCAACGAAGCGCTCGGTTGGGTTATGATTTATTCATCTCGTCCCTCATCGACTCGGAGCACGCCATGACCAACGACAGCGACAAACCAACAGCGAAGAATCAACTGCGCCGCCAGTACCAGGAGGAACAGGCGGCCGAGCCGCGGCTGGCCAAGCCGCGCGAGTGGCAAAGCCTGGTGGAGGAGCAGATCGCCAAGATCGACTGGAGCACGCTGCCGGGCAAGGGTAAGCCGCTCAATCTGGACCGCAACCCCTACCTGGACGAGAGCGACGAGCTGACCCACAGCCTGCTCAAGAACGCCGGCTTCACTCTGCCCTGGATCGAAGACAGTAAAAAGATCGACGCGGACGTAGCAGCGGCGCGCGCTAAGCTAGCGCAGGCCCACGCCAGCTATCTGGAGGCGCGCGACGCCGAGATCTGCGCCGGCCATCAATGGATTGAGGGGGTCTGGCTGGCGGCCGTGCGCGAGTTTCGCCAGCAGGCCGAGACCATCAACCGCGCCATTCGCGACTTCAACCTCAAAGCGCCCAGCATACATCTGCACAAGTTCGTGCTGCGCATCGACGAGGAACTGGCGCCCTACGGCGCAGATGACGAGTAGCGGGAGCCGCTGCATTCCTGGTAACGCATCGGGGGGGATTTGCATCCAAAGCGCTGGATTTGATGATTGCTCGGGCCGGTCTCCGACCGTGCCCGTTGTACGTGGCCCCTGACTGGCTCGGTCAGAGACCGGCCAGAGCGGCGATTCAGGTCGGAGACCGGCCAGAGCAGCAATTGTTTTTGGAGGCAGATGGAGATGGCAGCTTCTGATACGAGATCCAACGCGGTGATCGAAATCAGCGACCGCGATTTTGAGCAGACCGTGATCGAGCAGTCCCGCCGCGTGCCGGTGGTGGTGGACTTTTGGGCGCCGTGGTGCGGGCCATGCCGCATGATCGGCCCCGTGCTGGAACGGCTGGCAGCCGAGGCCAACGGCGCCTGGATTCTGGCCAAGCTGAACGTGGACAACAACCCGCGCACGTCCTCGCGCTACGGCATCCAGGGCATTCCGGCCGTCAAGGGCTTTCGCAACGGCCAGGTGGTGTCCGAGTTCGTCGGCGCCGTGCCCGAGCCGCAGATCCGGCGTTTCATCGATCAGCTTGTGCCCAGCGCGGCCGACAGCATGGCAGCCGAGGCGCAACGGCTGCAGGCTCAAGGCGACCTGGCGCGGGCAGCGACAGGCTATCGCCGGGCCTTGCAGAGCGATGGCAGCCACGCGGCCGCGCTGCTGGGCCTGGGGCGCGTGCTCTTCCAGCAAGATCAATACGCCGAGGCGCTGGCTACCCTGCAGCGGGTGCCCTTTGGCAAGCCAGAACGCCCCGAGGCCGAGAGCTGGATCGCCAAGGCCAGCTTCCGCCAGCAGGCCGCGCTGAGCGGCGGCGAGGTGGAGGCGCGGCGCAGGCTGGCAGCCAGCCCCGACGACCTGGACGCCCGACTGGCGCTGGCCGCGGCGCTGGCCGCCAAGGGCAGCTACCGCGAGGCGCTGGAGGGCTACCTGGAGGTGGTACGCCGCGACCGCAGCGCATTCCGCAACCAGGCGCGCCAGGCCACGCTGAGTCTGTTCGTGCTGCTGGGCGAAGAGCACGAGTTGACCCGGGAGTACCGGCCTCAGTTGGCTATGCTCTTGTTTTAGTCGTGCAGTGGGGCACAGGGCTGTGCGATTTGTCGCAATCGCCGGATTGTGGTAAAACTACAGCAATCCAGGCTGACGCTAGCAGGTCATCTGACGCCTGACGGCCGGCCGCAGCATGTCACCCAACGATGGGCTGAAGGAGCGAATTCGCTATGGCTGTTCAAGCCGCCACATCTGGCAGGGGCACAGGCCGGCGCTTCCACTGGTGGTGGATTCTGCTGGTAGTTGGCGTGCTTTTGGTGGCGGGCGTCTTCGCCTTTGCCATCATCCAGCCAATCAAAGTGCTGCCCCGCATACGCCTGGCGCCCGGCTTCACCTTGGTCGATCAGAGCGGCCAGCGGCTCACCAGCGAAGATTTGCGCGGCAAGGTGGTGCTCTACAACTTCCTCTACACCGGCTGCGGCGCTGAGTGCGACCGCATGAACGCCACCATGCAGGAGGTGCAGCAGCGCCTGCACGACACCGACCTGGGCGGTCTGCCGGTACAGTTCGTGACCATCAGCTTCGACCCCGCCCACGACACGCCCGAAACCCTTCAGCGCTACGCCGAAAGCCTGGGCGCAGACACCAGCCAGTGGCGCTTTGTCACCGGCGACCCGGCGCGCCTGAAGGAGTTGATCGGCAGCGGCTTCGAGGCCTATTACGCGCCCGACGACGCCGGCGGCTTCCAGTTCGACCCCACCTTCGTGCTGGTCGACGGCTGGGGCATCATCCGCGGCAAGTATCGCTACCAGGTGGCCGTGTCCGACGCCGACCGCATTCTGCGCCACATCGGCGTCTTGGCCGAGGAAGTGCAAAAAGCCACCGGCGCGAACAAGCTGATCTACGAAGCGGCGCACCTGTTTCTTTGTTACGCGCCTTGAAGCGCCTAAAGCCTGAAGGATACCCATGCGATCGTTGACTCTGCTGCTCATTGTGTTGCTGGCGCTGTTGACCGGCTGCCAGCCTTACCAATATCACGGACTCTATCTGGACTCGGCCGCGACCGCGCCGGCCGTGACCCTGACTGACCAGAATGGCCAGCCGGCCAGCCTGACGGATTTTCGCGGCAAGCTGGCGCTGGTCTATTTTGGCTACACCTTCTGTCCCGACGTCTGCCCGACCACCCTCGGCGCGGTCAACAAGGCGCTGGAGCTGCTGGGCAACAAGGCCGACCAGGTTCAACTGGTGATGGTGACGGTGGATCCTGAGCGCGACACGACCGCCGTGCTGAAAAACTACTTAAGCAACTTCAACCCCAGCTTCGTTGGCTTGACCGGCTCCCCGGACCAGATCGCCTCGGCCGCCACGCCCTTCGGCGTGTTCTACGAGAAACACGAAGGGTCGGCTGCCACCGGCTATCTGGTGGACCACACGGCTTCGCTGATGGTGTTGGATCGGGAAGGACGCCTGCGGCTGGTCTTCCCCTATGGAACAACGGCGGAAGATATGGCCGCCGACTTGAAACAACTGCTCAAATGATCTGCTCATCGTTCACAGTCGTTTGTCCGCAAGGAGCAAGGAGGTAATTCTATGAAGCCAGAACAGAAGCCTGAACACGAAGAGGAACACTTCAAACCGCGAGGCACCGTGTTGATGATGGTGCTGTTCTTCTTTATGATCGTCGCCTTGTGGGGTTATGTCTACCTCATAATGGTGAGTCAAGGAGCCAACACGCCATGACCACACCGCAACCGCAGTCCCCTGAGCCCTCGGTGCATATCGATCCCTACGAGCGAGGATGGATGATCGCCGCCATCGCCATGCTGGTGGTCTTTGCGCTGGCGGTGGCAGTGGCCAGTTACTCGCTCGGCATCCAGCTCCCAGCCCCCGAAGCGCGCGTCAATCCCAACACCATTACGACCTCTGGCCCCTTCGCCAAGCCGGGCCTGCGCGAGCTGGCTCCTGGACGCTACGAGGCCTACATCGTAGCCCACGGCCAGGGCTGGTACTTCGACCCGCGCCAGATCAGCGTGCCGGCCGGCTCTGAGATCACCTTCTACGTCACCAGCCCGGACGTGCAGCACGGCTTCAAATTGGAAGGCACCAACGTCAACATGATGGTCATCCCCGGCCAGGTGTCGACGCTGACGCGCCGCTTCGACACGCCGGGCGAGTACAACTGGGTCTGCCACGAGTACTGCGGCACCGGCCACGCCGCCATGTACGGCACCATCACTGTGACGCCCTAAGCCCCCGACGAGGTAACGCACTTATGACTGCAATTGCCACTACCACTCCCGTCGCCGCAGGGACGCCTACGGCTGTGCCGGCGAAGTATGTGCTCTCCAAAGGCGAAAAACGTTTCATCGGCTTGCAACTGCTGTTTGCCACGCTGGCGCTCTCCATCGGCTCGCTGTTTGGGCCGCTGCAAGCGCTGGAGTTCTCCGGTTTGACCATCGGCGGCAAGGACATCTACGCCCTGTTGCAGCCGCTGCTGGCCTCCTATTACCAGGGATTGACGCTGCACGGCGTGCTCAACGCCCTGATCTGGACCACTTTCTTCATCACCGGCTTCTTCACCCTGACCGTCACCTACGGCCTGCGCCGGCCGCTGGCCTATCCAAAGCTGGGCTGGCTGGGCTTCATCATGATGACGCTGGGCCTGCTGACCGCGGCTGTGCCGATCCTGCTGAACGAAGCGTCTGTGCTTTACACCTTCTACCCGCCCTTGCAGGCCAACTGGGCCTTTTACGTCGGTCTGGTCTTGGTGGTGGTGGGCAGTTGGGTCCAAGGCTACGGCTTTTACATCACCTACTACCGCTGGCGCAAGGCCAACCCCGGCGTGCGCACGCCGCTGATGGCCTTCGGCAGCCTGATCACCATGGTCATGTGGCAGATCGCCACCCTGGGCATCGCCGTTGAAATCCTGACGCAGCTCCTGCCCTGGTCGCTGGGCCTGCTGCCGGGCGTCGATCCGCAGCTCAACCGCACCTACTTCTGGTTCACCGGCCACCCGCTGGTTTACTTCTGGCTGCTGCCGGCCTACGTCTCGTGGTACGCCATGCTGCCCAAGCAGGCCGGCGGCAAGCTGTTCAGCGACTCGCTGGCGCGCTTCTCCTTCTGGATGTTCCTGGTGCTATCGACGCCGCTCGGCTTTCACCATCAGTTCACCGACCCTGGCGTTCCCACCATCTGGAAGACCATCCACGCCGTCCTGACCTACGCCGTGGCCTTCCCCTCCTTGTTGACGGCTTTCACCGTCGTGGCGTCGCTGGAATACGCCGGACGGCAGCGGGGCGGCAAGGGCCTGCTAGGCTGGATCCCCAAACTGCCCTGGAGCAACCCGTCAGTCTCGATTCAGGTTCTGTCCGGCGTGCTCTTCATCTTCGGCGGCATCGGCGGCATCACCAACGCCTCCTACAACATCAACCTGGTGATCCACAACACCGCCTGGGTGCCCGGCCACTTCCACCTGACGGTGGCCTCGGCCGCCACCATGACCTTCATGGGCATCGCCTACTGGCTGGTGCCGCACCTGACCGGTCGCAAGCTGTGGGCGCCCAAACTGGCCCTGGCCCAGGGCTGGATCTGGTTTGTAGGCATGATGATCTTCTCCAACGCCATGCACACGCTGGGCCTGCTCGGCGCGCCGCGCCGCACCCCACTGGGCATCGCCCCCTACGTGCCGGCCAACTGGGAACCTCGCCTCTTGCAGACGGCCATCGGCGGCTCGATCCTGTTCATCGGCGCTTACCTTTTCGTGACGATCATGGTAGTGACCGTGCTGCGCAAGCCGGCGCCGGCTGCCGAGGTGCCGCAGGTGCCTGAGGCGCAGTCGATCCAGGACCCGCAGCTCACGCCTAGCTGGCTGGACCGCTGGGCGCCCTGGCTGACCATTGCCATCCTGCTGATCATTCTGATGTACGGCCCCAACCTGTTCTATCAGATCAGCAACATGCAGAACACGTCGCCCGGCTTCAAGCTCTGGTAGCTGAAACCTGATCTCCTTGTCACGAATTACGCGAATTGGGCGAAATCTCCCTTGCGCCTCATTCGCGTAATTCGCGGCAGGCCTCCCCGCAACTCACCTGCGCGTTATGCCAGACCTCGCAGTCACCGATCAGACCGAGCTCGCGCCAGCCGAATACGTCGACGAGCTGCCCAAACACCCCACGGACAATCAGCCTGCGGCCGATAGCACCGTCGACTGGTCGCTACGGCAGGGCAACCCGGTACGCCGCACCCTTAACCGGCTGGAGCGGTTCAGCCTCGCGCTGGAGCGTCCTATCGTGCGCTGGGTTCGCTCGCCGCAGTGGAACCCCCTCTACCACACCGGCACCATCACCCTCTTCGCGCTGCTGATCATTCTGGTCACCGGCGTCTACCTGACCCTCTTCTACCAGTTCGGCTTTGACGAGTCCTACCAGGCCGTGGCCAAGATGGAGGCCAACCTGCTGGGCCGCTTCATGCGCGCCCTGCACCGCTATGCCTCGGTGTTGGCTGTCGTGGCGGCCCTCCTGCACGGCTGGCGCACCTTCTTCATGGACCGCTTGCGCGGCCCGCGCTGGCTGGCCTGGACCAGCGGCATCGTGCTGGTGGTCTTTGTCTGGGGCGCGGGGCTGACCGGCTACTGGCTGATCTTCGACCAGCGGGCGCAGCTCTTCAACCAGGCGCTGGTTGACCTGCTGGCCGGCTCGGCCGGCGGTGTGGCTTTCCTCAACCGCTTCATGCTGACCGAGGCCGCGGCCGGCGGCTGGCTGTTCGCCTTGGGCGTGCTGACCGTCCACCTGCTGCTGTCGGCGCTCATTGGACTGTTCTTCTACGTGCATATCAAGCGGCTGCGGCGGGCCAAGATTCTGCCGCCGCGCTATTGGATGGCGCTGCTGGGCGCGCCGCTGCTGCTAGCCGCGATCTTCATCCCCGTGGGCATGCTGGCCCCGGCCGATCCCGGCCAACTGCCAGCTCAAGTACCGCTGGACATCTTCTTGCTGTGGTACGTGCCGGCCGCGCTGCGCCTGCCGCCGGGCCTGTTTTGGGGCGGCATCGCCGTGGTGTTGGCCCTGGTGACAGCGCTGCCCTGGCTGTTGGCGCGCAAACGCTTGCAGCCGGCGCTGGTTGACAGCGAGCGCTGCACCGGTTGCACGTTATGTGAAGCCGACTGCCCCTACCGCGCCATCACCATGGTCGACCGCGAGCCGGGCGCAGCGCACAAGTTCCTGGCCGTCATCGACCCCACCCTGTGCGTGAGCTGCGGCATCTGCATCGGCAGTTGCCCGCCGCTGGCCATCACCCTGGGCGAACGGCCGGCCGAGCCGCTGTGGCAACAGACCATTGCGCGGGCGGCCCAGGATGCGGCGCTGCCGGTGCATGTCGTCTTTACCTGCGAGCGCCACGCCCAGCAGGCCGCGCGACGCTACCTGAACCCGGCCGAGGCGGGTCATTTCGGCGCGACCGGTGCGCTCCCGCCCGCTTCAGCCGGCGGCGCTCACGTCGAGGTGATCCCGCTGACCTGCATCGGCATGGCCCACCCTGACCTGGCGCGCTCCGCCTTGCGCGCCGGCGCGGCCGCGGTGCAGTTCGTGGGCTGCCCGCCGGAGGATTGCGCCAACCGCGAGGGCAACCTATGGCTGCAAGAACGGGTTGATCGCCAGCGCCTGCCGCGGCTGCGACGCGAGCTGATCGGCGCGCCGGTCAGCGCCGGCTGGCTGCCGCCCAACGATTTCGCACGGGCTCTGGCCGGCGAGGGACGCGTGCCGGCCACCACCTACACGCTGGGCTTCAGCCAGCTCCGCTGGCGCAGCGCGGCGCCGGCGCTGGCGCTGTTGGCGGTTGTGCTGGCATTGTCGATCCTGGCCACCATGGTTCCATTCCAGCCGCCAGCCAGCACGCAGGCGCAGGTGTCGGTCAGCCTGGTACATCGCAGCGGCTACCCGATGACGCCGGCCGGCCAGACTGCCATCGTCGAACAAGCGCCTGACCCCGGCCAGGCCGCTCCGCTGCGCCTGCTGATCGAGGTTGACAACACGGTGGCGCTGGACAAGACCTACGACCAGCGCGCCGACCCCAGCGCGCCGATCGCGGTGCTGGAACAGGCGCAGGTGCCCCCCGGCCAGCGCCGCCTGCGGGTGCTGCTGTTCGACCAGAAGGATCAGACCGAACCGCAGGTGTTGGCCGACCAGCAGGTGACGGTGGCGCTGGGGCAAATCGCCAGGCTGGCTTTCCAGGATGCGCGCTTGAGCGCCGATCCCAAGGCGGGCGAGCGGCTGTTCAACGGCGCAACCCTGGGCGCCAGCGCGGGCTGCCAGATCTGCCACTCGCTGGAGCCGGGCGTGCAGTTGGTTGGGCCGTCGCTGGCCGGCGTGGCTACGCGCGCCGAGACGCGCGTCCCCGGCCAGACGGCTGAGCAGTACCTGATGCAGTCGCTGGTTGATCCCAACGCCTACGTCGTCGAAGGCTTCCAGCCCGGCCAGATGCGCCCTGACCTGGCCCAGGCGCTGACGCAGCAAGAGCTGGACGATCTGGTGGCCTTCCTGCTGACGCTGCGCTGACGGTTGCACGATCTTTCACTTCTGCAGCGGGTGCGCTATAATAACGCAGTGCGTCACTTGAATTTTTCACCAATTCCCGCGTGGAAAAGGAGACCCTATGCGTAAGTTGATCATTCTCATCGCTATTCTGGCGCTGGCAGCGGTCGTGGCGGCCTGCGGCGGTGGCTCCAGCAGTGCGCCGGCCGCGCCCGCTGCTCCGGCTGCCCAGCAGCCTGCTCCTGCGGCTGGCGGCAACGCTACCAACGGCCAGACGCTGTTTAGCCAGTCCATATTGGCCGGCAACGCCGGCTGCGCCACCTGTCACTCGCTGGAAGCTGGCAAAGCCCTGGTCGGTCCATCGCTGGCCGGCATAGCCAGTCGGGCCGGCAGCTCGGTTGCCGGCGAGACGGCCGAGCAATACCTGCACCAGTCCATCGTCGACACCAACGCTCATCTGGCCAAGGGCTGCAACGCCAGCGACCCTGAAGCCCAGTGCGCAGCCGGCATCATGCCCCAGAACTGGGCCGAGAAGCTGTCTGCGCAGGAGATCGATGACCTGGTGGCCTACCTGATGACCTTGAAGTAGCCTTCATCCCACCCCACCCCCACTTTGCAGGACGACGGGACGTGTTTCCACGTCCCGTCGCCGATTCTAGGGCTCAATCCGGCGGGTTAGGGAACGCCTTCTCTTCACCCAGCTTGTCTACTCCGTCGATGGCGCGCGGGCCATACAACTCCCCCTCAGTCGTAATGGTGTATGTGGTCACGCCGGTGACGCCCAAGCCGATGCCGTCGCTGGTCCGCCAGCGCACCAGCAACTGGTTGCCCTGGAGCAGACCGAAGCCCTCCTGGACGCTGCCGGTGATTATCCACTGCAAGGCGTAGGTTCCGGGCGCGTCGCCGCGGCGCATTTGCAGGTTGCCGCTGTACTCCGTGCCTTGCGGGTCGACCCCGTTGACGGTGTACGACGCCGCCAGGGTCGGCACGGCGCCGGCCAGCGCATCAGCGCCCTTGATCTGCCCCTTGTCGCGGCTGGAACAGCCGCTGACCAGCGCGAGACCAATCATCAAAGCTGCAAAAAGGTATTTCTTCAACAAGAACTCCTTGTGTTACAATCGCTGCCATTCACCACACCAGACTCTACCGCAAAACGCCTCAGGCGGCAAGAAAGCAGCGCCAGCAGTACGTCATGTTCTCGCAATCGAGACCACAGCAAGGAGCGAAAACCCTCATGAACCAGCACCTCCATCGAACACTCGGCGCTCTGCTTGTCATCGTCTTGGCGGCTCTGCCGGCGCGCGCGGCTCACGCGCAGGTCAGCACGCCCCCCCGCTGGCTGCCTGGCGACGCGACCGTTACCGCTGCCGCCGGCGTACAGAACAGCCCGGCTATCAGCCAGGGCGCCAACGCCGTGCTGGTTGTCTGGACCGACGGCCGCGCCAACACGACTGACACGTCGGGGCTGGAGACGGCCTACGACATCTACGGCATGCGCTTCGATGCGGCCGGCGCGCCGTTGGACGCCGTACCGATTGCCATCGCTGCAGTCCCCGCCGACCAAGGCAGCCCGCAAGTGGCCTGGAACGGCAGCAATTGGCTGGTGATGTTCGAGAGCTATACCATCAGCGGTACGGGCGGCTACTACGAGAAATCGCTGGCCTTCGTGCGCGTCAGCCCGGCCGGGCAAGCGCTGGACGCCAAACCTGTGCCAATTTTCAACGCCCTCCCCATCACCGGCCAATGGGCGCTGGCCAGCAACGGGGCCAATTGGGTCGTGGCGTTCTGGGGCACGGCCGCCAGCGGCGACCTGATGGCCCTGCGCATCTCGCCCGACGGTGTGGTGCTGGACGCGCCGACCCGCTCCTTGGTTCCCGCGACCTACTACATGCGCTTCAACCTCAAGCTGGCCTGCGCGGGCGGTACGTGTCTCGCCGCGTTCAACGAAATGGATGGAGCCGGCGCGGTGCGCTTCGACAGCGACCTCAACGTGCTGGGCGGCGGTCTGTTCACGCTGCTGCCTGCGCCGGTGGCCAGCCTGGTCTCCAACGGCAGCCAGTACTACATCGTCTGGCAGCAGCAACAGCCCAATTTCACCCAGGCCGTGATGGGCTCGCGCGTCAACACCGCCGGCCAAAAGCTGGACGGTAACGGCGTCAACATCTCTGGCGCATCCTATCCAGACGCCAACACGACCATCGACGCAGCCTGGGATGGCAGCCAGTGGAAGGTCACCTGGGGCGCGGGCGGCGCGCTGCGCGTGGCGCGCGTCAACGCCGCAGGCCAGGTGCTGGATCCCGGCGGCGTAGCCGTGGCCGGCCCAGCCATGGGCGAGATTGCCGCCAACTCGGCGGGCGGCTTGCAGGTCGTCTGGACCAGCTATGTCAACAGCGACAACGACATCGCCACGGCCGTGATTTCCGCCGGCAACGTCGCCGGACCCAACCTGGTGGCCTCCACCGGCGCGCCGACGCAGTTGCGCGCCGACGTGGCCGCCAGCGGCGCCGGCTATATGCTGGTCTATCAGAGCAACGTCTCTGGCCAGGCGCGCATTTTGGCTCAGCCGCTAGACGCAGCCGGCGACCCGCTGACAGCCGAGCCGGTCGAGCTGGCAGTTGGCCCCTTCCTGAACGGCCCGACGGCGCCGGCCGTGGCCTGGAATGGCTCGCTTTACCTGGTGGCGTGGGGCAACGCCAGCGGCGTGGTGGCCCAGCGCGTGCAGGCCGATGGCGTCAAAGTCGATGCAACGCCCTTCAGCGTGCTGGCTCAGAGCTTTGGCCCAACCGACGTGGCCGCCGTGGGCGATACGTTCCTGGTGGTCGGCCGCAAGTACGCCGGCACCCCCCAGTTCATCTCGGCTGTGGGGGCGCGGGTGCGCGGCAGCGATGGCGCGCTGCTCGATCCGACCCCGGTCTGGTTAGGCGGCGGCTACGTCAGCCGCGCGCCGGCCGTGGTCGAGCTGGGCGGACGCTGGCTGGTGGCCTGGCACAGCAACTGGAGCCACGACGACAGCAACGCCGACACTGGCGGCATCTTCATGAACACAAATGGCGCCCTGACCGCCTCCTTCGGACTGCACGGTCCTTTTTCCACGGCCGGCGGCAACGGCATCTTCGAGATCGGGCTGTCCTCCAACGGCACGACCGCGCTGCTGGTCCAGTCGCAGGAGCTGACGTCTGGCGTCGAGACCGACCTGCTGGCGCGCACCGTCGACGTCAACGGCAACGTCAGCGTCATGACCAACCTGACGCCATGGAGCGGCAACCAATACCGGCCGCGCGCGGCCTGGGACGGCAACAGCTTCATAGTAGTCTACCAGGATCAGCGCAACCGCTTTGCGCCGCTGACCCTGGACCAGCTCGACGCCACCAGCGACCTGTTCGGCATGCGCATCGGCGCTAACCGGACGGTGATCGATCCCAAGGGCTTCCTGGTCTCCAACTCACGCCTGGCGGAATATGCTCCCACGGTTGCCAGCGCCGGCGGAATCAACCTACTGGCTGCGTCGCTGATGCGCAATGAGACGCCGCTGGCCAACTACCGCATCGGCTACCAGCAGCTTGGCGCAGGGGGCAACCGCTGGCCAGTGGCGGCGGCTGCGGGCAGCCCGGCAACCGGCAACGCGCCGCTGGCCGTCAGCTTCAGCTCAGCCGGCTCCAGCGAACCCGACGGCAGCATCGCATCCACCCTCTGGGAGTTCGGCGACGGCGCCACCTCAACCGCTCCCAACCCCAGCCACACCTATACCGCCCCCGGCCAGTACGTCGCCTTGCTGGCCGTCACCGACAACCAGGGTGCCAGCACGCGCAACACCGTGCAGGTCGATGTCACTGCGCCCAACCAGCCGCCGGTGGCCGTGGCTTGGGCCAGCACCTACGGCGGCCCCGCGCCGCTGGACGTGACCGTCTACGCCCGCGGCAGCTACGACCCGGATGGGAGCATCGGCAATGTGCAGTGGAATTTCGGCGACGGTAACGTCTACTGGGGCGCGACCAACTACAACACCTTCCAGCAGCCAGGCGTCTACCACGTGGTGGTGACCGTCTGGGACAACCGCGGCGCCAGCGACACGGCCAACCTGACTATCATCGTCACCGGCAGCGGCCAGCCCAAGCCGGGCGACCTGAACGGCGACGGGCAGGTGACCGTGGCCGACCTGAGCCTGGCCGGCGCGGCCTGGAACAGCGCGCCGGGCGGCGCGGGCTGGGACCCCCGCCTGGATCGCAACGGCGACGGGCGCATCGACGCGGCCGAGGTGCAGTGGATCGCAGCGCGCTGGGGAACGTAACCGCGCCAAACAGCGCCCACTGATGAAATACAATCGCTCGGAAAGCCGGCCTTGCAGCCGGCTTTCCAAGCGATGTTTTTGGTCCGCCCGCATTTAGCGCGCCTGGAAGACGCTGCCGACTGCCACTGCCAGTCCTGGAAGTATGGCAGAGGTTGCTACCGCACCAGGTTCGAACTGCCCGTGCATACGATACGTGTCAACTTCCAGATGCAGCACGGTAATGCGTTCAACTCGCGGATCGACAATCCAATACTCCGGGATACCAGCCTGGGCGTACTCCAGGCGCTTCGTGATCAAGTCTCGGCCTGGATCGTCCTCGCTTACCACCTCAACCACCAAATCGGCGCCGGTCCAGTAGGCATCCTGCCGGCGCGGGTCGTTGGCATCGCGCAGCACCATCAGGTCTGGCTCGCGAATCTTGCCCGGCCACAGGCGCAGCCGCAGCGGCGCAAAGCGCACCACGCCGCCCATCTGTTGCACGAACGCCAGGAACACAGTGTAAAGAAAGCCTACGATAGACTGATGTGTGTCGCTGGGCATCGGTAGCACCTCCAGCCTTCCGTGTGAGAATTCGACGAGGCGATTGCCATCCAGCGCCAAATACTCGTGCTCGCTCCATGCACCCTGCGCAGGGAAGAGCAGCGCGACATCCCAGGTTGGTTCCGTCCATGGGTCAGGGCTGCGGATTGAAGATTTGCTGGCTAACACATCAAGCCTCCTTGCGTTCAGTCTGGCGCGCAAAGTCGGGTTCAATTTGTGGCATTATAGCACAGTTGCCCAGAATCGGCAGGCTATGTTCGGCTTTGCGCCGGTTTGTTGGCTTGGCCGAACGCCGCTGCCCGCTCGACGTAGCGCGCAGCTGAGCTGCGGTTAGCGTCGATCTCCGCGACAGTCAATTCCCGCACGACGCGCGCTGGCGCGCCCAGGATCAGCGAGCCAGGCGGGTAAACCTTGCCCTCGGTCAGCAGCGCGCAGGCGCCGACGATGCTGTTCTCGCCCACCACCGAGCCGTTGAGCAGCACCGCGCGAATTCCGACGATGCAGTTGTCGCCCACCTGCGCGCCATGCACCACCGCGCCGTGGCCCACGGTCACGCCCGCGCCGATCACCGTGCGGTAGCCGGGGTCCGCGTGCAGGATGCAGCCCTCCTGGATGTTGCTGCGCGGGCCGACGCTGATGGACTCCACGTCGCCGCGCAGGGTGGCGTTGAACCAGACGCTGGCCTGCTCGCCCAGCGTCACGTCGCCGACAACCAGCGCGCCAGCCGCAATGAAGGCGCTGGGGTGGACTTGCTCAGGGTGAAACAGCGTGTCGAGTTGCATGGGATGGCTCCGGAGATGTTTGGCGGTTCTTGCGACTTATGGCACAATAGCGGCGTTGCCTCTCAGGACTGACGGTCCTGGTTGTGGCGCAGACGAGGCATCGGGCTGGCAGGACCGTCAGTCCTAACGTACCCATCAGGACTGACGATCCTGGGTGTGACGCAGACGAGGCATCGGGCTGGCAGGACCGTCAGTCCTAACGTCCCCATCAGGACTGACGGTCCTGGGTGTGACGCAGACGAGGCATCGGGCTGGCAGGACCGTCAGTCCTAACGTCTTCTAGGAGCGACTCTATGCAGTTATCGCGCTTTGCCAAATTTGCCTGGGCTGTGTTGATCTGGAATGTGATCGTGGTTCTATGGGGCGCGTTGGTGCGCGCCACCGGATCCGGCGCCGGCTGCGGCAACCACTGGCCGCTGTGCAACGGGGATGTGGTGCCGGTCGCGCCGCAGATCGAAACCCTGGTCGAGTTCTCACACCGCATCACCTCAGGCATAGCCTTGATCGGCGTGCTGATCCTGCTGATCTGGGCCTTTCGCGCCTTTCCCAGGGGCCACGCCGTGCGCTGGGGCGCCGCAGTATCAGCCTTCTTCATCCTCAGCGAATCGCTGGTAGGCGCCGGGCTGGTGATCTTTGGCTGGGTGGCCGACGACACCTCGGCCGAGCGCGCGCTGGTGGTGTCGATTCACTTGTTCAACACCTTCCTGCTGCTGGCCTCACTGGCCGTCACGGCCTGGTGGGCCTCGGGAAAACGTCCCATTGCCCTGCGCAGCCGCCCCTGGCTGGTTTGGGCGCTGCGCGCCGGCCTGCTGGGGGTGTTGATCCTCGGCATCAGCGGCGCGATCACAGCGCTGGGCGACACCCTCTTCCCAGCCGCCAGCCTGGCCGAGGGCCTGCGGCAGGACATGGACCCCAGCCAGCATTTCCTGATTCAACTGCGCGTCTGGCATCCGCTGCTGTCAATCCTGGTAGGCGTCTACCTGCTGGCGCTGACCCGCATCCTACGCAGCCAGGAGACCGACCCCACCGTGCTCAAGGTCAGCCGGCTGCTGGCCATCGTCATCGTAATCCAATTGGCGGCCGGCTTTGTCAACGTGCTGCTGCTGGCGCCGGTCTGGATGCAGATCGTCCACCTGCTGCTGGCTGACCTGGTCTGGATCAGCCTGGTGCTGTTGTCGGCCTCAGTGGCCGCTGTGCCCGTGCCCAAGTTCGAGCCGGCCGCGCAGGCGGCGTAAGAAGTCGCAAGTTGCAGGTTGCACGTGGCATGTGCTGAGGCTCGACGCGCATGAATCCTCCGCCATCCGATGCCAAACGACTCGAACGCCGCAACCGTGAACTGTCGATCCTCAATGCGTTCGCGCGCGAGCTCAACGCGCAGGTCGATCTGAAGCGCGCGCTGCCAACGGCCCTGGCGCAGGTCGCCGAGCTGCTGGACCTGCGCACTGGCTGGGTCTGGCTGCTGCACGAGGAGAGCGGCGAGTCCTACCTGGCCGCCGCGCAGAATCTGCCGCCAGCGCTAGCCGAGGCCCCCTGGCGCATGGAGGGCATCCAGTGTGCTGTAGCCGTGATCATCGTCCTGACTGAAGGGGCAGCGCACCTGGCGCGCAAGGCAGACCTGAGCCAAACAACCTTTCCACCAGCCACAGCCTGAGCCTGTGTGCGCGGCCGGCGGAGAACTGGCTGGCCTCGCAGAGCAGCTACGACCTGCCGCGGATTAGGCAACGTTTTGATCTCGACGAGATCACAAGGCTGGAGCTCACAACGTGATCGACGCGCCCGCGTGCAGATTTGCAATTGAACTGCAAATCTGCACGCACAGCGCCAGACACTCGCAAGGCGTTGGGGCCCCGCTGGGGTTGTGGCGAGCCGTTAAGTTAACAACACCAACAGCGCCGAAATCACCAGAAAGACCAGGATCACCCGCTCGTACAGTTCCTTGTTGACGCGCAGCACGAACGCCTTGCCGATCCACACGCCAAGGGGAGCCAGGATCAACAGCGGCAGCGCGCCGCGCAGCAACTCCCACTCGAACAGGCCAGCGTAGAGGTAGAACGGGAGCTTGATGTAGTTGAGAATCAGGAAGAAGATGGCCGTGGTGGCGACGAAGGTGCGCGGCTGCAGGTCGCGCATCAGCAGGTAGATGGTGACTGGCGGGCCGCCGTTGTTGGCCACGGCCGAGGCGAAGCCGGAGATGGCGCCGGCCAGCGGGCTGTGCCAGGGGCGTGGACGATAGACCGCCGCGGCCAGGAAGCGGCGCTCGAACAGCTTGTAGCCCGTGAACAGCAGGATGACGACGGCCAGCGTGGTGCGCAGCGCCTGCGGCGACACAGCGGTGATGAAATAGGTGCCGATGGCGACGCCGACCAGCGCGCCGGGGATCAGCAGCGCGGCCAGCCTCGTGTCCCAGCGCCGCCAATGCGCGCCGACCGCGAAGACATCAGCCACCATCTGAATCACCAACACCAGAGCCAGCGCCTCACCCACCGGCAACACCAACGCCATCAACGGTGTAGCCAACGCGGCAAAGGCCACGCCCAGCCCACCCTTGCCCATGCCGATCATCAGCGCGGCGGCGGCGTAAATCAGGTAGAAGACGGGCGTTGGTTCAGACATGGGAGTTCACTGCTCCGGGCCAGCAATTGCAGAGCCAGGCTGAGTTGACCTTCTGGTGGGGCAGTCGTATACTGGAGGCGCAGTTGCCTTGGGTTAAGTTGGTAGACTCAGTAGTTCACGACTCTCACGCCAAGACGCCAAAAGACACGGCCATTCTTTGCGGTCTTTGCGCCTTTGCGTGAGCCAAAGTCGTGATGTACTGAGACTCGTATTCTACCACAAGGCTACGCGGGCCGTAATCTACCTATCCCCCAGCTATGTTGAGCAAAGGATCATTTTATGCGACATCTTGAAAGACACCGCACCTCCCGCATCGGTTGGCTGCGGGCGGCCGTGCTGGGCGCCAACGACGGCATCGTCTCTACGTCCAGCCTGGTGCTGGGCGTGGCCGCCTCGGGCGCTGCGCCTAAGAGCATTCTGATCGCCGGTGTGGCCGGCCTGGTCGCGGGCGCCATGTCCATGGCCGCGGGCGAATACGTGTCGGTCAGCTCGCAAGCCGACACCGAGAACGCCGACCTGGCCCGGGAGCGGCAGGAACTGGCTACCATGCCGGAGGCGGAACACGCCGAGATGACGGCCATCTACGTCGAGCGCGGGCTGGAACCGGAGCTGGCCAGCCAGGTAGCTACGCAGTTGATGGCTCACGACGCGCTGGGCGCACACGCGCGCGATGAGTTGGGCATCTCGGAGATGGTAACGGCGCGGCCGGTGCAGGCGGCGTTGGCCTCGGCCGCCACCTTTGCTGTCGGCGCGGCGCTGCCGCTGCTGGTGGTACTGCTGGCGCCGCAGCCAGCGCTGATCTGGGCCGTGGCCATCAGCTCGCTGCTCTTCCTGGCCCTGTTGGGCGCGCTGGCCGCGGTCACCGGCGGTTCGCCGGTGTTGCGCGCTACGGCGCGCGTGACCTTCTGGGGCGCGCTGGCCATGGCGCTGACGGCCGGCGTTGGCGCGCTGTTCGGCGTATCGGTCTGAGCCGCGCGGCTGGCTGATAACACAGGGCGTCCCGCCGGGTCAGGTGCGAGTCGGCCGCCAGAGCCGGGCGAGACGTCCTTGGGATCATGGCGGCAGCGCGTAGCACGCGCCCGCGTTCGTCATGACGTAGGGGCAGCCGCTGCCATGGCCGCAGGCCGCACAGGCGACGGCTGCGCGGTCGTCGATGCGCTCCAGCCGGCCCATGCGCACCAGCTCAGCCAGCATCCCCTCTAGCACCGCTGGCTCCAGGTCGAGCTGCGCGGCCAGCAGATCCAGGCTCAGTGGGCCGGGGGCGTTGTAGAAGAGAGAAAGTAGGCGACGTAACATGATTCCGCTTGTTTAGCTACGGCGGCGGTGTTGCTGTCCGGTGTCTGCCTCAATTGACAATTGGAGACCAAGAAAATATACTACAGCATCGACTGTACAATTCATGCTGTGATTTAGGAGTGGCTATGCACAAGGCAATGCCTACAATGCCCGTCAGCGAACTGCGCACCAGGCAATCTGCAATCCTGGCGCAACTGGACGAGACCCCGATTCTCCTTACGCAACGCGGCCATGGCGCCGGCGTGTTGGTGCATCCTGACCTCTGGAACGAACTGGTCGAGTTGCTGGCTGACTATGAAGATACGCTGATTGCCACGCAGCGCCAACAGGAAGCCCAACACGAGCCCGCTGTAATGCGCCCCATTGGCGATCTGCGAGCGGCCCTTGAGGCGGATGGGCTGTTGAATGAGTGAACAGCAGTGGGCGGTCAATTTCCACAGGGATTTGGAGAAGGAGATTCGTCGTTTGCCGAGATCATACATCAAACGGGTGCTCGAAATGATCGAAGCCCTGGCGATAGATCCACGACCACACGGATGCAAGAAACTCGAAGGCTACGATCTTTGGCGTATCCAGATAGGCGTTTACCGTGTCTTGTACGAAATTGACGATGAGAACCGCGTAGTCAACACGTATCGCATCGGTCACCGGAGAGACGTTTATCGCAGCCTGTAGCAGGCTCCCTGGCATCAGTTGTGCTTAGGCTGAGCCTGGGAACTCTGAGGCGTCGCTAACCCATCACCCATCCGGCAACCTGGTACGTCACGAATCCAGCGATCCAGGCCAGTACTAGCAGGTAGAAGAAGCTGAAGGCCATCCACTTGGCGCCGAACTCGGATTTGAGCGCGCCCAAAGTAGCAACACAGGGGGCGTAAAGCAGCACGAAGACCAGGAAAGCCAGCGCGGAGGCAGGGGTGAAATGGGCTTGCAACGCCTGGCTGAGGCCGGTGTTAACCTGAGCGGCCTCAGCGCCCAGCAGATCGACGCCGGGGATCATGCTGAGCACGATGCGCACGGCCTGGCCGATGGCCTGCCCGAAGCCCACGACGATGGCGCGCAGATCCGCGGCCAGGTCGATCGGCCCCGGCGGCTCGGCCGGCTCGTCGCCCAGGTAGATCACGGCCATGCTGCTGACCACCACTTCCTTGGCCACCAATCCGGTGGCCAGCGAGCCGGTAGCCTGCCAGTTGCCGAAGCCCAACGGCGCGAACAGCGGCGCGACCGCGCCGGCCGCCCGGCCGAACACGCTGTCCTCGGTGTTTTGCACACCGATAGGCAGGTTCAGCAGCGCCCAGACGACCAGCGACGCGGCCAGAATCAGCGTGGCGGCCTTGCGCACGAACTCCTCGCTGTGGCGCCACATGTGGATGCGCAGGCCATGCCAGGCTGGCAGGCGGTAGGGGGGCAGTTCCAGCACGAATAGCGAGTCCGCCGTCTTGGCGAACATGGTGCGGCGCATCAGCAGGCCGGTCAGCACGGCCAGGACGATGCCCAGCAGGTACAGGCCGAAGATCACGGCGCTGGCGTGCTGGGGAAAGAAAGCCGCGGCGAATATCACGTAGACCGGCAGGCGGGCCGCGCAGCTCATCAGCGGCACCATCAGGCCGGTCAAAATGCGGTCGCGGCGGTTCTCCAGCGTGCGGGTGGCCAGAATGCCCGGCACGTTGCAGCCGAAGCCGACGATCAGCGGGATGAAGCTCTTGCCGTGCAGCCCCAACAGGTGCATCAGCCGGTCCATGACGAAGGCTGCGCGGGCCATGTAGCCGCTGTCCTCCAGCAAGGCCAGGCAGAAGTAGAGGATCAGCAGCACCGGCAGGAACATCAAGACCCCGCCCACGCCAGCCATCACCCCTTCGACCAGCAGCGACAGCAGCCAGGGCGGGGCCGAGATAGCCGTCAGCCCGGCCGTCACCCAGCCGGCCAGCACGCCGTTGACCGTGGCGTCGATCCAGTCCACGAAGGGGGCCGAAACGTCAGCCGTCAACTTGAAGACCAGCGCCATTAGCAGGAAGAAAATCGGTAGGCCCAGCACGCGGTGCGCGGCCACGTCGTCGATGCGGTCGGTCAGGCTGCGCCGGCCCAGGCCGCCGCGGCGCTTGACCACCTGGTGGGCCAGGCCGTGCACGAAGCCGTAGCGCCGGTCGGCCACCAACAGCTCCACGTCGTCGCCGTAGACGGCCTGCACGCGCGCCGCGGCCTCCTGGGCTTGCTGGCGCAGGGCGGCGGCCTCAGGCGCAGCGCCCAACGCCTGCGCGGCCAGCTTGTCGCCCTCCAGCAGCTTGAGGGTGGCATAGCGCGACGCGTCCGATCCCAACAGCGCGGCCACCTGCGGCTGCAACGCGGCGATCTCCTGCTCCAGCTCGTAGCCATAGTCCACAACCCTGGGATGCGGCGCGGCCTCGGTCACGGCCGACCGCAGCAGTTCCAACAAGCCCTGCCGGCGGCCGCCGACCGTGGGAACCACCGGCACGCCCAGCAGCCGGCTGAGCAGCGCCACGTCGATGGCGATGCCCTCAGCCTCGGCCCGATCCATCATGTTCAGCGCCAGCGCGGCCGGCACGCCCAGCTCCAGCACCTGCACCGCCAGGTAGAGGTTGCGCTCCAGGTTGGTGGCGTCGGCCACGACGATGGCTGCATCGGGCCGCTGCTCCAGGATGAAGTCGCGCGCGATGACCTCCTCCAGCGAGTGCGCGCTGAGGCTGTAGGTCCCAGGCAAGTCGACCAGCGTCACCTGGCCGCCGTCCCAGCGCACCACGCCCGAGGCGACGTCGACCGTCTTGCCGGGCCAATTGCCCACGTGCTGCCTGCCCCCGGTCAATGCATTGAAAATCGTGCTTTTGCCGGCGTTGGGGTTGCCCGTTAAGGCCACCACCGGCCCGCTATCAGCCCTGCTGGCCACGAGCACCGCCGTACAGCCAGCGCAGCCAGCGCGGGCAGCGGCCGGCATCCACTGGATCACAGACGCCGTCCGCCAGCTCCGGGCAATCTGCGCAGGGCAGCCGCTCCACCAGCACGTGCGCGGCCTCGCTGCGGCGCAGCGACAGCCGGTAGCCCTTGACCATGTACTCGACGGGATCGCCCAACGGCGCCACCCGCACCACGCTGATCTCCGCACCGGGAACCAGGCCCATGTCCAGCAAGCGTTTGCGCAGGGTTGCGCCGCCCTGGACTGCATGTACCGTGCCGCGCTGCTTGGGGAAAAGGGCTGTCAACTGTTCCATGTTTAGGCTGTCCTTCAGATTTAACCGTGAATTCTTTAGCCTTATCATAGCACAAGACAGGAACCGTGACTATGATCTAGATCAGGTTTTGCTGCCCTTTTTCGGTTAGCGGTCGCCCAGGATCCTGCGGATGGCGGCCACGGCCTGGCGCTGATCGTGGAATTGGATGGCATGCAGGCCCAGCGCGGCCGCGGCCGCGACGTTATCCGCCATGTCGTCCACAAAGATGGCCTGCTGCGCCGCCACGCCTAACCGTTCCAGCGTCAGGTGATAAATGGCCGGGTCGGGCTTCCTGACCCCCTCGCGCGCGGAGTTGACCACCAGGTCGAAGCGGTGCAGGATGGCCAGCTTCTGGTGCAGGATCTGCTGCTCCAGGTCGGTCGAGGCGTTGCTCAGCACGGCCACCTGGAAGTCGGGCGGGCGGCGCAGGCTGGCGGCCAGGTCCAGCAGCTCGTGGCTGAGCGTCTCGTCGGCGAACCAGCGGAAGATCAGGCTGGGCTGGCGGGCGTCGTAGGGCAGTCCAAAGCGCGCGTGCTGGCGGCGGTCGAACTCCTCGGCGCTGATCTCGCCCACCAGCGCCCGGTTCCAGTCGGCGCTGCCCAGCAGTGCGGCCATGAGTTGATCGGGCTGAACGCCCAACTGCCCGGCCAACCGGTGCGCGCTGGGCGCGTCGTGCGGCATGGTGACCAACACGCCGCCGAAATCAAGAATCAAAGCGCGGATTGCTTGCTGATGTGAATTCGTCATGGTAGCTCCAGGTCGGATTATACCACACTTCCTGCCAGACTTCGGAAGTCGCTCCACACCCGCCCAGCGGCGCGGGAGGCTCGATCTGCCCCTGCCGGGGTGGTGTGTAAAGACCGGCCAGAGCGGCAGGTAAGATTGTTCTGTGAGGCAATGATAGTTCAGACGTAAGGGTCAGTGAGGCAATTCAGTTTCTTGACGAGCTTAGTGAAAAGTTGTACACTGCCGGCCAGTGGTGGATTTCACTACTCAATCTGGAATGAACTCGTTGCGCTGAAATGATGCAGCGCAACGCACGCCTCAATCCACAGCGGGCCTTGATGGGTCACGACTTCAGTGTCTTCCAGACAACAGGATGGGCAAAGAGGTCGAATGACAGCAGGCAGGAGGATACCCATGTCAAGCACAAATAGCCGCGATTTTTCTGAGACCGCGCTTGAGCCTCTCCCCGTCTCGAAGCGACGGAAGCAAGTCCCCGTCTGGCGACGACGAGACGTTCACGTCCTGTTGTTGACGGCTCTGCTCGTTGCGCTGCTGGCTCTCAATCTGATCGGGTGGGATGCACCCTCTTTGTCCACCCCTGTTCAGGCGCAAGGGACAGCAACCTTCGACTGCGCTGCGGTGACGGAGATTCCGCACCAGGAATGCGAGGCGTTGGTGGCCTTCTACACTAGTACCGATGGCGCCAATTGGCGCAACAATACCGGCTGGTTACACACGATGACACCGTGCAGTTGGTTCGGCGTCACATGCGATATGGGCCATGTCAGTCGTTTGGAAATGGATCAAAACATTCCATATGGCTCACTCCCGCCCGAATTAGCCGATCTGACCGAGTTGAAAGTTCTATGGCTGACTTCTAATGGGTTGACCGGGGAGATCCCAGCAGAGATTGGCGATTTGACCCACTTGTTGTCGTTGAACTTAAACGGAAGTTTGTTCAACGGACCAATCCCGACGACACTTGGCAATCTCACCAATCTTGAAGGCCTATTTTTGTACCGCAACCAGCTAACCGGCCCCATTCCTCGCGAACTGGGGAAACTGGTCAACCTTGATCGTCTTCTATTGTACAGTAATCAACTGAGCGGCCCCATCCCGGCTGAGCTGGGCAATATGAGTAGCTTGATCTTCATGGATTTAGCAGACAATCAGTTGAGTGGTTCCATTCCTCCAAGCCTTGGCCAACTAACGAATCTATGCGATCTCGACTTGAGCAGCAACCACTTGACCGGAACGCTGCCGCCCGAGCTGGGCAACCTGACGCGCATCGGCTGGTGTAGCCATGCATCGGCGCTGCACGATACCAGGAACATACTCTCGCCCGCTTTGCCACCGTTATCCGACGCCGGACGCCCGCCTCAGCCCAACACCGGCTATCTCAATCTCGCCGCCAACCATCTGAGCGGCGCAGTCCCGGTGGAGCTGGGCCAACTGACCGAGACGTCCGGCCTTAACATCGGCTGCAACATGTTTTCAGGCGATTTGCCCTATGCTGTGTCGCACGTCATCCGTTGGGGTTCCCTCGATTTCAATGCGCTCACGGGATACGATCCGGTCCTTTATCCGCATTGGTACTGGTATCTGACCCAAACCGTGGCGCCCACTAACCTGACAGTGACCGGCAGCAGCAACGGTGCGCCGATCATCCTGAACTGGACGCCCATTGCCTACACCGAGCACACGGGCTACTACGAAATCAGCCACGCCACCGCGCCAGGTGGGCCGTGGACGGTGTACGGCCAGACCGCGGACAAGACGGTGAGTTCAGCCACGGTGACGTTGCCGCTACGTGCGACGCCCTACTATTTCCGTTTGCGCACGGTCACAGAACCACATGGCTACAGTCAGATTTACGGCGATTGTTATGCCCCACAACCGAACACGGTGAGGAGCGAGTATACCGAGGTGGTGGCCAGCGGCGCCGGGGAACCAACGCCGACCCGCACGCCCACGCCTACGGCCAGCCCGACCGCCACGACGACGGCAACTGCCACGGCGACGGCAACACCGACCGCGACTGCTACTGCCACGCCAACGGCCACACTGACTGCTACTGCGACCGCAACGCCCAGCCCAACGCCGACGGCTACTGCGACGGCCACCGGCACATGGACGCCCACAGCGCCCCCCAGCGCCACTGCGACGCCAACGGCCAGCGCCACCCCAGCGCGGCTGTGGCTGCCGTTGATCTTGCGCTGAGGCGTGGGCCAATCAAGCTTGAGGACTTTTCACCATGCACTGGCGCGATGATGCGCAGGCCATCGTGAAACAAGGCCAGCAACGTCGGCATCAATACCTACGACCCATGCTGATCGTATTATCTCACCTCAGAATCTTGCCGAAGGGTATTCGTTGCCTCACGGTATGATCTTACTTGCCGTTTGGGGGGAGCTGGTAGCTCCGGATCCGGCAGTAGGGGGATGAACCCATCTGTTTCGCTTAACGCGCGAACAGCCCCTATGCCATGGTAGCATCAGACGACCTGAGGTCTAGTTTCCAGAGGGCCTCCTGGCGCGCTTCGATCTGGCGCAAGAGCTCAGCCCGGTGGAGAGTCGGGTAGAGCTGACGCGGGCGAGCCTTGACAGCTTCAGGAAGGATTTTCAGTGAGACAATGCGCGCGGTTGAGCAATCCCCGGCATCATGCTATAATCCCCGCCCTGGCAACTCTGTTCCTACAGCCGAGCGACCGCTATGACTCACGTCCACCTGCTCAACGTCCTCAGCCCAACCGAACAACTCGACCTGCCCGAGCTGCACGCCTCCCTCGATCCGGGCATCCGAGTGACGGCCGGCGCGCCGCTGCCGCACCCGGCCAGCTTCGACATGCTGGTGGCCGGCCGGCCCACGCTGGAGCATCTCCAGGCCAGCCCCAACCTGCGCCTGCTGGTCATTCCCTTCGCCGGCCTGCCCGACGAGACGCGCGCCCTGCTGACCGATCCGGCCAACGGCCTGGGCCACGTGGCCGTTCACAACCTGCACCACAACACCGTACAGACAGCCGAGATGGCGCTGGCGCTGCTGCTGGCTGCGGCCCGCTTGCTGGTGCCCAACGATCAGGCCTTGCGCCGCGGCGACTGGACGCTGCGCCACAACCCGCTGCCGATCACGATTTTGCACGGCAAGACCGTCCTGATCCTGGGCTACGGCGCGATCGGCCAGCACGTCGGCCGCGTCTGCCAGGCGCTGGGCATGACGGTGCTGGCCGTGCGGCGGCAGCCGGCGGCGCCGGCCCCCTCTGCCCCGGAAGCGGCGATCTACGGCGTTGCTGCCCTGTCCAGCCTGCTGCCCCAGGCCGATGTCCTGATGGTCACGCTGCCGCTGACCGATGAAACGCGCGGCCTCGTCGGCGCGGGGGAGCTGGCGCTGCTGCCGGCCGGCGCGCTGCTGGTGAATGTGGGCCGCGGGCCGGTGGTGGACGAGGCCGCGCTCTACCGGGCGCTAGCCAGCAACCATCTGGCGGCGGCCGGGCTGGATGTCTGGTACCGCTACCCGGAGAGCGAGGCCGAGCGCACCCATACGCTGCCCTCGACCTACCCCTTCCACGAGTTGGACAACGTGGTGCTGAGCCCGCACAGCGGCGGCGGCCTGGGCTCGCCATACACCGAGCGGGAGCGCGTGCTGCACCTGGCCCGCCTGATCAACGCCGTGCAGCACGGCGAGCCGGCGCCCAACCGCGTCGATCTGGCGCTAGGCTACTGATCGGATAACAAACCGGACGCTGATTTTCACTGATTGACGCTGATCAGAGAAGAAGGGCGGCTCCTTGCTTCTGATCTGCGTCTTCTGTGTTCATCTCGGATTGCAAGCCGGACGCTGATTTGCACTGATTAACGCTGATCAGAGAAGAAGGGCG
>JBAQCH010000134.1:0-10310 GCA_049294015.1 Anaerolineae bacterium
CCACCGGCGTGCCGGCGCGCAAGCCCGTGGCCGCGGCCGCCTGGGGTGTCACCTGGCCGATCACATGCGCCGAGGGGAAGATGGGCGGCAGCAGGGCCGCGTCCAGCGCCAGTTGTTCCAGCAGCGGCTCGGCCCAGCGCCGGCCGGCCAAATCCAGCAGCAGCGTCAGCGAGGCGTCGGAGAAATCGGTGGCGACTGCGCCGCTGAACAGGAACGCGGCGTAGTCCTTGGCCTGCAAGATCCAACGGGCCTGGCGATAGACCTGCGGCTGGTGTTGCTTGATCCACAACAGCTTGGCTGCTGTGTAGGCTGGGCTGATGCGGTTGCCGGTCAGCCGGTAGACCTCGGCCTCGCCGCAGCGCTGGCGTATCAGCTCGGCTTCAGCCTGCGCCCGCTGGTCGGCCCAGATGATGGCCGGCCGCAGCGGCGCGCCGGCCGTGTCCACCAGCACAGCGCCGTTCATGTGCCCGCTGAAGCTGACCACGGCCACATCACCTGCGCTATGGCCGGTCCCTCCGGGATGGTGCCCAATCTCCGACCGAGCCATGTTCAACAGTCGCTGCGTAGACTCGAACAGCGCCGCCTGCCAATCGTGCGGGTCCTGTTCGGCCCAGTTAGGCTGAGCGTAGCTGGTATCGTAGGCGGCGAAGGTCGACGCGACGATCGAGCCGTCCGCCGCGAACAGCGTCGCCTTGTTGCCAGTGGTGCCCAGATCGTGGGCGAGGATGAGGGGCATGGGAGTGGCAGGTGGCAGGTGGCAAGTTGCAGGTGGCAAGTTGCAGGTCAGGGTCCGACGTGCAACTTGCCACCTGCAACCTGCAACTCCGAATCAGCGCGCGCGGCGGCGCACGATATCCAGGTAGACGGCCAGGATGACGATCACGCCGGTGATGACCATTTGCCATTCCTGGGGCACGCCAAGGATGCGCAGGCCGTTGGTCAGCGTGCTGATGATGAAGGCGCCGATCAGTGTGCCGAGGATGGTGCCCTCGCCGCCGCTGAGCGATGTGCCGCCAATCACGACAGCCGCGATGGCGTCCAGCTCATAGCCGGCGCCCAGGCCGGGCTGGGCCGAGTTCAGCCGCGAGGCAATGATCACGCCGGCCAGGCCGCTGAACAGGCCGCCCAGCGCGTAGACCGCGGTCTTCCAGTTGGCCACGTTGACGCCAGAGAGCCGCGTGGCCTCCTCGTTGCTGCCGATGGCGACCGTGTAGCGCCCCAGGACAGTCTTGGACAGGATGAAGGCTGCGATCAGAGCGGCGACGAAGAGGATCAGCACGGCATTGGGGATCGGGAAGCCGGGAAACAGCGAGCCGACAATCGAGCCCATGGTGATCAACGTGAAGGCTGGCGCATCGCTGAAGTAGATCGGCCTGACCGATCCGAAGATCGCGGCCGGGATCACCAAAGCCAGCCCGCGCGCGATCATCATCATGCCCAAGGTAGCGACGAAGGGAGGGATCTTCATGCGCGCGATGATGATGCCGTTGACGAAGCCGGCCAGCATGCCGGTGAACAGCCCGACCAGGATGCCCAGCGGGATAGGCAGGCCCCACACCGTAATGGCCACAGCCGTTGTCATGGCGGACAATGTCATCACCGTGCCCACCGACAGATCGATACCGGCGGTGATGATGATAAAGGTAACGCCCAGCGCCAGCACACCGTTGACCGCGGTGGCTAGCAAGATGCCCATGACGTTGTCGCGCGTGAGGAAGTAGGGCGAGACGATGGAGAAGAAAGCAAAGATAACAATCAGCGCTGCAAAGGCCAGCAGCTTCTGAGCAGCCTCGGAGCGAAAGATCGATCGCTTCGCGGCAGCAGTCGTGGTGGCTTCAGATGTTGTCATGCTCACACCTCTTGTGCAACGGAGTCGGCCTGCGACGCCCCGTTCTCGGCCATCAGCAAACGGCGTTGGGTGGCATAGGTCATGATGCGCTCCTGCGTCGCCTCGGCGGCTGTCAATTCGCCGGTGATGCGGCCTTCGCACATCACAATGATGCGGTGGCTCATGCGCAGAATCTCTGGCAGCTCCGAGGAAATCATGATGATCGATTTGCCCTGTCCAGCCAGCTCGTTCAGCAGATGATAGATCTCACTCTTGGCGCCGACGTCGATGCCGCGCGTGGGCTCATCGAAAATCAAGACATCTGTGTCGGCGGTCAGCCATTTGCCGATGACGACCTTCTGCTGATTGCCACCCGACAGGTTTTTGACCTTCTGTTGCAGGCTGGGCGTCTTGATGGTCAACGCCTCGACGTAGTGCTTGCCGGTCGCATGGGTCTTGCCATTGTTGACGACGCCCAACAGGCCAAGGAACTTTTGGAACGAAGCCAGCACGATGTTGGCCTCGACGTCCATGCCCAGCGCCAGTCCGTAGCGCTTGCGGTCCTCCGACAGGTAGCCGATGCCGTGGCGCACGGCGTGGCGGGGGTGTCTGATATCGACCTGCTTGCCATGCACGTAGATCTCGCCGGAGTCCGGCGCATCAGCGCCAAACACGACCCGTGCGACCTCGGTGCGTCCGGCGCCCATCAGTCCGGCAAAGCCGAGAATCTCGCCTTTTCTGAGCTTGAAGCTGACATCTCTGACAGCGCTGCCGCGGTTAAGGTTCTTGACCTCCAGCACGACCTCTTCGTCAGGATGTTCCGGCACTTCCGGCGCGCTTTCAAAGATCGTGCGGCCGACCATCATGCTGATGATGCGGTCGATGGCGATCGTTTGCGCGTCCTCGGTGCCCACATAGCGGCCATCGCGCATGACGGTGATGCGGTCGGCGATCTGCTTCAGCTCCTCCAGGCGGTGCGAGATGTAAACAATGCCAACCCCCTTGTCGCGTAGCTGGCGGATGGTGCGGAAGAGCTCCGCAATCTCAGCCTCGGTCAGCGCCGCCGTCGGCTCGTCCATGATCAAAACTTGCGAGTCGAACGAAAGCGCCTTAGCGATCTCCACCATCTGCTGGGTGGCCACGGTCAGATCGGCAACTCGGGTGCGGGGGTCGAGCTTCAGGTGCATCGAGTCGAACAGGGCCTGGGTTTGAGCATTGATCTGCTTTTCGGCCAACATGAAGCGCACGCCCTGGCGCGGCTCACGGCCGATGAACACGTTTTGCGCCAGGGTGAGATGCGGCATCAGGTTCAGCTCCTGATGGATCATGCTGATGCCCAGGGCTTGGGCCGCCCGCGGGTTAGGGATTTCGACTTCCTTGCCCTGATAACGAATGTGCCCTGCATCCTTGTTGTAGACGCCGGCCAGCACCTTCATCAGCGTCGATTTGCCAGCGCCGTTTTCGCCGACCAGTGCATGCACCTCGCCAGCGCGCAACTCGAATTGGGCCTGATCGAGCGCCCGCACGCCTGGGAATGTTTTGTCGATCCCCTCCATCAGGAGCAAGACATTGTCCATGGTGGAACCTCTGGGAGTTGCTGCTCAGGCTAAGCAACCGTCCAGGGACAAGTGGCTGCTCAGAGCGGTCTTCGCGCACGCCAGCGGCAGCCCCAGAGGTCTGCCGGAGTGGGTCTGACCGAGCCAGCCCGCCATGTTACGTCTGGACAGGTACTCTGTCGTTAGGGTGTGTTCAAAATGGGTTGAGACCTAGGTCGTTACCAAAAAAGAAGGAGAGGCAAGAGACACCGAAGAGCCAGCAGCAATCTTTCCGATGCCACCTGTCTACTGGGAGTCTCCTGCACTCTCCTTGCTCAGTCCGAAGTGACCGAAGTCCTGCGCTCAGGCTCAGTCGTAGAGCAGCGGGATGAACTGTTCCTCGTCCATGTTGCTGGCGTCGTACCAGAAGAAGCCGGTGTCAATGATCTTGGGCACTGCTTCACCCCTGAGGGCCATGACCGCGGCTTCGACGCACTTGTAGCCAATGCCAACCGGGTTCTGGGTGATCGCGCCGGCCTCGACGCCGCTGCGCACGGCATCCTTCTGCTGCTTGCCCGCGTCGTAGCCGATCACGACAATCTGGCCTTCCTTGCCCAGCTCTTTGACCGCGTTCAGCACACCGATAATCGAGCCTTCGTTGGCGCCGAAGTAGCCCTTCAGGTTAGGGTTGGCCTGGATCACGGCCTTGGCAATGTCCGTGGACTTGAGGTGGTCGCCCGCGCCGTAGTCGATGTTGACGATCTGAATGTCGGGGTACTTGGCCTTGATCTGATTGACGAAACCATCGCGGCGGTCGATGCCGGTGCGGCTGGTCTGGTCATGCACCAACACGGCAACCTGGCCTGAGCCGCCGATCAGCTCGGCCATCTTGTCGGCCGCCAACGCCGCGGCCGCAATATTGTCAGTCGTCGCGGTGGCGACCGGGATGTCGCTGTCGACGCCCGAGTCGAAGCCGACGACTGGGATGCCCTTGGCCTTGGCCTCTTCGAGCAGCGGGATCACGGCCTGGGTGTCCAGCGCTGCCAGGCAGATGGCAGCCGGGTTCTTGGCCAGCGCGGCCTGCAGCATCTCGATCTGCTTGTCGACTTCCGCCTCGGTGGCCGGGCCTTCGAACGTGATGTCCACGTTGAAGTCCTTGGCCGCCTGCTCGGAGCCTTGCTTCACGGCCTGCCAAAACTGGTGCTGGAAGCCCTTGGAGATGACTGGGATGTACGGCCTGGCAGCCGTCTCAGCGGCCGGTTCAGCCGCCGTCTCAGCGGCCGGTTCAGCCGCGGTCTCTGCGGCCGGTTCAGCCGCGGGCTGCTCTTCAGCGGTGGTAGCGGCAGGCGCCGGAGTCGCAGGAGCTGCGCAGCCGACCAGCATCGCCAGCACGACCAGCAGACTCGCTGCCAAGAGTAGGTGTTTGCTCTTCATCGAAACCTCCGTTTCTGACATAGAAACATGATAATGCTCCCGCAGGAGCAACGGCACACTGATGGAGTTGGGTGGAAAACCAGGCCGGAAGGGTGGCTGACGGGGTGACAAGAGCTCGGGCCCGTGCGTGGCGTCGAGACGATGATATCGATTTCACACGCTGCATAGCATACACTGAAAGGCCTGGCTTGTCAAGCGCTATGCTAACTCAGCAGCAATTCCAACTATGAACTCTGCCAACACGGAGTCGAGCCTTTAGGCGGGTTGGAGCGCCTGATTCGCACCGACAAACCCGGCTGAAGCCTCGACTCCGTGCCAAATTTGGAATTGCTGCTAACTCAGCAAGCCCAGCACGCGGCTCAGCTTCATGGCCGTGAAGCGGTTGCGCACGTAGTGGCCGTATTCTTCTGCGACTGTCATCTCATCGTCGCCCAGGCCCAGGGCGCGGTAGTCAGCCGTGCCGCCGGCCCGCTGCAGCAGGTCCGTCAGCGCCTCCGGCGTCGGCACCTCCGCGGCCACGGACTGCACCTCCGGCCAGCGGTCGAGGATGCGCTGTTTGAGCCGGTCGTAATCGCCGTCGCTCCAGTCGAGGAACGGGGCTTGCTCGGCGATCACGGCGTCGGTCAGGTCGCCGTAGGCGAAGCGGATGCGCTCGATCTCGGCGGCGCGGTCGGGCCGGGGAGAAGCGCCCAGCCGTTGGGCAACCTCGTCGCGGCTCATTTCGCGCATCTGCTGGTAGTAGCGGGCGATGATCACGGTGGCCATGCCGGTCTTGGCGCCATGCAGCACCGGCTTGCGCCCCTCGCGCACCAGCTTCATCTCCAGGTAGTGCGAGATGTAGTGCTCCGACTGGCCGGCCGGCTGCGAGCCGCCGAAGGCCAGCATGCACAGGCCGGCCTCGATCAACGCGTCGATCAGGCTGCGAATGCCCTCCGGCTCGGCCGCGCCGACGGCGTCGACCCGGGCCATGCAGCGGTCGCGCGCCGCGGCCATCCGTTGCGCGACCGGCTCGCTGTACGGCCCATCCCACAGCAGCGCGGCCAGCTTCCAGTCAGCCACCGAGGTGAATTTGGCCACCACGTCGCCGAAGCCGGCCGCGATCATCGCCTTGGGCGCGGCGCAGAGCGTGTCCAGGTCGGCGAAGACGGCCACGGGCGCATGGGCGTAGACAGTCTGCTTCAGGCCGCGCACGATCAGCGAGGAGCCGGTGGAGGTGTAGGCGTCCACCGAGGGGGCCGTGGGCAGCGAGATGAAGTCGTTGCCGGTGCAGTAGCTGGCGAAGCGGGTCACGTCGGTGATGACGCCAGAGCCGACAGCGATGGAAAGACGTTGTGCGCGTCCAGCCCCTAGCAGCGTTTCGACCACGGTTTGCTCGTCGGGGGTCACCTCGTCGCCGGCCAGCAGAATGTGCCTGACATGGATGCCGGCCGCGGCCAGCGCCTGCGCGGCTCGCTGGCCCAGCACGCGCCAGGTGTTGCCGTCGGCCACCAGGTTGACGCGGGCGATGCGCTGGCTGTGCAGATAGTCGAGCAAGGCGGGAACGGCGTCGGACGCAATGACGACAGGAAGTTCGTTCATGGGGAGCCTTTCACGGTCGGGCGGCGTTCGCACGCCCACGTGCGCACGCGCTGCCGGGGTTGCCAACTTGGTGGGCGTGCTGGTATCATAGACCACAGCGTGCATTTGTCAAGCGCCACTGCTCAGACTTGGGAAGTCGCCGCCTCAAGGAATTGTCCGGCTCTTCACCCCATCGAGAGATGTCGTCGAGGTCTGCCTATGATCACAGAAGTCTCCTCACCGATCGGACTTGTCGCTACCTTGCGCCGATCTGCGATGGCGTGGCGTCCCTACTGGCGTGTGGGCCTGGTCATTCTGCTGGCCCTGTTCGTGCAACAGCTTTTCCTGACGTTTTTCGCTTACAGCCTCAAAGTCATCGTCGACATCGTGCAGGGAAAAAGCAGTAGGTTCTCCCTCGGTTTGATCTTTGCAGGACTGGCGGTCGGCTTTGTATTGACGACCCTGGCCGGTTTGGGCGGAGAAAAGCTCATCGCTCGCGCATCGGGCTTGTTGATGGGAGACATGCGACGCCAGCTCTTCGCCAAGCTGCAGGTGATGTCCGCCGATCTTAGCACCCGCTGGCCGTTAGGAGACATTCTTGGACGTTTCACGGGTGACTTGACGGTCATCCAGGCAGGGTTCACACAGGCCACATTCATCACCTGCCTGGCTGCAATTGGCTTGCTGATCAATGTACCGGTCATGCTGTGGCTGGACTGGCGGCTAGCTTTGCTGTCGCTGCTCTCGCTGCCCCTGATCCTGGCGACCAACCGCCATTTCGTGCCGCGCGCAGGGCAGGCTACCTATCTGTTACGGCAGACGGAGGGCGCTCTTGCCAACACCGTCCAGGAAACAGTTCGAGCGCAGTTCGTGATCAAGGCTTTCGGCTTGCAAAGGCTGCTCACCGAACGCTTCGACCGCCAGGTTGATCATTTGGGGGATGTCATGGTGCGCTCGCGGTTCGCCATCGCGCTGGTCGGCAAGAGCTCGAGCACCTTGATCCTATTCATCCAACTCGTCGTCACGACGGTGGGGGCGGTATTGGCGCTGAGAGGCGATTTGTCGGCCGGCTCTCTGGTGGCGTTCCTCAGTATCTTAGGCGTGGTCAGCCGGGACACGTACGAGTTCGCCAAGAAGGCAGTGCCGGCCTTCATCGAAGCCGGCAGCGGGCTGCGCCGTGTTGACGAGATCTTGCAGGCGACACCGGGCGTGCTGGACGCAGTCGACGCCCAGCCCCTGCCGCGCCTGCGAGAGCACATCCGCTTCACCCAGGTGGACTTCAGCTACTCCGACGAGCAGCTCCAGCTTGCAAACGTTGATCTGGTGATTCCGCAGGGCCAGCAGGTTGCCTTTGTCGGCCCTAGCGGCAGCGGCAAAAGCACGGTCTTGAGCCTGCTCCAGCGGTTCTACGAACCGCAACGCGGCCGCATTACCTTCGACAGCCACGATATCGCTGCCGCGACGCAGGACTCGCTGCGCGGGCAGATGGGCGTTGTCTTCCAGGAGAACTTCCTCTTCAACACCTCCATCCGTGAGAACATCCGCCTGGCGCGGCCGGAAGCAACCGATGCTGCGGTCGAAGCGGCCGCCCGCCAAGCCGAGATTCACGACTTCATCCTGGCCTTGCCGCACGGATACGAGACTGACGTGGGCGAGGCAGGCGGGCGGCTTTCCGGCGGCCAACGCCAGCGCATCGCCATCGCCCGCGCCATCTTGCGCGATCCGGCTATCCTGCTGCTGGATGAAGCCACGTCTGCCCTCGACCCTGGCGCAGAGGCGGCGATCAACCAAACGATCAGCCGCCTGGCGCGAGGGCGCACAGTGATCTCGGTCACCCATCGCCTGGCTTCCGTCACAGAGGTGGACCAGATCTATGTTATGCAGAACGGCAGGCTGGTCGAACAGGGCACGCATCGCTCATTGCTGGATCAGCGCGGCCTGTACTTTGAGCTATGGCAGAAACAGGGCGGTTTCGAGGTGAGCAAAGATGGTCGCTTTGCCCAGATTGACGCGCAACGTCTCAAACAGGTACGCCTGTTCGAGACCATTGATAGCGACAGGTTGGCGCATTTTGCCAACCAATTCCGTTCGGAGTTCTTCGAAGCGGGACAGGATGTCATCGTGGAGGGTGAAGCGGGCGACAAGCTCTACGTGATCGTCCGCGGGATCGTGCATGTCCTGATCAGGGACGAAACGGGCAAGGAGCACATGCTTGATTGCATGGAGGATGGCGATTATTTCGGCGAAATGGCGTTGCTGCTCGATCAGCCGCGCAGCGCCACCATTCGCACTGTCACGCCAAGCCTGCTGCTCAGCCTGTCGAGCGAGCAGTTCATGGCCATGCTTGACCAATTTCCGGAGTGCCGCGTGGCTATCGACCAGCGCATTGCCCAGAGTCAGGCCAACCAGGCGGCGCTGCGCAACGGCGTCATGTCCTCGATTTGATGGTTTCGAGTCTTCCTTCTTGACATTTCTTTCGGATTATCGCATACTGAAAATAAACGAAAGCATACGAAAGATAAGTCATGCCGAAAGAGCAATCCGTCCAGGAGCGACGACACGATATCCTTGACAGCGTTCAGCGCAGCGGCCGCGTCTCGGTGGCCGACCTGAGCCAATCCTTTGGCGTGTCCGAGGTCACCATCCGGGCTGATTTGCAGATGCTGGCCCAGCAGGGCCTGTTGGTGCGCACCCACGGCGGCGCCATCCCAGCGGGCCGCCTCTCCCCGGAGCTTTCGCTGGCCTTGCGCCGCCAACAGCAGACCCAGGCCAAGGACCACATCGGCGAGGCCGGCGCGGCGTTGATCGAGGACGGCGACGCGGTCTGGCTGGACACCAGCAGCACCGCCCTGGCCATCGCCCGCCACCTCGCCCACCACCGCCACGTCACCGTCATCACCAACAGCATCGCCATCGTGCAGGAGCTGGCCGACGCGGCCAACTTGACTGTGGTGGTGCCCGGCGGCCGGCTGCGCCGCGAGACCGCCTCGCTGATCGGCGTCGACGGCCTGGACCTTGTGCGCCGCTTCAACATCCAGAAGGGCTTCTTCGGCGCCCACGGCTTGACCGTAGACGAGGGGCTGACCGACGTCAGCGTCGACGAGGCCGAGGTCAAGCAGGTGCTGGTGGGCCTGTGCCGTCAGGTGGTGGCCGTGCTGGACGCGACCAAATGGGGCCGCGTCGGCCTGGCCTCCTTTGCATCTTTGGAGCAGATCGACACCATCATTACCGACCGCGATGCACCGGCCGACCTGGTGGCCCAAGTTCAGACTGCTGGCGTCGATGTGCTGAGGGTATGAGGCCGTGACATCGTAGCACGATTTTCCAAATCGTGCGTCCGAATGCGCACGGCAGCGATTTGGAAAATCGCTGTACAACCGGCGTGTGATGCAGCGATTTGGAAATCTGCTGTACGACTGGGCGCTGGCCGCAGCGATTTGGAAAATCGCTGTACAACCGGCGTGTGATGCAGCGATTTGGAAAATCGCTGTACGGGCAGAACAACGCCTTTCCCACGAGGTATCCCCATGGCTATACCCGCAATTATTCCCAAGCTAGGCAACACCGTCGAAAGCTGCATTATCGTCGAATGGAAGAAGGCCGTCGGCGAGACGATCGCCGAGGGCGAGACGCTGCTGGACGTCGAGACCGATAAGGCGGTGATGGAGGTGCCCAGCCCGGCCAGCGGCGTGGTGCTGGCCCATCTTTTTGCGCCCGGCGACCTGGTGCCGGTGCTGGAGACGATCGCGGTCATCGGCGAGGCTGGAGAAAATATCAGCGCGTTTGGGCCGGTTGGGGTAGACGGGGTAGACAAGGAAACAAGTAGACAAGTGGACAAGGAAGAAGCCGTGCCGAGTGAGCTGGCAACGCAGGTGGCGCAGCCTGGTGGCGCGCCATCTATTCAGGCGCCGATCTCACCGCGGGCCAGGTCGCTGGCGCAGCGCGCGGGGCTGGAC
>JBAQCH010000135.1:0-39955 GCA_049294015.1 Anaerolineae bacterium
GGTGAGGGGCGAACCGTCCGGCTGGTAGCCGGACCTACGGCGCTGAGGGGCGAAATGTCCGGCTGGTAGCCGGACCTACGGCGGTGAGGGGCGAATTGTCCGGCTGGTGGCCGGACCTACGGCGGTGAGGGGCGAACCGTCCGGCTGGTAGCCGGACCTACGGCGGTGAGGGGGTGAAGCGTCCGGCTGGTAGCCGGACCTACTGGAAATACTCCAGACCAACAAACTCCGACAGCACCGGGTTAAGCTGCTCTCCAGCCGCCCCCGCTTGCAGCTCTGCCAGCCGAGCGCGGTAAGCCGAGTAGGCCGCGCCCTCGCCGCAGCCAGGCCCCAGCAGTACCACATCGCTGGCGAAATGGCACACCCCCAGCCCGCGCACATCGGCAATCCAGCGCAGCAGGCCGTAGTAGGCACGCGGCTGCACGCCGTAACGGTGGTCGTTCAGGTCCACCAGCACCCAGTCCACCCGGTACGCCACGTAGAGGATGCGGGGATCGTGCAGCAGGTACAGCCCCTGCCGGTTGGCGATGTGCGGCGCGTAGGCCTCGGTGGTGGCCACCGCGCCGTCGGACGGCAGCAGCGCCGCGGCTGCCCGAAACGCTGCCCCATCGACCTGCGCGGCCAGCCCGTGGTTCTCCCAGTCGTCCTGGCCCGTGCGCGGCTGCCAGAACTGGTCGAAGCTCAACGCCAGCAGCGCGCACGCCGCCAGCCATACCAGTGCGACCGAAAAACTTGACACTTGACACCTGACACGTGACACCGCGACCCGTTCCATCCCATACACCGCCGCCGCGAACAGCACTGGGATCATCAGCGCCGCGTAGTGGAAGTAGATCGACGCCTGGTACAGGTTGCCCGCCAGCCAGTTGATAGCCAGCGTGGGCAGGGCGATCAGGATGGCCGGGCTGAGCAGGGGCATAAAGCCGACCGGAAGCAGGAACTTGACCAGCATCCACAGCCGCCGCGGCTCGCCCAGCAGGTGGCCGGCGATGCGGCCGGGGTTGTTGATCAGGTTGGTCACGATGTCGAACGGCCCGCTGCCGAGCCAGGCGTAACGGGCCAGGGTGTCCGACTCCGCCCCGCGCAAGGCTGGGATGACGATGAACAGCGCAACCAGCGACCAGGCCACGCCGATGCCCGCCCAGGCCAGACCAGCGCCTTGCAGGCGGCGATCGCGGCGTGATGTTGTTTGCTCGGGCCGGTCTCCTGACCGAGCCCGCCGGCGAGACTCTTCGCTGGCGTCGCGCGCCGGTGTGGGTTGTCCACCGGCGCCGGACCCGCTCAGAGTGATAGGTTCTGATCTGTGTTCATCTGTGTCAATTCGCGTACCATTCCCTTTTCGCCCCCGCCACCAGGCCCAGAGGCCGAACGCGGCCACGGTCAGCCCCACGTCTTCTTTGGTCAGCATGGCCAGGAGCAGCGCCAGGCTCATCACGCCTAGCCGCCGCGCCTCCAGCGCCCAGAAGGCCAGCAGCAGCAGCGGCACGGCGAAGACTTCCTCATGGAACTCGAAGCGGTTGACGAAGCCCAGCGCGGGGTAGGTCAGGTAGATCAGCGCCAGCAGCAGCGCGGCCAGGTGTGCGCCCTGCGGCCAGTGGGGCAGCAGCCGGCGGCGGGCCAGCAGCGCCAGCGGCCACGCGCCGATAGCCAGCGCCACCGCTTGCAGCAGCAGCAACAGCCGCGCGTCGGGCCACAGCCGGTAGAGCGGCGCCAGCAGCACGATAATAGGCGAGACGTGATCCCCCAGGTAGTTGTCCACCTCCACCGAACCGGCAAAGAGCTGTCCCTGGCTGGTGTTCCACCACACCTGCGCGTGCAGTCCCAGGTCGTAGGCCTTGGAGTTGAGGGCGTTGTGGCGGGCGATGCTGTAGCCGGCCAGCCCGGCCGAAGCCACGATGATCGCCAGGGCCAGCAGCAGCGCCCAGCGGCGCTCCCGGCGCAACCAGCCGTCGATGCGCTCCAAAGCCGGCGTGATGCGCTGGGCCAACGCACCGACCTGGCGCGGCAGCAGCGCAACGACAATCAGCAGCAAGCCCAGCAGCGCACCCGCGGCCCGCACCTCGGCCAACAGGCTGGCGTTGAACGACGTTGCCGGCGTGTTGGGCGCAAGCGCGCGACCCACCGGCCCCTGCGGCCCCAACAGCAAGACCGCAGCAGCCAGCAAACCCAGCCCAACCGCCGCCATCATGATGCGCCGCCAGGTCACCATCTGCGTCTCTCAGCTTGCTTCAGCATGCTTCGGCTCGGCGCGCGAGCGCCAACAGCTTGGCCGCAGTGCGCCCGGTCTGGTCCGGCTCTCCCAGCTTGCTTCAGCATGCTTCGGCTGTATCAGGCTGCGATTTCAATCGCAGCCGGCGGGCGCAACGCCGCCCCATCGATCACCGCCCGCATCTCCCCCACCACCTGCTGCCGATGGTTCACGATCGCCGGCCGGCGCAGCGGCTCCAGCGCGGCCAGCACGCCCGCGTCCACCAGTCCCAGCCCCTCCAACACAGCCACGATCACCGGCCCCTTGGCGCGCGCGTTGCCGTCCTCGATCTTGAGCGCCAGCCCTACGCTGCGGCCGTCGGGCGTGCGCAGGCCGATGCCTTGATAGCCCTCGGCCCCGCCCTTGCTGACCAGCGCGCCCGCCCCTGCTCGCATCAGCGTGTCGTCCAGCGCGCCGCGGCCGGATACCAGGTGGGGGTGTGCCTGCATGGCAGCCACGACGCGGCGGCAATCGGCCGGCGCGGCCGGATCGATCAGCCGGGCAAAGGCCAGCGCGGCGTTGGCCAACGGCAAAGCGAAGGCCGGCACGGTGCAGCCGTCGGATGCCACGTGGATAGCCGCCGGCTCCAGATCAGTCATAGCGGCCAGCCGGGCCAGAATCGCCGTCTGCACCGGGTGGCTGGAGCGGGTGTAGTCCAGGTCGCTCAGATCCCAGAAGCGGGCCAGGGTCAGCATACCGGCGTGCTTGCCAGAACAGTTGTTGTGGCGCGCGTCCGGCTCCAGCCCGGCCGCGGCCAGGCGCCGGCTGGCCGTCTCGTCCACCGGCCAGTGGACACCGCAGCGCAGCGCGCTCACGTCCAGCCCGATGGCGTCCAGAATGCGCTGGCAGACCTGGACGTGTTCCTCTGTGCCGTGATGCGAGGCGCACATCAGCGCCAGCGCCTGGTCGTCGAGGCCAACATGGTCCAGCGCGCCGGCGTCCACGGTGGGCAGCGCCTGAAACGGCTTGGCCGATGAGCGCAGATGGGCCAGGTGCAGCGGATTGCCGGCTGCGGCCAGCAGCCGCCCGTGCGCGTCGACCACGGCCAGCGCGCCGCGGTGGCGGCTCTCCACGACGTCGCCGCGCGTCAAGTCTACCAGTGGGACGGCGCCAGCGCGTTCAGTCATCCAGATCATCATCCTGGTCGAGATCCAGCAATTCGCCGCCGCTTTCCTCTTCATCCAGGTCCAGATGGTCGTCGCCCAGCTCGATCTCGGCGCTCTCGATCTGGTCCTCGTCCGTCGGAGGCTCCTCAGGCTCCAGGTCCAGCGCGTGGTCGTCGTCCTCGTCCGGATCGGGCCTGGATGGCTCCGATCCCTTCTTGTACTCGTTGTAGACGCGGTTGATGCCCTGTTTGATCTGCGACTCGATCTTGCCACGACGGTCGGCCGGCACGGGGAACATGGGCACCAGGCTTTTGACCAGCGAGCTGGCGGTCTCCTGCTTGGTATAGCCGCGCCGCACGCGCACGCGCACCTGGCGGCGCACATAGCGGATGTACTCCGACAGCGGGACGGTGGCCTCGATGTTGGTTACCGGGCCGTGCCCGGGTACGATGGCGGTTGGGTGCAGCTTGCGGATGTAGCTTAGCGCTTCCAGCCATTGTTTGCTGTTAGCCTGGGCCATGTAGGGGTGCTGGTCGCTCCATACCGTGTCGCCCGCAAAAAGCACCTTCTCCTCCGGCAGCCAGGTCAGGATCGTGGCCTCGGTGTGGCCGCCCACGTGGATCAGACGGATCGTCCGGCCGCCCTGCTCCAGGTCCAGCTTGGAGTCGAAGGTAATGGTAGGGCGCACGATCTCCAGGTTGGCTAGCTCGGCCTGGATCTTGGGCTCGCGCTTGAAGGAATCGACAACCCGCTGGCAGAAGTTGGCGCCGTAGCCGCGCATGTTCTTCCAGGCCAGGTCGTGGGCGATCACCGGCGCGTTGTAGAACTGGTTGCCCAGCACGTGGCCGCGGTGGTGGTCGGTGTTGATCACATAGAGGATGGGCTTGCCCCCGGTGACCTGCCGGATGTAGCTCAGCCAGCGCTGGTTATCCGACGGGATCATGGGCGTGTCGATCAGAATATTGCCGGCGCTGGTTTCGATCAAGCCGACGTTGCTGCCGCGGAAGTCGAGATGGACGTAAACGCCTGGTGCGATCTCTTGCATGGGGAGACTCGTTGGGTGAATGGGTGATTGGGTGATTGGGTGATTGGTTGATTGGTAGATTGGTCGGCCCGTGGCGCTTTGGCCGGTCTGTGCGTAGCACCCGGAGGCATGCCGGGGCGGTGCAGATCGAGCCAGTCTCGGTTTCTAAGCGCCCAAGGATGCAGCGATGGCGGCCAACACCTGGCGCGCCGCCTCCGAGGTCGGGGCAGCGCCCTGGGCGAAATCGGGCCGGCCGCCGCCGCGGCCTCCCACGGCCGCCAGCGCGCTGCGCAGCGCCTGGCTTGCGTCGAATGCTACGTCTGCGCTGCGGGCGAGGAACACCTGGCTGTTGCCGCCGGCCAAGGCGATGATCAAGCCTGGCTGGCTGCGCAGGGCCAGCGCCAACTGCTTGACCTGCTCGCCTTGCCAGCCAGGATATTCGCCGAGCAGCAGGCCAGTGGTGGCTGCCGTGGCCAGCAAGCGCGCCGCCTCGGCCGCCACCAGTTCGCTCTGCGCGGCCCGCAGCGCCTTGAAGTTAGCGTCGGCCTGCGCTTGCAGCCGCTCGACTGCCTGCGCCAGTTCTTCTTCGCTGCAAGTGAAGCGGTTGGCCAGGCTATGCACTATCTGGTGCTTGCGGCTGTAGTCGTCCACGGCGCGCTGGCCGCAGGCGAAGTGAATCCGTGTCTCTGGACCGCGCCGTTCAGCGCGCAGCAGCTTGACCAGCCCCACCTGGGCTGAGCTATCCACGTGCAGGCCGCCGCAGGCCACCTGGTCGAAGTCGCCGATGGCCACGATGCGCAGCGGGCCGTCCACGTCGGGCTGCTTGCGCAGCTTGAGCGTGGGCAGCTCTGACTCGTTGACGATGCGGGCGCTGACAGGCAAGTTGCGCTGCACCACCTGGTTGGCCAGCCGTTCGGCGCCGGCCAGGTGTGCGTCGCTCAGCCCGGTCTGATCCAGATCGATGGTCAGGCTGGTGTCGCTCAGATGCCAGGCCACGGTCAGCGCGCCGGCCGTCTCGATGAAGGCCTGGGAGAGGATGTGCTGGCCGCTGTGGTTCTGCACGAAGTCCCAGCGGCGCGGCCAGTCGATCTGGCCCTGCACCGCGGCGCCAACGGGCAGGGGCGCGGCCAGCAGGTGCCAGATCGCGTCGCCGTCGCTGCGCACGTCCAGCACGGCCACGCCATCCACCATCCCTGTGTCATGGGGCTGGCCGCCGCCGGTGGGATAGAAGGCCGTGCGGTCCAGCGCCACGGCTGGCCGGCCGTCGATCTGGCGGGCGCCGGTCACCTGGGCGTCGAAGGTGCGGAGGTAGGGCGTGTCGTAGTACAGTCGCTGGGTCATCAGGCGTTCATGTTGGATCGGATAATCGGCGCAATTATACCACAGCAAGTGGAGTGAGACCATTTGGGCCAGACAGGAGACCGGCGTATAATGACCGTGGTTGACGAGCGCTGCGATGGTTGTGAAGTTGAAAGAGAGAATGCAATGAACTGGTGGAACTATGTGACTGTGGACCCGGAGATCTGTCACGGCAAGGCGTGTATTACCGGCACGCGAGTGTTGGTCTCCGTGGTGTTGGACAACTTGGCTGCGGGTGTTTCCGTTGACGAAATCCTGCGCAGCTATCCTTCGCTGACTCGCGAGTCTGTCTGGGCTGCTATGGGCTACGCGGCTGAGTTGGCTCGTGAACGTGTCGTGCTCATGCCTGCGTGACGGAGCAAGATTCAGTGCTGCCGATCGATCGCTCGCCGCACCTCGCGTGTCAGGCTGGCAAACTCGGGGGCGCCCATCAGATCCAACGTGCGGGGGTAGGGCAGAGGGACGGGCACCTGCGCCACGATGCGGCCCGGCCGGTGGCTCATCACCAACACCCGGTCGGCCAGAAAGACCGCCTCGTGGATGTTGTGCGTCACCATGATGGCCGTGTAGTCGTAGGCCTGGCGAATGCCCAGCAACTCCAGGTTCATGCGCTCGCGCGTGATGGCGTCCAGCGCGCCGAAGGGCTCGTCCAACAGCAGCAGCTCCGGCTCGTGCACCAGGGTGCGCGCCAGGGCCGCGCGCTGGGCCATGCCGCCGGAGAGTTGGCGCGGGTAGGAGTGCTCGAAGCCTTGCAGCCCCACCAAGGCCAGCACGGCGCGCGCCCGCTCGTCGATCTCCGCAGCCGGCCGGCCCTGCAACTCCAGCGGCAAGGCCACGTTGCGCAGCACGGTGCGCCAGGGCATCAGGTTGGCGTGTTGAAAGACGTAGCCGATCTCTGGCCGCGGGCCAGCCAGCACTTCGCCTTTCAGAATCACCTGGCCGCGCGTGGGCTGTAGCAGGCCGCCCAGAATGCGCAGCAGCGTCGTCTTGCCGCAGCCCGAAGGCCCGACGATGCAGACAAACTCGCCCGCGTCGACCTGCAGCGACGTGCTGGCCAGCGCGCGGGTTGGCGCAGCTTCGGCGTTATGGGCCGCGTCGTACTGGCGTTCGACTTGCTCGGCGACCAGCAACGCGGGTGTAACTGCGCTCACCGCTTGGGGGTTGCCGGGCTGCCGGGGGTTCAAGGAAAGGGCGGCTAGCATGGCGCTACGGCGCAGGGGCCGCGTCGACAAACTGATTGGTGAAGATGCCTGCGCTGGGCACGTCGCTGTCGATCAGACCCATGAGGCGCATGAATTCGGACGCTCCCTGCCAGGCAGCGGGATCGGAACGCCCCAGCGCTGCGTCGTCAACCTGCCACAACGCCAGCGACGCGTCGAAAATGGCCCGGTTGGCAGCCTCGTTGTCGCCGCCCGCCTCCGGCACTGCGCGCAGGCTGATGGCAAAGGCCTCATCGGGGTTGGCCAGGGTGTAGTGGATGCCCGCCATCGTGGCGTTGATCACCCGCTGCACCAGCTCTGGATTCTCGGCGATGGTCTGTTCGTTGGTGATCAGGCCATTGGAGGGCAGGTCGATGTAGTCGGAGACGCTGATGACGTTCACGTCCCGGCCGGCCAGGCGCAGTTGCACCGGGCCGTTGACCACGTAGTCCAGCGCGGCATCGACCCGGCCTTCGCTGACCGCAGCCGCCTGGGTGAAGCCGATGCTCTCCAGCTTGACCTGGCTCTCGTCCACGCCGGCGGCATAGACCAACGCCTTCCAGGCCACCAGGCTGGCGCCGAACATGCCAGGGATGCCGATGCGCTGTCCCTCCAGCGCCTGCGGGCTGTCCAGGCCCCGTTCAGCCAGCGACATCACCACCACCGGAAACTGGTTGTACCAGGCCAGCACGTAGGTCAGCGGCAGCCCCTGTGAACGGCCCAGGATCACCTGCTCGCCGCTGCCGACGGCAAACTGCATCTGGTTGACCCCCACCAGCTTGAAGAAGTCGGTTTCGATGCCATGCTGGAATTGTACGTCCAGCCCCTGCTCGGCGAAGAAGCCCTTGTCGCGGGCCACGTAGAAAGGCGCAAACTGCACGCTGGGAATGTAGCCCAGGCCCAACGTGACCGGCGTTAGCGGGGTTGGCTGCGCAGTTTGGTTGGGGTTGGGCGTGACCACCACGGGGCCGGCTGGTGCAACGCAGCCGATCAGCAGGATGATTGTGGCCAGCACGAAGCTGGTGTTCAAGAGGGGTTTTGACATAATAGCTCCTTAGGTGTCGAGGAAAGGCGCCAGACAAGTCATTTCTTCCGTAGAAATGACTTGTCTGCTGGCATGATCCCAGACAAGTCATTTCTTTCGCAGAAATGACTTGTCTACTGGCATACTGTCATTGAATCCGCCGCCAGGCCAGTACTTTGTGCTCCAGCAGGCTGACAGCGCTGTAGAGTAGAACGGCAATGGCCACCAGCGTGATCAGGGCCACGAAGAGCAGCGGCGTGTCCAGGATACCGCGCGCCAGGTTGATCAGGTAGCCCAAGCCGCGGTCGGCGCCGACGAACTCGGCCACCACGGCGCCGATCACGGCCAGGGTGACGCCGATCTTCAACCCGCCTAGCAGCACTGGCATGGCGGCGGGAATTTCCAACTTAAAGAGGATTTGCCAGCGGCTGGCTTGCAGTGATTGCATCAGCGCCAGCAGGTCCGGTTCGACCGAGCGAATGCCGACGATGGTGTTAATCAAGGCGGCAAAGAAGATGGTCAGGGCCACGATCAGCACCTTGCTGAGGCCGGGCGACTGGATCCAGATGACCAGCAGGGGGGCCAGGGCAATGATGGGGATGGCCTGGGAGGCCACCAGATAGGGCGACAGCAGCCGCTCCAGTCTTCTCGACTTGGCCAGCAGGTAGCCTAGCACCAGGGCCGAGCCCAGACCCAGCCACATGCCAGCGAAGATCTCCAGCAGGGTCAGTTGGGTGTGATACCACAGGGAGCCGTTGGCGGCGACCTGTAGGAACTTGCGCGCCACAACAGCCGGCGCCGGCAAGATGAAGGCGGGGTACTGCTGCCAGCGCACCAGCGCATCCCACAGCAGGATCGCGGCTGCCAACACCAGCGGCGCCAGCAGCCACTCGCCCTTGAGATGCCTGCGCCAGGATTTGGCGGTTGATGGTTGGGTGTTCGTAGCCTCTTTGGTCATCCGGTTTGCAACCCACATAGCGACCTACCTGTCACGAAAAACCCCGACGTGGTCTGCTGTCAACCAGGTCGGGGTAAGTAACTGTCCAGAAACAAGGTGCTGAGCTGGCCGCGTTCCTGACCGAGCCAGCCCGCCCTGTTGTTTCTGGACAGACACAAAGGGTGCATGCGTACTCAGCAACGCTCTGTCTATGCTTCTGTCCAGTCGCGGCCGGCCAGAACAACAACACCCCGCGGATGTTCGTTGGCCGAACCGCGGGGTGTGCAGAAGACAAGAGACCTGAGGCTGCTGACAGACAATGCGCCGCGCTGCACGCGTTGACGCACAGCACAGCGCAGCACCTCGACCTTCTTTCATCCGGACTATACCGTCGGCTCTGGCCTTGGGCCGCCCATCGCGGTCCGCACCAGATCCACCGCCGCAGCGGGTCACGGGCTCAGGCAGCCAGCGAGGCTGCCTCCACCGTCGATCGGGAATTGGCTGGCTGGCGCGCCAAGTGGCGATCCTGCCTGCCTCACCCTGCCCCGAAGGTTCTACGTGCTATTCAATTGTGCATAGTATAACATGAGAGGCGCGAGGGGTCAAGGAATGCAAGTTACGAATCTATTGCGTGCGAGCGAAGGGACGGCCGGTCTTGATCTGGTAAAGGTAGAACAGGTTAGCCTGGTGCAGGCGTTGGACCATGCCGTTGAGCGGAATGCGCGAGCGTCCGCACTGTTCGATGCTGGTCTTGAGCAGCGTCTCTACCGGAGCGCCGCTGGCGACATGCTGCTCCACCAACTGTTCGATGCAGTCCAGATATTTGAGGCTGGAGGATATGGTGTTGCGGATTTCACCGCGCAGCAGCACCTCGCCGTGGCCCTGCACGACGTTCTCCAAGCCGGCGATCTCTATGCTGCGCAGCGAGCGGCGCAGGTCATCGATGTTGCCGCCGCCAGGAAAGTCCAGGTAAGGCACAGGCAGGATGGTGTCGCTGGCGAAGAGGACTTTGTCTTCTTTCACCCGCACCGTGATCACGTCGGTGCTGTGGCCAGGCGAATGGCGCAGGGTGATCGTTTTGCCGCCCAGCCGCAGAATCAGCATATTGTCGAACGTGATCTCCGGCAGCCGCAACTGCACCGCTGACAGCTCCGGAGTTTGGTTCTTGGCCTGGAGCAGACTCTGCTCGCCGTATTTGACCAGGAACTCGCGCGTGCGGCGGTGGCTGATGATCTGAGCCCCGGTGAATAGATAACTGCCGTGGGTGTGATCGGCGTGCGCGTGGGTAGTAATCACGAAACGGATGCCCTGAGGACAGCGGCGCAGGGCAAATTCGCGCAACTTGACCGTCTCCTGGGGAAATGGCAGCGTGTCCACTACCACCGCCCCCTCGTCGGTGACGATCACCCCAGCCGTCACCTGGAGATACATATCACTGCGAAAGACATAAATATCGCCGGCTACCCGTTCCCGCAGCATGAAGCGATGCCGTCCTTTCCTTCAAACAAAGGCCATCGGCTGGAATACCGATGGCCTCGACGATCAAGGTTCCCCGCCGTGCCGTGTGTCATCGGGTTTTGAACCTGCTTACGCAGGTGGGTTGCTCATTGTCGGGTTTCACCTTGCCAGTCCTGGCGGGGCCAGGGGCTATCGTGTTGCCCGGCAAACTATCACAACCCTTCGGACTAGTGTTGGCTCAAAACGTAGAAAAGACATCACGCACACAGCAGGGCTTTATGGCGAGATAGTAACACAGATCGGTCAAATCTGCAAGTTGCACTTTGGCGCTACGTCGAAGGTGGCCGAGTGATGATGGACGAATACGCAGAGTGGGTGTATAATGTCGCCGACGCCAGCCAGGCGTGGACTGTGGTATCGGAGGCAGGTTGCCGCCCTGAGGCGCCCTCTCCTGCACACTGCGCCAACCGTTGCTTACCAGGCCCGCCAACAGCGGAGACGTAACAGCCAAAAGGAGCGACCATTACTGTGGCAGACAACGAAACTCCCCCAACCAACGCGCTGTTTGAGTCGGTAACCCAGAAATGGGTGCGCGGGCCCTTTGCGGATTGGTACCGGCGCTATGGGCTGGACGTAACGGGTTATCCGCTGACCGAGCAGTTTATCGATCCTGCGACTGGGCTGCCAACTCAATACTTCCAGCGGGTCGCTCTTGAGGAGGTCGGCGGACAGATCCGTCTGCGGCTGGTGGGACAGGATCTGCTGGTGCAACAGCGCGAATTGGTCGAGCGGCGCGCCGAGGCGGAACGTCTCAAAGCTGAGAGCACACGCTTGACCGCTGAGGTGGATCAGTTGCGCGCCCAGATTGCGGGCGCGGCTCGCAGCGCACCCGTTGAGTCTGATCCCATCGCATCCGCGGCGGCGGCCGGCGTGCAGGGCCAACTCCAACAATGGGAGGATGAGTTGGCCGAGGCGCAGCTCAACCTGGCCCGCATGGAGCGCGAGCTGGAGGCGCGCAACCAGCGCGTCACGGAGCTGGAGCGCCAGGTCAGTCAGCAAGCCACAGCCCTCGCGGCGCAGCAAGCCCAGATCACCCGCCTCCAGGCGCAGCTTCAGCAGGGCGGCGGCGCCTTGCCGGGCGGCGTGCCCAAGCCGCCCATACATGACGTGGTCGATCAACTCCAGAAGCACCCTACCAAGACCTATAAGACGCGTAAGCTCCAGGCCATCACGCACCTCTGCATCCATCACAGTGCAGTATCCGGCGCCGTGCCGGTGGAACACGTGGCCCAGTATCACGTCGAAAGCCAGGGCTGGCCTGGCATCGGCTATCATTACTACGTCAAGCCCGATGGCGCAATCTACCAGACGCAACGTCTGGAGACCGTGTCGTTTCACGTCAATCACAACAACGACTATAGTGTGGGCATCTGCGTGTCAGGCGACTTCACCTACGCGCCGCCGCCTCAGGTTCAGATCGACGCTGCCGCGCAGTTGACGGCCTGGCTGCTGCAAGAGCTGGCTATTCCCGAGCCGAACATACTCGGCCACAAGGAGTTCCCCAGCAACGACACCAGTTGCCCAGGTGAGACCTGGCTCAAGCGCATGGTTTGGAAGAACATGCTGCTGGACAGCGTGCGCGCCGTGCAAAGCGCTGCCCAGCCGGGCGGCGTCAAACCGATTGGCCACTACATGCTCTTCTGGCAGACGGCTGACTCCTGGGCCCAGCAGGACTGGCAGGCGGCTGAGCAGTATGTTGGCCGCTTCCGGCCCACAGTCGGTTTCTCGCTGGACGACGCCAAACGGGCCCAGAATGTGACCATCGTCGGCGGCGTGGCCGGTGTCCCGTACCAGGCCGAGCAAGCGCTGCGCGCCAGCGGCAGCAAAGTCGAGCGCATTGCTGGCGTCGACTTTGCTGACACCAAGCGCATTCTGGACCTGATGGCAGCCAGTGGTCAGCGTTTCCTGGCGTTGTAGATTGCCGAATGACTGAGTTGATATTGCCTTCCCCACCGATCCTGGGCGACGCCATCCCCCAGACGGACGCTTATCTGGTGCGCCTACCCCTGTTTGAGGGGCCGCTGGACCTCCTGCTACACCTGATCCAAAAGAACGAGCTGGACATCACGGCCATCTCGTTGGCGCTGGTGGCTGACCAGTTCATCGAGCACTTGCAGTCCATCAGCCAGGTGCAGGCTGATGTCATCGCCGATTTCCTGGTGGTGGCTGCCAAGCTGCTGCTGATCAAATCGCGCTTGCTCTTGCCCAAACCGCCAGCCGTCGAGGAGGAGGAAGAGGACGACCCAGCTGAGGTGCTGGCCCGGCGTCTGCGGGAGTACAAGAAGTTCAAGCAGGCGGCCGGGTTCCTGCGCCAACTGGAGGACCAAGGCCGCCGCGGCTATGTGCGGGTGGCTCCGCCGCCGCCCATGGCAACCCGCATCGACTGGGAGGCCATCAGCCTGGACGACCTGCTGGCGGCCTTGCAGCGCTTGCTGGAGCGCGAAGAGGAGCTGCAGCCGGTTGGCTTGCTGGTCGCCGCTCGCAAAGTCACCGTGCGCGAGAAAATCGAATGGATCGAGCAGTTGCTGCGCGAGGGCCGGCAGATATCGTTTCAGCGCGTCGTGGGCAAGAACGGCGGCCGGATCGATATCGTCGTCAGCCTGTGGGCAGTGCTGGAGATGATCAAGCGCGGCCGATTGCACGCGCACCAGAGCGAGCTGTTCGGCGAGATCTATCTCGATCCCGTGCTGGCAGTCGTAGGGAACCCTGAGTAACGCGAAGGAGTCGCCGATGGCCGTTGCGCCCAGTACCGGGCGGGTCACCCCAACCGATGACCTGCGCCAGCTTCTGTCGCAGAGCGAAGAGCGTCTGATCAACCTGTCTGATCCAGCCAGCGCGGCCGAGTTGTACAGCCGGCTGGATCAGATCACAGATCTGCTGCCGGGTTTGCAGGCGACAGGGGGCGACATCAGGGCTGAAGAGGCGCGCTGGCAGAGCCTGCAAGAGCGCCTGGAAGCACGCGGCCCGCGCGTGCTGCGAGCTTGGCGGGGCAGCGCTCGTCTGACCGCCGCACGCCAGGCCGCCCAGCCCGATCCAGCCCGTTGGTGGTGGTGGATCGACCAAAAGGTGGCTGAGCAGCGGCAGCGCAAGCTGCGGCGAATCGGCGGCGTGGCTTTGGTGGTGCTGGCTGTGGTTGCACTGGCCGTCTTCGCCCTGCCGCGCCTCTTTCCGGTGGATCCGGTCGTGCGTGAGTCGTATCGTTTGCGGTTGCGCGCCGAGACTGCGCTGGCGAATAACGATCTGACAGCGGGCTATCAGGCGCTGAACGAAGCCATCGCAGTCGATCCTGCTAACCCCAGCTTGTTGATCCTGCATGGCGTCGTGGCCGATGTGCTGGGCGATCCGGCTGTAGCAGAGCAGTCGTGGCAGCAGGCCCGCGACCTGCTCCAGGGCGATGAAGCGCAGTTCTTTACCGAGCGCGGCCAATCCTATCTGCGCGCTCAGCAGGCTGGCAGGGCCATCGACGATCTCAACACGGCCATCGCTCTTGATCCGACATCGGCCCGCGCGCAGTTGGTGTTAGGCGGCGCGCTGGATGCTGATGGCCGCTACCAGGAGGCGATGAGCGCTTTTGAGCGGGCAGCAGAGTTGGCCGAGGCGGCTGGCAACTCGGAGCTAACCGTCATGGCGCGCGCCCAGATGGCCCACCTCTTGCAGCGTTTTCAGGCCGCGCCGGCGCCGGCGGCCCAGCCGTAGGGCAATTGCAGCGCAGAAGGTTTACTCCCTCCTGTCAGGTTGTGGTACAATCTGGTTCGAGCGGATGCCTGCGAAGGCAGCCGCTGGCTTTTTCGCCGGGGCGCATGAGTCCCACAATAAACCAACCGAATGGCAAAATATGTTTGAAAGCCTGATCAACGTAGAAAAACGTTTCGAAGAAATCGGCGCCTTGATGGCCGACCCGACGGCTGCCACCGACTACGAACAGATGGCCAGGCTGGCCAAGGAGCGCTCCGATCTGGAGCCGTTGGTGGAAACCTACCGCAGCTTCAGGGCCGCTGAGCGAGAGATACTAGAAGCACGCGCCTTGTTGGCCGAGGAAGGCCAGGACCACGAGCTGGCCGAGATGGCGCGCGAGGAGATCGAGCGGCTGAGCGAGAGGGTCGAGACCTTGCAGCAGACCTTGCAGGTCATGTTGCTGCCCTCCGACCCGGCCGACGACAAGAACGTGATCGTCGAGATCCGGGCTGGCACGGGCGGCGACGAGGCGGGCTTGTTTGCGGCCGATCTGTATCGCATGTATGCGCGCTGGGCCGAGGCGCAGCGCTACAAGGTCGAGCTGCTCAGCCAAAGCGAGACCGGCGTCGGCGGCTTCAAGGAAGTGATCTTCTCGGTGCGCGGCCAGCGGGCGTACTCGCGCCTCAAGCATGAGAGCGGCGTCCACCGCGTGCAGCGCGTGCCGGTGACCGAGTCGCAGGGCAGAATTCACACGTCCACCGCGACCGTTGCCGTGCTGCCGGAGATGAGCGAGGTCGAGGTGGAAATCAACCCCAACGAGATCCGCATCGACGTCTTCCGCGCTGGCGGGCCGGGCGGCCAGAGCGTCAATACCACCGATTCGGCAGTGCGGCTGACTCACCTGCCGACGGGGCTGGTGATCTCCTGCCAGGACGAGAAGTCGCAGCTTCAGAATCGTGCGCGCGCGATGCAGATCTTGCGGGCGCGTCTGTACGCCTTGGAGATGGAGCGCCAGCTTGACGAACAGACCGAAGCGCGGCGCAGCCAGGTCGGTTCCGGTGAGCGCAGCGAGAAGGTACGCACCTACAACTTTCCGCAGAACCGCGTCACCGATCACCGCGTGGGCCTCACTCTCCATCGCCTGGACAGCATCCTGGAAGGCGACCTGGACGAGTTGATCGATGCCTTGACGACTGCGGAACAAGCTGAGAAGATGGCTCGTTTGGGGGAAGTATGATGATGACCAAAGCCAAGAGGTACCAAAGCGAGCAATGACGCACGAATTCGCAAAGGAGCGAAGCCAACCCGTGAAAAGCAATGAGTGGCTCGATGTGAAGGGAGCCAAGGATCGGCCTCGCCGCCAGGCGGCTGGCGGCCCGCCGCTTCAGGCCTTCCAGTGGCATCTGGCCGACAACACCACCGCTGGCCTGGCGTTGGTGGCAGCGACACAGCGGCTGACCAGCAATGGCGTCGACTCGCCTAAGCTGGATAGCGAGGTTTTGCTGGGCTACGTGCTGGGCAGCACCCGCGCCCAGCTCTACGCCCATCCCGATCGCCTGTTGACCGAGGACGAGCGCCAACGCCTGGAGCGGCTGGTGGTGCGGCGCTGCCAGCACGAGCCTGTGGCTTATCTGGTGGGCGAGAAGGCCTTCTATGGGCTGGATTTCATGGTCGATCGGCGTGTCTTGATCCCTCGCCCCGAGACCGAGTTGCTGGTGGATATGGTGCTGGATGTCGCCTTGCAGTTCGACGGGCCGCGCTCCAACAGTCACAACGGCAGCAAACCCGGCGTTCGCTTCCTCGTGGCCGACATCGGCACCGGCAGCGGAGCGGTCAGCGTGGCCGTGGCCGCCAACAGTGCGACGGCCTTCATCTACGCTGTGGACATCTCACAGGATGCGCTGGAGGTAGCTCGATCCAACGCACGGCGGCATGGGCTGGAAAGCCGCATCCAGTTTCTGTCGGGCGATCTGCTGGCGCCGCTGCCCGAACCAGTCGATGTCATTGCCGCTAATCTGCCATACGTGGCCGCCCATGAATGGCTCGATCTGGCGCCGGGCATCGTCAACTACGAACCAACGCAGGCGCTGCTGGGTGGCGCGGATGGGTTGGACTTCATCCGCAGCTTGCTGGAGCAGGCGCCCCGCTACCTCAAGCCGGGCGGCGTCGTCCTGCTGGAGGTTGGCGCCAGTCAGGGCAGCGCCGTAGGCGAGATGGCTGGCCGCAGCTTTCCGCGCGCGCTGATCGAGGTCTTGACCGACTACGCTTTTCGTGAGCGTATCGTCCGTATCCAAACCTGAGGCGCTTTGACGCAACAGATGCAGGTGCAGCGAGCAGCGCCCAGCGCTGCTCGCTTGTTGTTGACGCCTCCCGCCAGCACAACCGCTTGGCCGATCAAGCACGACCTTGCGCTATGGATTGAAGAACCGCAGAGTATTTTTAAGACTGCCAGGCCGTTCGTATAACGATTTAGCGTCAAAACCCTGTCTTTGAGGTGACAATAATGAGCGATGTAACGATTGTGGGCGCTGGTTTGGCTGGATGCGAGGCGGCCTGGCAACTAGCGCAGCGCGGCCTGGACGTGCGGCTTGTCGAAATGCGTCCGCTGCGCCAGACTCCAGCCCATGTCACTGACCAATTCGCTGAGCTTGTGTGCAGCAACAGCCTGGGATCGACTCGGCTGGACAGAGCGCTCGGCCTGCTCAAGGAAGAGATGCGCCGGTTGGGATCGCTGGTAATCGCTTGCGCCGACGCCCATGCCCTGCCGGCCGGCGGAGCGCTGGCGGTCGATCGCGAGGGCTTTTCGCAGGCCGTCACGGCAGCCGTGATGGCTCACCCGCGCATCGAAGTGCTGCGCGCGGAGGTGGAGGAGATACCGGCCGGCCTGACGATCCTGGCCACAGGCCCCTTGACCGCCAGCCGTCTGGCCGGGCAGATCGGTCAGTTTGCCGGCCAGTCGCAGCTTTATTTCTACGATGCGTTGGCGCCCATCGTTACTCTGGAGAGCATCGCCATGCCGCCAGCCTGGCGTCAAAGCCGCTACGACCGCGACAGCGGCCAATCCGAGGGCGACTATATCAACTGTCCGCTCGATCGTGCGCAGTACGAAGCGTTTGTCGAGGCGGTACGGACCGCTGACCGCATCGAGTTACGTTCTTTCGAGACAGACCCGGAGGCCGAGCGTTTCTTCGAGGGCTGCTTGCCCATCGAGGTGCTGGCTGGCCGGAGCGTGGAGGCGCTGGCATTCGGGCCGATGCGGCCGGTTGGGCTGCGCGATCCGCGCACCGGCCGACGTCCTTATGCTGTGGTGCAACTGCGCCAGGACGACCAGGCCGGCACGCTCTTCAACATCGTCGGTTTCCAGACCAACATCAAGTGGCCGGAGCAGCGGCGTATCCTACAGACAATCCCCGGTCTGGAGCAGGCGGAGTTCGTGCGTTTGGGCCAGATGCACCGCAATACCTTCATCAACTCGCCGCTGTTGTTGCACGCAACGCTGCAAGCTCGCAGCCGCGACGATCTGTTTTTTGCCGGCCAGATTACCGGCACGGAAGGTTATGTAGGTTCGGCCGCTGGGGGACTGTGGGCCGGCTTCAACGCAGCGCGGCTGGCGCAGGGGATGGCGCCGCTGACCCTGCCCAGCGTCACCATGATGGGCGCGTTGTTCGCCTACATTACCCAGGCGGACGCGCGTTACTTCCAACCGATGAAGTCCAATTTCGGCCTGATGCCCGAGCTGGAGAGCTATGTGCGCAACAAGGGCGATCGCTACCTGGCCTATGCCCAGCGGTCCTTGCAGGCGATGGAGCAGTTCATGGCCGAGCACGACCTGGCATCGGTGACGGGGCCGATGCTGGCAGCGCCTCTGTTGTAGCGCAAATCACCACGCTTGCACAGCCCGCCTATTCCTAATTGACGCGGAGTCCAGCACGCCCACGTGCGGGCTTTGCGCGCACGCGCCGCACCTGGGGGTGCTCACTCCACGGTGGCGAGGTTCACGGTGGCGAGGTTGTTCTTGGGGAGTCGAGCACGCCCACGTGCGGCCTTTGCGCGCACGCGCCGCACCTGGGGGTGCTCACCCCGTGGCGGCGAGGTTGTTTGTGGGGGAGTCGAGCACGCCGACGTGCGGGCTTTGCGCGCACGCGCCGCACCTGGGGGTGCTCACCCCGCGGCGGCGAGGTTGTTTGTGGGGGAGTCGAGCACGCCCACGTGCGGGCTTTACGCGCACGCGCCGCACCTGGGGGTGCTCACTCCGCGATGATTACGATCCACGCGGTGGCGAGGTTTTCTCTGTGGAATTGCATGTCTGAGGGGGTGAAAGACGCCCGTTTGGTCGTTTTGGAACCTTAAATCTTTCGTATAGAACGGTTAAGCGGCGAGACCATTAAGCGGTCGGGTTAAGTTATGCGAAAAATAAGCTCCTTTTAAGGCACGGGGCCTTAAGAAACCCTTGCATCGCCTCCTGTGCGCATGCTACAATTTGCGTGCTGGTGCCACACGAGGACACCAGCACGCATTGAGTGGAAGTGCGCATCCGTGAGCCCCGGGCTCAGGAAGGATTAGCTAGCAATGATGCAAACCAAGAGACTTCGCATTCTGATAGTCGCTCTGATGCTGGTGATGGTAGCCAGTGTCATCCCTGCTGGCGCTGCACCCATGGCGTCGGCCGGCGATGTATTGTACAACGGCGGCTTCGAGAATGGCTTCAATTATAATCCGAGCTGCGGCGGGATGGTCGGTGCAGGCTGGGGCTGCTTCACCAATGGAGGCACGGCGGTCTACGGCTTCTACGATGATATGTGGAGCCGTGTTGTGTACTCTGGCCAGCACTCGCAGTTGATCGAGATCAATACCTTGGAAAAGGGCGGCGACAACGATCGCAACGCTGGCATTTTCCAGACTGTACATGTGGTACCCGGCGCTACCTACGAGTTGGCGCTCAAGGGCATCATCCGGGCCGACGATCATGGCGGCGACCCCTGGCGCTATCGGGTCTACGTGGGCTTCGATTATAGCGGCGGTTCCAACTGGCAGACCGTGACCGATTGGCGCGAGCTGCCCTGGGACACCTATTACACCCGCACCGATCCCGGTTCCTTCAGCAGCTACAGCACCAAGGTGACACCCAGCGGCGCCAACCTGACAGTTTTCGTCCGCACGCAGCGCCGTTGGGGCACCTGGTATGAAGAGACCAACTTCAACCTGGACGCCATCAGCCTCTACGGCCAGCCTTACCAGGTTGCTGTTCCGCTGCCGGTCGTCCCGCCGGTGGCAGTTGTCCCGCCAGTCGCAGTTGTCCCGCCGGTTGCAATCGTGCCGCCGGTGGCAGTTGTCCCGCCAGTGGCAATCGTGCCGCCGATCGCGGTCGCGCCGCCGGTGCAGGTCTGCTCTGGTCCCAATCTGGTGATGAACGGCGGCTTCGAGAACGGCTTCGCCGCCAACGGCGTAGGCTTCTATTGGAGCGGCTTCACCAACGGCGGCCGGGCCAACTACGGCTTCTACGACGACATGTGGCCGCCGGTGGTTTCGCAAGGCGCTCACAGCCAACTGCTGGAGATCAACTCCAAGGGCCTGCCTGCCACTGACCCCGATCGCATCATTGGCATCATGCAGCGCCTCTGGCTGCAGCCAGGCGTGACGTACGAGATTTCCTTCGATGCGGCCATGCGCGAGGCGCCGGTGGCTGCGGATGAGGACCCCTACCGCACCATGGTGGAGTGGGGATACTCGACGAGCGGCACAACCGATCCGGCGCAGATGCTCTACCGCCAGTCAGCGCCGCTGCCAATCCTGCCGCGCACCGATCCAGGCCAGCACGCGATGCAGAGCTACAGCACCCGCTTCACGGCGCCGGCCGGCGGCCACACCACGATTGCCATCTGGGGCCTGAAGAAGTGGGCGACCCTGGAGCGAGAGCTGGATGTGAACATCGACAACGTTGTGCTGCGGGCTTGTGGCTCCGCGACGGTTCAGCCGCCGGTGGTCTACCCGCCCGTGGTCAAGCCGCCAGTCGTCTATCCGCCCGTGGTCAAGCCGCCGGTCGTCTACCCCCCTGTGGGCAAGCCGGGCACGTGCAGCGTCATGGTCACAGTGCAGCGCGGCGACACTCTGTCGGGCATTGCCTCCCAGTTTGGCACGACGGTTTCGGCCCTGATGGCCGCCAACAACCTGGCCAATCCTAACTTGATCTACGCCGGCCAGAAGCTGTGTATTCCCGGCTCGCCTGTGGCTATGCCCTACGACGCAGCTACAGCCAGCGACACCTATGCCGCACCAGTGGTCGAGCCGGTGGTTGTAGCGCCTGTGGTGGAGAAGCCTACCGCCAGCGCCGCCGCCCCGGACCCTGCGGCTGGCAATCTCTACCGCGTACAGCGCGGCGACACCCTGAGTGCCATCGCAGCCCAGCACGGCACGACCGTGGCGGCGCTGATGCAGATCAACAATCTCTCGGATCCGAATTTCATCTATGTTGGACAGCGGATCCGGTTGTCCTGAGAGCTGGCTGGCAAGCCGGCGAAACTCTGGCCAGGTTGGAGTTGTAGCTCAGGCTGGGACCGCTCCCAGCCGGGGCTACGGCTCCCGGGCCGACGTGGAGGTAGCTAGAGGCTAATCGATAGGGTTGGCTGCCCGAAGTCGACGATCTGGTTGCATCGCAACCAACCAAGCTGTAGAGTGACTAAGCTCGTATCGTTCACAATACCCGTTAAATCAACGGGAGCATCAATCCTTAGGAGGAATTACGATGTCTAACAAGTCTGGAAAGTTCATGCTGGTGGTGGCCCTGGTGGCCGTCCTGGCGATGTTCATGGCAATGGCCGGCGTTTCCTTCGCTGGCGGCGACGAGCCGACCAACGGCGCTAAAGGTCCCACCGTGTGTGTAAGTGGCTATGTCATCAATCACCGGGAGCAGCCGGTCGATGGCACCAAGTGGACCCCCGCCTTGACCATCGAGGCCGTGGGCGCTGAGTCGCCGGATATGGACCCCACTGTGTCGGTGACGACCACGGTGGCCGCCAATGGCAGCTACACGTTCAAGGATCTGCCTGCCGGCCTGTACTACAACTTCAAGATGCAGCTGCCCACTGACTGGGACGGCATCGTGCCTGCGGCTCCTCGCAACGGCATGGCCGAGACCGGCTATGCCAAGCTGGCTGAGCAGGGCACCAAGTGCTACGACGTGTTGTTCAAGATCCGCCGCTGGTTCGATGTGACGGTGCTGAAGTGGGAAGAGCTGCGCAGCGGCGCCGTGCAGCGTGGCGCAGGCTGGACCATGACGGCGACCCCCCAAGGCGACCCTTGGGCCGTGAAGGCAAGCGGCAAGACCGACGCTGGCGGCCTTGTGGTGCTGCAACTGACCCCTGGCAAGTGGGTGATTGCCGAGACCATCAAGAGCGGCTGGACCCCAGTCACGCCGGCCTCGGTCTCCATCACGCTGGACCAGTATGCACCGCCCGGCGCTGGCGACCCGGTGGTCTTCAAGAACCTGGAGCCGGTCTGCTACGCCACCATCACGGTGGAGAAGAACGGCCTGGGCACCAATGCTAACGGCGGCCAGGAATGGCTGGGACCGCTGGCTGGCTGGCACATCACCCTGAGCCGCCCTGACGGCGCCATGGCCCCCGTGACCCTGGCCACCGATGGCACAGGCAAGGCAGTCTTCCAGAACCTGAAGCCTGGCGTCTACAGCGTCAAGGAAACCGTCCAGCCCGGCTGGGAGGCCGTCAGCCCCAACCCGCAGCAGGTGATCATCCGCGACTGTGAGAATGCCCGTGTGCTGTTCGAGAACCTGGAAGTGGTTGGCAAGCTGCAGATCAGCGGCACCAAATTCTTCCGGGCCTGGGTGCCCCCATACCAGGGCAAGACCGTCGGCCTGTCCGGTTGGGCCATCACCGCCACGCTGAAGGGCACCGATCCGGCTGTGTACGTCACCACCACGACCAACGCGCTGGGCCAGTACAGCTTCGACGAAGCGACCCTACAGGCCGCTGGCATGGCGATCCCTGGTGCGACCATCACGGTCTGCGAGGAGAAGCGCAACCACTGGATCCCGGTGAGCCCGGTGTGCGTCGATGTGAAGTTCCCCTACCCGGTGCCGGTGGACTATAAGGGCGCCGTGGTGAACTTCACCAACGTCCAGGACCCGCCGCTGCCCGGCTCCGGTATTTCCGGCGGCGGCAGCTCGGCCACCTGCGCTGTGCCCTACACGGTGCGGCCAGGCGATAGCCTGTCGGCAATCGCCGCCGCCAATGGCACCACCGTCAGCGCGCTGACGCAGCTCAACGGCTTGGCCAACCCCAACATGATCCGGGCCGGCCAAACGCTGTGCATCCAGTAATACTTTCCCCTAGTGCATAACACTGTCGGGGCATGGCCCGCCATGCCCCGACATGTTATCGCAAATTACCGGCCATTCGATTATCAATCGATAGCTGGTAGTTCCGCAGCAGGAGCGGGTGGCTGATGCTGGAGGCCCCCCGCTCCTGTCTTTTATTGCTTCCCACTGATCGCAAACGGGAAACGTGGCGTGTCTCTGCAACGCCAGATCAAGGCTGTAACTCGTAACACGTAACCCGGAGATTGAGGTAGATCTCTCCGGTTATGGGTTAAGGGTTACGCCCCCGGTCGTTTGCTAGCCAGCCGTCCTTGCATCGAATAGGGCCCGGCCCAGGTGATGAATACGTCCGCCAGCCGGCCGCGCCAGTCCTCCGGGTCGCTGAAAAAGACCAGCTTGTTCTGGCGGGTGCGGCCCCGCCACTTGCCTTTGTGGGTGTCCTCCACCAACACCTCGACCGTCTCGCCGACGAAGCGTTCACTGATCTCCGCTTGCACCTGGGCCTGCAAGTCCTCCAGCGCCTTGTGGCGGGCCACCTTGACCTCGTCCGGCACGTCGTCGGCCATGCGGCGCGCGCTCACCGTGCCGGGCCGCGGCGAATAGCGCGCCAGGTGCGCCTTGTCCAGCCGCAGCTCGGCCAGCACGTCAAACGTGCGTTGGAACTGTCCATCGCTTTCGCCGGGGAAGCCCACGATGATGTCGGTATGCAGCGCGGCCGTGGGCATGATCTCACGAATGCGCCCCACCAGCCGGCGGTAGTCGTCGGCCGTGTAGCCGCGGCGCATCGCCTCCAGCACCTGGTCGTCGCCGGCCTGGATCGGCACCTCCACGTGCTCGCAGACCTTGGGCAGGTCGCGCATCGCGTGCAGGATGCGGTCGCTCATGTAGTTGGGATGCGAGGTCAGAAAGCGGATACGCCACAGCCCCTCCACCTCATGCACCGCGGCCAGCAGGTCAGCCAGGTCGGGGCGCTGGCCGGGGAAGTCGTAGCCGTAGCGATCGACGATCTGGCCCAGCAGCGTTACCTCGCGCACGCCCTGCGCCACCAAGTCCCTCACCTCGGCCACGATCTCGCCCAGCGGCCGGCTGCGCTCGACGCCGCGCCGGAACGGGATGATACAGAAGGTGCAGGCGTGCGAGCAGCCATAGACGATGGGTACGTGCGCGGCCACCGGCGACTGCCCGCCGCTGGCCTGGGTCAGGTGGCGCACCGATTGCAGCACTGACTGCGTGCGGCCGGGCAACTGGCGCGCTGGCGGCAGCGGCTCGAGGTCGTCTTGCAGCGCATAGCGGGCCAGCACCTCGGCCTCGTCGATAGCCCGCGACGCGCTGGCCAGGTCGCGCTCCATCAGGTAGCCGACCAGCGGCCCCGGCTCCGATGGCGGCATGAAGACGTCCACCCAAGGGAAACGGCTGGCCAGAGCCGCGCTGGGCTTGACGCCCACCATGCAGCCCATCAGGCCGATCACCGCGTCTGGCTTGCGCCGCTTGATAGGCAAGAGCGCGCCCAGCTTGCCGACGGCCTTGTCCTCGGCGCTCTGGCGCACCACGCAGGTGTTGACGACGATCACGTCGGCCGCATCGGGCTGCAGCACCGGCTGGTAGCCCAACGCTTCCAACTGCGCGGCCACATGGCCGCTGTCGGCCACGTTCATCTGGCAGCCGAAGGTGTGGATGTGGTAAGTTCTGCTCAAAAAAATACCTCCGTCAGCGTTGGCCGCGATCGGAGGAACCTAAAACAGGGCATGCCAAGAGCAAGCCGCTTATCCTCCGTCGTCGATCCCTGGTACGAGGGGGCAACGGTTGTTGTATGCACGGGGTGACCCGCTATCAGGGCGCCATTCTAACATCGAGGCGGGCGACTGTCAAACGGACTGGCCCTAAAGAATCTGCGCGACTTGGTGGCCCAGCCTCTCTCGTAACGCTTTTTGGACGCTCTTGTGCTACACTGGGCTTTGAACTGAGAAACCATGGCAAGCATTCTCATCTGATCACGCACACCGAAAGCCAAGACCGTGAGCTTGAACGCATCATGTCTTCGAAACTGAGCTACGAGGCAGTCATCATCGGCTCTGGCCCCAACGGCCTCGCCGCGGCCATCACCCTGGCCCGCGCGGGCCGGTCGGTGCTGGTGATCGAGGGGCGGGATACAGTCGGCGGCGGGATGCGCACGGCCGAGCTAACCCTGCCCGGCTTTCGCCACGACATCTGCTCGGCCGTGCATCCGCTGGGCATGGCGTCCCCCTTTTTCCGTGACCTGCCGCTGGAGCAGCACGGCCTGCGCTGGATCCAACCCGCCGCGCCGTTGGTCCACCCATTGGAGCACGGGGAGGCGGTGGTGCTCGACCGCTCCTTCGACGCCGCGGCCGCGTATTTGGGGCGGGACGCCGCGGCCTATCGCCGGCTGATGGAGCCGCTGGCCGAGCGCTGGCAGGAGATCCTGGGCGACTTGCTGGGGCCGCTCAGCGTTCCCAGCCATCCGGTTGCGTTTGCCCGCTTCGGCGCTGGGGCGATCCTGCCGGCCGCCACACTCGCGCGAGCCTGGTTCCGCGGCCAGCGGGCGCGGGGGCTGTTCGCCGGGCTGTCGGCCCACTCCATCATGCCTCTGCAGCGGCCATTGACGGCCGCCTATGGGTTGATGCTGGGCTTGCTGGCCCACGGCGTCGGCTGGCCGATGCCGGCCGGCGGCTCGCAGAGTATCGCCGACGCGCTGGCTTCGTATCTGCGTTCGCTGGGCGGGGAGATCAGGACCGGCTGGTGGGTGCGCTCGCTGGACGAGCTGCCGGCGGCCGATGCGTATTTATTCGACATAATACCGCGCGACCTGCTCAAGATCGCCGGCGACGCGCTGCCTGCCGGCTACCAGCGCACGTTGGGCCGCTACCGCTACGGCCCTGGCGTCTTCAAGCTGGACTACGCGCTGGACGGACCGGTTCCCTGGCGCAACCCGGCTGTCAGCCGCGGGGGAACGGTGCATGTAGGGGGCACGCTGGCCGAGATCGCCGCCTCGGAGCAGGACGTCTGGCAGGGGCGGCACGCCGAGCGGCCCTTCGTGCTGGCGGTGCAGCCCAGCCTGTTCGACCCCAGCCGCGCGCCGGCTGGCCAGCATGTGCTCTGGGCCTACTGCCACGTCCCCAACGGCTCCACCGTGGACATGACCGCCGCCATTGAAAGCCAGATCGAGCGTTTCGCCCCCGGCTTCCGCGACCGCATCCTGGCCCGCCACGCCATGAACGCGGCGCAGATGGAGCAGTACAACCCCAACTACGTGGGAGGCGACATCAACAGCGGCGTGCAAGACCTGTTCCAGCACTTTACCCGGCCGGCCGTGCGCATCTCCCCCTACACCACACCCAATCCCCGCATCTTCCTCTGTTCCTCGGCCACACCGCCCGGCGGCGGGGTGCATGGCATGTGCGGCCATTGGGCCGCACATGCCGCGCTACGCCGGCAAAACTAGAAATCCTCGTCTTTGATATACGGGTAGCTCCACAACGTCATCTGCAGCAGGCAGGACTTGACCCAGGCCAGATACATCCTCTCCGCGTCCTCAGCCGAATGGCCCTTGCTGGCCAGGAAGGGCTTGAGAGTGAAAGTGACCGGGAAAACCAGCAGGAAAATGTAGCGGAAGGGCACGATGTCCATGGCCGCCGCGCCGTCGGTCTGGTTTTTCTTGGAGCGATGGTGGCGCAGACCGATCTCGTGCTGGTAGTTCAGCCAGTCCTGGCCATACTCGGCGCGGGCCGTGTCCAGGATCCACTGGACGAAGCGGCGGCGCACTGCCGCCAGGTAGTCGCCCAGCGGCTGAGCGTCATGAACGCTGACGAAGGTCTCCAGCAACTGGGGATTGGCTCCGACGAAGCCGTACCATACGTCGAGAATCGCCTCGACCTGATCCTGTAGGACGTCGTGAGACATGCGCAAATACTGCATGTCCTCATCGCCGAACAGGACGCTTTTTTTCATCAATTCAAACTGTTCGAGTGTCACCGGGGACGGCGCAACGGCGCCGAAGCTGTAGCCTGGAATGGTCGTCGGGTTGCTCATGGTTCTGTATTGCTCCTCTTCGGGTTTCGTGTGATCAATTGGCGCAAACGGTCGATCTGCGGTAAATTATAGGTCGTTCTGCACGCGAATTCAAGACTGCACTTTTCGGTAAGGTGGTGACTAAATGGCGCAGGACACTGCCCATGCCCTCGAATCACACAACGACACGGCCCACGGCGATATCCCGGTGGCCGCCATGGTCGAGAGCATCGTCGGCTGCAAATGGTCGGTGCGCATCTTGTGGCTGCTGGCTGACGACGTCAACCGGCCTGGCGCGCTGCTGCGGGCTGTGCCGGGCCTGTCGCATAAGGTAATGAATGAGCGGTTGCGCAAGATGCTCCGCTTCGGCATCGCGCATCGCGTGGTCCAGGGCGACAAGCCCCCGTTGGAGGTGTCCTACGTACTGACCCCCTTTGGCCATCGCTTCCTGCGCATTTTGGCAGAGGTGCGTCGCTTGCAAGATGCGGCCGACCACGGCGAGTTCTCGCAGGCGCCGGATGCTTGAGCCGCCTGCGCTGCCGGTAAGCGCCCAATGCGTTGCGTTGCAGCGCCACTATGGCATCGCCGCTGATGCAGTGACCTTTCTGTCCATCGGCAACGATGCGGCGTCCTTCGTATACCGTGTCGACGCAGCAAACGGCGTAAGCTATTTTCTGAAGGCGCGCGCCAGCGCAGGCTTCAACCCATCGAGCTTGACCGTGCCCTCCTTTCTGCACAGCCAGGGCATTCCGCACGTCATGGTGCCGCTGCCGACGGCTAGCGGGGCGTTATGGGTCGCTGTGGATGGTTTCTCACTGAGCCTCTATCCGTTTGTCGCAGCGCGCACTGCCACCGACGCCGGTCTGACACTGGAGGACTGGCAGGCCCTGGGCGCGACGCTGCGCCGGATCCATGCCAGCCACCTGCCGGCCAGGTTAGCCGGGGACCTGCCGCAGGAGACGTTCACGCCCTCCCGGCGCCACGTGTTGGCCGCACTGGCCGACCTGCCCGACAGGCCAGACCTTCCCGATCCCATCCAGGCCGCGCTGGCGCAGTTCTGGCGCGGCCGGCAGGACCTCATTCAGACCCTGATCGATCGGGCCGACAGCCTGGGTGCTGAGCTGCGTAGAGAGGCCTTGCCGCGCGTGCTGTGTCATGCCGACCTGCACACCTGGAACGTGCTGGTCGACGCCGATCGGCGGCTTTGGATCGTGGATTGGGACGAGGTGATCCTGGCTCCCAAGGAGCGTGACCTGATGTTTGTAGTCGGCGGGATCGGCCGCGGCTTGGTGCAACCTGAGCAGACCGAGTGCTTCCTGCGCAGCTATGGCGATCCTATTGTCGATCGCCGCGCGCTGGCTTATTATCGTTTCGCCTGGGCGGTGCAGGACATGGCAGCCTATGCTGAACAGGTATTCTTTGTGCGGGAGACCGGCGAGCCAACCCGCCGCGCAGCCTATCATGGTTTTGTCGACATGTTCGAGCCAGGCAACATCGTCGACATCGCCCTGGCTGGCCAGGTCAACGGCGTACTGACGGGCTCCTGACGGGTTCGGGGAGTGTAGCTGACATACGGATGACTGGGCTTCATTGCATACTGAAAAGCAATCGATGTGGTCAGACGGGCTTGGCCAGCCCAGAAGTTCGACTTCCCCGAGAAGTCGAACTTCGTTAGCCTTGAATTAATCTTGAACACACGCAAAGAAAACCAGCAAGGAGGAAACATCTATGCAGGCATCAAATCGCAAGCGACATTCAAGTCTCATCATGGCCTTGGTCGGCTTGGTGTTGGTGACAGCGCTGATCGTTGGCGGCTGTGTCGCGCCGGCCGGACCAGCGCCAACTGCTCCATCAGAGTTGCAGACGGGCGTTGAGCCGCCGGCCGCACCCGCCGGCCCTCAGGGCGCGCTGCGCGTGGCCATGGACATCCCTGTGCAGCTCGACCCCGCCTTCGCCTCGTCTGACGCCGAGATCGCCATCCTCAACGCCGTCTACGACTACCTGATCGACGTGGACGAGAACAACCGCTTACAGCCGCGGCTGGCGCAGACGGCGCAGATCACCCCCGACGGCATGAGCTATACCTTTGAGCTGCACCCGGACGCCCGATTCCACGATGGCTCCCCGGTGACGGCTGCCGACGTGATCTATACCTTCGACCGGCTGCGCGACCCGGAGGCCGGCCTGCCCACCAGCGATCTCTACAGCAATATCGCCGCCATCTTCGCCCCTGGCGATGCCGACCCTGCCCAGTCCAAGACGGTGATCTTCCAATTGACCCAGCCCGACCCTTTCTTCCAGTACAACCTGAGCGACAACCACGCGCTGGTGGTCAAGGCTGGCACGGAGGACTTCAAGACCACCTTCAACGGTTCGGGTCCCTTCAAGGTCGTCGGCTACAGCCCGGAGAACCGCATGGAGCTGGCGGCCAATCCTGACTACTTCCTGGAGGGCAAGCCGGGCGTGGCCGCGCTGGACTTTATCTTCTTCAGCGACCAGGCCGCCAGCGTCGATGCGCTGCGCGGCGGGCAGGTGGACCTGGTGCTGCGCATGCCAACGGCCCTCTACCTGACGCTGCAAGGCCAGGCTGGCATTCAGACGGTCTCTGTGCCTACCAACGGCTTTGACCTGGTGCGCCTGCGCGCTGACCAGGAGCCGGGCAACGACCCGCGCGTGATCGAGGCCTTCAAGCTGGCCACCGACCGCCAGGCTATCTTCGACCAGGTGGCGTTGAATCTGGGCGCGATCGGCCGCGACAGCCCTATCGGCCCGCTCTTCGCCGACTACTACAGCGACGCCGCGCCCATCCCGGCCCGCGACCCTGCTAAGGCGCGCGAGCTGCTGGCGGCGGCCGGCTATCCCAACGGCCTGACGCTGGACCTGCACGTCCCCGACTCCGGCGACCGGCCCGACTTGGCCGTGGTGCTCAAGGAGCAGTGGGCCGAGGCCGGCATCACCGTCAATGTCATCGTTGAGCCGGAGAGCGTCTACTACGGCGACAACGGCTGGCTGGAGGTGCCGCTGGGCATCACAGGGTGGGGCTCGCGGCCGACCCCGCAGTTCTATTTCGACGTCATGCTGGTCTGCGGCGCGATCTGGAACGAGTCGCGCTTCTGCGACGAGGAGTTCGACGCGCTGGCCAAGACCGCGGGCACGACGCTGGACGAGAGCGAGCGTGTGGCGGCCTACGGCGAGATGCAGCGCATCCTCCTCGAGCGCGGCCCGGTCATCGTGCCCTACTTCTTCGCCCAGCTCGGCGCGATCCGCGACGGCTTCGACGGCTTCGCGCTCAAGGCATTTGCCGGACGAACCGACCTGGCGGCGATCCGGGCACGGTAGCTGTGGCGTGTAAAGTTGCCAACTTTTCCGAGAAGTTGGCAACTTTACGCACTGGACACACCCATGACCATCCGGCGACCAAGCCGCTTGCGCTCCATAGTGCGTGAGTTGTACGCGCGGCCCAGCTCGGCGTTGGGTACTACCATCGTACTGCTGTTCATCCTGCTGGCGCTGTTCGGCCCCTGGATCGCGCCTTACAGCGCCACGCAGCAGATCCCCTCCGAGGCGCGCCAGCCGCCTTCGCCGCAGCATTGGTTCGGCACCGACCGCCTGGGCCGCGACGTGTTCAGCCGGGTGGTGCTGGGCGCGCGCGACATCCTGGCGCTGGCTGGGCTGGGCACCCTGCTGGCCGTGCTGATCGGGACGACGACTGGCCTGTTCGCAGCCTACCGCGGCGGCTGGCTGGAGGAGGGGACCTTTCGCGTCTTCGACAGCCTGTTGGCGCTGCCCGCGCTGCTGCTGGCGCTGTTGTTGCTGGGCACGCTGGGCGCGTCGCGCAACGGCGTGCTGCTGGTGATCGTGGTGGTTTACACCCCCATCGTGGCGAGGGTGGTGCGCAGCGTGGTACTGGGCGCGAAGTCCAAGGGCTTCGTCGAGGCCGCCCAGATCCAGGGGGAGAGCACCGGACACATCCTGGGCCGCGAGATCCTGCCGCTGGTGCTGCCGGCGCTGACGGTGGAGGCCGCTTTGCGCTTCTCCTACGCCATCTTCCTGGTGGCCTCGCTGGGCTTCCTGGGTGTCGGCGTCCAGCCGCCCAGCCCCGATTGGGGGTTGATGGTCAACGAGGCGCGCAGCTACGCCGCCCTCACCCCGTGGGCGCTGTACTTCCCCGCCGCGGCCATCGCCCTGCTGGTGGTTGGCGTCAACCTGGCGGCGGACGGCCTGAAGCGGGCCATGCAGGGAGCCAGCGCATGACCCCTGTGCTCCAGATCGACGACTTGACCGTCTCCTATCGCCGGGGCAACGACTGGCTGGACGCCGTGCGCAATGCCAGCCTGCGCATTGAGTCGGGCGAGACGGTCGGCCTGGTGGGCGAGAGCGGGTCGGGCAAGACCACGCTGGCGCTGGCCGCGCTGCGCTATCTGCCGGAGAACGGCGCGGTGCGCGGCGGCAGCATCCACCTGGCCGGCCGCGATCTGCTGGCTTGTACGCCGGCCGAGATGCAGCAGGTCTGGCGTGGGCAGGTCAGGCTGGTGCCGCAGAACCCGTTGGTCTCCCTTAACCCGGCCATGCGCATCGGCCCGCAGTTGGCTGAGGCGCTGCCGTCAACCCCGTCATTGCGAGCGCGGCGAAGCAATCCCGACGCCGCCGTTCTGGACGCGCTGGCCGCAGTGCAGATCGCCGACCCCCCGGCCGTGGCCCGCAGCTACCCGCACCAATTAAGCGGCGGCATGCAGCAGCGGGTGATGATCGCCATGGCCCTGCTGGGCGAGCCATCGCTGCTGGTGCTGGACGAACCGACCACCAACCTGGACGTGACCACCGAGGCTGTGATTTTGGACCTGGTGCGCGACCTGATCCGCCAGCGGGGCACGGCTGTGCTCTACGTCTCGCACAACCTGGGCGTAGTAGCCGGCCTGTGCGACCGGGTAGCCGTGCTCTATGCTGGCGAGCTGGTAGAGGACGCGCCGGCGGCCGATCTGTACCGCCGGCCGCTGCACCCGTACACCGTGGGTCTGCTGGACAGCGTGCCGCGCTTGGGGCTGAACCGGCGCCAGGCGGCCTTGCAGCCCATTCCCGGCAGCGTACCGAAGCCAGACGAGCGGCCAGCCGGCTGTGTCTTTGCGCCGCGCTGTTCTGCGGCCATTGACCTGTGCCAACAACGACCGAAGGCCAGCCAGGCCGCGGCTGGGCATACGGTACGCTGCCATCGCTGGGCGGACATTTCGGCTGGTGACGTCATGTTGGTCGCGCGCGGGCGGACCTTCGAGGTTGCGGAAAACCTCGAAGACCGTGAGGCGAGCGGCGAGACTGTGCTGGCCGTGCGGGATCTGACAAAGCGCTTCGATCGGCCGCGCGGCTTGGCCGATCTGCTGGCTGGCCGGCCAGCCAGCCAGGTGCGGGCTGTGGACGGCGTCAGCGTGCAGATTGGCCGCGGCCGAACGTTGGGTCTGGTGGGCGAAAGCGGCAGCGGCAAGACCACCCTGGCCCGCTGCGTCGTCGGCCTGGCTGAGCGCAGCGGCGGCGACGTGACGCTGTTGGATCTGCCGCTGGCTCCGGCGCTGAATCAACGCGACCCGACCGCGCTGCGCCGCTTGCAGATGGTCTTTCAGAACCCCGACGAGGCGCTCAACCCCTACCGCACCGTGGGCCAGACGCTGACGCGCTCGCTGAGCCGGCTGGCGGGGTTGCCCAAGGCCGAGGCGCAGCAGCGCGCCGGCCAGTTGCTGGCCTTGGTCAAGCTGGATCCCAGCTATCTCGACCGTCTGCCGGGCCAGCTCAGCGGCGGCGAGAAGCAGCGCGTGGCCATCGCCCGCGCCTTCGCCTCCCAGCCCGACCTGCTGCTGTTCGACGAGTCGGTGTCGGCGCTGGACGTGTCGGTGCAGGCGGCAATCCTCAACCTGCTCAGCGAGCTGCAAGACGAAGGGCAGACGGCCTATCTCTTCATCTCCCACGACCTGTCGGTGGTCTCCTATCTGGCCGATGAGGTGGCGGTGATGTACCTGGGCCAGGTGGTCGACGCCGGCCCCGCCGCGCGCATCTTCCAGCCGCCGCACCATCCCTACACCGCGGCGCTGCTTTCAGCTATTCCTGTGCTGGACCCGACTGCCCAGCGTGAACGCATCCATCTGGCTGGCGACACCCCCAGCGCGGCCGCCATGCCCAGCGGCTGCCGCTTCCACACCCGCTGTCCGCGCTACCTGGGCGACCTGTGCGCGCAGCAGGAGCCGCCCTGGCGGGATGCGGGCGACAGGCGCTGGATCCGCTGTCACTTGACGGTGGAGGAGTTGATGTGATGCGTGATCTGGAGACTCGCCGCATAACGCACACTTCCGGTCACGCATCACGCATCACGCATCAGGTAGCACGTAAGTAATCCGACGTCATGACACGCTACATCATCCGCCGTCTCGGCTTTCTCGGCCTGACCTTGCTGCTCACCTCACTGATCGTCTTCGGCATCACGCAGTTGCTGCCGGGCGATGTGGCGCGGGTGATTTTGGGCAGGGAGGCCAGTGAAACGGCGTTGCAGGCGCTGCGCGTCGAGCTGGGGCTGGATCGGCCACTGCCGGTGCAGTACCTGACCTGGCTGGGTAACTTCATGGCCGGCGACTGGGGAACCTCGTACAGCACCGGGCTGCCGATCCGGCCGCTGGTGCAGGAGAGGCTGGGCAACTCGCTGATGCTGGGCGGGCTAACGCTGCTCTTTGCCGTGCCGTTGTCGGTGCTGCTGGGCGTCATCGCCGCGCTGAAGCAGGACAAGGCCGCCGACAACGTGATCAGCGTCGCCTCGCTGTCGGTGGTGGGCCTGCCGGAGTTCGTCACCGGGCTGGTGCTGATCCAGGTGCTGGCGCTGCGGCTGGGCCTCTTCCCGGCCAACTCGTCGATCCGGCCCGGCGCGAGCTTCGCCGAGGCGCTGCCCTACCTGATCCTGCCGGCCCTGACCGCGACGCTGGTGCTGCTGGCCTACGTGACCCGACTGACGCGCGCCGGCGTGATCGAGGAACTCAAGCAGGGCTACGTGCGCACGGCCACGCTCAAGGGGCTGTCCCGGCACCAGGTGATTGGCCGCCATGTGCTGCGCAACGCCTTATTACCCACCATCACCGTGGTGGCCATCAGCATCGGCTGGCTGATCAGCGGCCTGATTGTGATCGAGAATGTCTTCAACTATCCCGGGCTGGGCCGGCTGATGACCTTCGCCATCGACCGCCGCGACCTGCCGTTGATGCAGGCCATCACCATGCTGACGGTGCTGATCTTCGCCCTGGCCAACCTGGCGGCCGACTTGTTGTACGCGTATCTGAACCCACGGATCCGGCTGCAGTAGGAAGCGTGGCCAACGCGCTTTCATGCCCTGCCTGGCCGATGCTATAATCGGACGCGAGGCCGCAACAGCGATTTGTGTTTCGTCAATGCTCGTATGAGCAGTAGACGTGCCCATGCGCCGGGTTCGCATGTGGGCATGCGAACTCCTCAAACTGTGGCTGGCGCGGTGGTTGGAGTCAATTGGACTGAGTAGCAACATGCGCAGCGAACAGGAGATGCTCGATCTGATTTTGGGTACCGCCGCGGGCGATGACCGCATTCGGGCTGTGATCATGAACGGCTCACGGGCCAATCCGGACGCGCCCAGGGACATCTTCCAGGATTTCGACATTGTCTACCTGGTGACCGACGTAGCGCCTTTCCGGCACAACCTCGACTGGATCCGGCGCTTCGGCGAGCTCATGATCGTGCAGATGCCTGAGGAGATGGGGGATCCGGCGCCCAGCGGCGACGGCGCGGCAGTCTATTTGATGCAATTCAGCGACGGCAACCGTATCGACCTGACGATTCACCCGCTGGCCAAGCGGCCCGAGCTGGGTCGGGATAGCCTGAGCGAGCTGCTGCTGGACAAGGACGGCGTCGTCGGGCCGCTGGATCCGCCCAGCGAGCGCGATTACCTGCCGACGCCGCCCACAGCCAAAGCCTTCGACGACTGCTGCAACGAATTCTGGTGGGTCTGTCCCTACGTCGCCAAGGGGCTGTGGCGGGAGGAGATCCTGTACGCCCGTTACATGCTGGACCAGGTGCTGCGCGAGCAGTTGATGAAGATGCTGGTCTGGTACATCGGCGCCCAGACCGGGTTTCAGCGCAATCCCGGCAAGTTTGGCAAGTATTTTCGACGGTATCTGGAGCCGGAACTGTGGCACATGCTGGAGGCAACCTACGCCGACGCCAGCTACGACCACACCTGGGACGCGTTCTTGGCCATGTGCGACCTGTTCGAACGGGTAGCCCGGCCTATCGCTCTGCACTTTGACTTCAACTATCCCCTGGGCGACGCCGCGAGGGTGCGGGCGCACCTCGAACACGTGCGACACCTGCCCAAGGATGCCGCACGTATCTACTGATCCCTTCGTGGAGAATCAACTATGCCTGTCTACGCTATCTTCGACATCGCCGTGACCGATCCTGAGCGCTATGAGGATTACAAGAAGCTGGCGCCGCCGGCTATTGCCGCCTACGGCGGCAAGTACCTGGCGCGCGGCGGCCAGCTTGACGTGCTGGAGGGCGACTGGAATCCCAGCCGCATCGTCGTGCTGGAGTTCCCGACCGCCGAGCAGGCCAAGGCCTGGATCGATTCGCCGGAGTACCGCGAGGCGCGGGCGCTGCGGCACGCGACGGCAACCACGAATGCCATCCTCGTCGAGGGGTTGTAGCGCCGCAAGGAGTTCGCCAGCACCAGAATGGACGCTATCTACCGCATTCGTCTTGCTGAACCGCGCGATGTCGAGTTCCTGCCAACCATTGAGTTGGCCGCGGCGCGTCTGTTCCTGGATCGCCTGGACGCGCTCGGTCTCACGTCCGAAATGTTGCAGAACGCCAACTCTGTCGCGGATTTCGACCAAGCCCAGCAAGCCGGGCGTCTGTGGGTGGCGGCCGCCGCGCAGGATGAGCCGGTGGGATTTGCGCTGTTGAGCGAGATTGACGGGTCTTTGCACCTGGAGGAGCTGGATGTGCATCCGTCCCACGGACGGCGCGGCATCGGCGCGGCGCTGCTAAGGCAGGTCTGCGCGTGGGCTGAGACGACGGGCTACCCTGGTTTGACGCTCTCGACGTTCCGCGACGTGCCGTGGAACGCGCCCTTTTACGCCCGTCACGGCTTCCGCACCCTGGAACCCGCTGAGTTGACGCCCGGTCTCGTCAGACTGCGCCAGATCGAGCAAAGCCGCGGCCTGCGCACCGACCAAAGAGTCATCATGCGCCACGAAACTGATTAGCCGGAAGATAGTTGGACGAATTCACGCGCCGATTGACATAGGCGGGGCGCTATGGTATGCTCAGGCCAGCGAAGTTCCGTATGACCGGGTCAGGACAGCACACCAGCCAGGCAGCGACGCCCGGCGGCAGCCTCGAAGGAGAAGCACTATGAAAGACCTACTTGTCAGAGATTGGATGACCAACAAGGTCATCACTGTGGACGTCCATACCGCGCTGCCCGACGCGCACAAGCTCATGCACAGCCACAAGATTCGCCGCCTGCCGGTGCTGGACGGCGACACGGTTGTCGGCATCGTCTCCCGCAGCGACATCCGTGAGGCGTCCCCCTCCGACGCCACCACGCTCAGCGTCTGGGAGCTCCACTACCTGCTCAGCAAGCTGACCACGGGGGACATCATGACGCCGAAACCGGTGGTGATCCTGCCCACGGCCACCATCAAGGACGCGGCCAGGCTGATGTATACCCACAAGATCGGCGGCCTGCCGGTCGTCGACAGCGATGGCCAGTTGCAGGGCATCATCACCGAGTCCGACATCTTCCGCATCCTGATTGCCTGGTTCGATCAACTGGAGCAGGCGGGTACGACCGCAGCATAGGTCATGCAGCCACGGCGCCAGAATCGGTTCTGCTGACAGTCGCACCTCCCAGGGGACTGATAGCCAGGGTAGCTGCATCATCAGCCGGCGAACACGTTTCGCCGGCTATTTGCTGCTTGTTCGACGCTGAACTAAGCGTCTAGACGCCAGCTTGACAAATGCACTGAAATCAGTAAGCTGTACCGTAATTGACGCTCGATTGTCCTGTTTTTGAGCAACGATGCTCACCGTACAAAGGGGTACGATTATGATGACCATGGATGGCAGAGTGCGAGCATTGATCCGCCACGCCTTCGACCATGCGCCGGCTGTGCGGTCCCGTTTCCTCGCGGCTGGCTTGACCCCGGACGATGTCCAGGGTGCAGCCGATTTGGACCGGGTGCCGGTGATGCCCAAGGAGCAGATTGCAGCCTTGCAGCAGGCCAATCCGCCCTTCGGCGGCCTGCTGGCTGCCCCCTACGATCAGGTGCGCCACATCTTCATGTCGCCGGGGCCGATCTATGAGCCGGACGCGGGAGACGACACCACCACCGTCGAGATGGCGGCGCTGGCCATGCGCCAAAGTGGACTGCGGGCGGGCGACGTGGTGCTCAATTGCCTCTCCTACCACATGGTGCCAGCCGGGCTGCTGGTGGACCGCGCCCTGTTGGAGCTGGGCTGCATTGCCGTGCCGGGCGGCGTGGGCAACAGCGATCTGCAACTGCAAATGATGCAAGACCTGCGTGTCACGGGATACGTGGGGACACCCAGCTTCTTGTTGAGCTTGATCCGGCGGGCCGAGGCGCGCGGCATGAACTGGCGTAGCGACTTTCGCCTGCGTGTTGTCTTCTTAACCGCCGAGCCGCTGCCGGCCGGTCTGCGTCAAACCCTGAAGGACGACTATGGCCTGGCCGTGGGCAACGCCTACGGCACGGCTGAGTTGGGTTTTCTGGCGTTGAACACGGCCGGCGGCCTGGCCATGCAGCTTCTGCCGCTGCCCATCGTGCAGGTGGTCGCCCCCGACACTGGCCAGAGCGTGGATCCCGGCGAGGCGGGCGAGGTGGTCGTCACCAGTTTGGATCCAGCCTATCCCCTGATCCGGCTAGGCACGGGCGACTTGGCCATCAACGTCGACTCCAATCCCGGCCTGAGCTGCCAGGAAGATCGCTCGATCATCCTGGTTGGGCGCAGTGGTGAGGCGGTCAAGGTGCGCGGTACGTTCGTGCATCCCAACCAACTGCGCTCTGCCGTGGCGCAGATTGCGCCGGGCGCGGCCGTGCAGGGCATCGTCGACCGCGTGGATCAGCAGGACATCTTCGATCTGCGCGTGGCCCTGCCAGACGCAGCCGCCGGCTCTGATGTGCTGGCCGCTGCACTGCAAGAGGCTGTGCGCCGGGCCTGCCGCGTGCGCGTGGACCGCGTCGAATTCGTGGCTGCCGATGCGCGCACTGCTGGCGCGCCCGGTCTGGTCGATAGGCGGCGTTGGAATTGACTGACAACATGACGACACGAAATCGGCAGGAGGTCATTGACAACACCACCTACTTGTGTTATCCTGTCGAAGTCGATCTACCGGATTCTCATCGTTTCTTTAGGAGGTAACTATATGCAACAGCGTCCTACCGGAGTAACAATCCTGGCCGTGTTGGCAATCATCGGTGGTTTTCTTGGGCTGTGCGGGTCGTTGACGCTATTCGGCGTTGGTGGACTGGGCATGGTGGCCGGCGAAATCTCGGCCGGCGCCTCGGCGGCCCTCTTTGGAGGCCTTGGCCTCCTCTCGGCCCTGCTCTATCTCATCTTCGGCTTTGGCGCCTGGACGCTCAAGCCTTGGGCCTGGATCTTGGGCATCATCGGCGCTGGCATTTCGATTGCAAGCAACCTGCTGAGCCTGGTGACGGGCAACTCCAATCTCTTCGCGGCCCTGCTGGGCCTGGTCATTCCTGGCGTCATTCTGTGGTATCTGTTCCGGCCAGAGATCAAGGCAGTTTTTGGTCGGGTATAATCGCTCAAGGGTAGCAACCCTTTGTTGACGCTGGCATCACGATCAGCATGTTCCTACGGCGCCAGACTCCTGTCTGGCGCCGTAGTCGCGTCAAGTGCGTGTCATGTCTTCTATGCGGATTGGGGGCTTTATGGTAGAATAGCAATCGTTGTCTGACCCCCTGGTGAAGGATGAGGAATGCGTCAGTTTTTGCTTCGCCTGCTGCTTCTGCTGTTTGCCGTTCTGGTCATCTTCGGCGTTTATCGTCTATTGACTATCCGGCCACTGGAGAACGTCGCCTTCTTTCGGGACCAGCCCCTATTGATGGCCGTAGATAGCCGCAGCGCTGGCTCGTCGCTGGCTGACTTCGCCGCGGCCGGCGCTGCGGGCGCCAACGGCCTCTATCTGCCCGTGACGCTAACGCGCGACGGCATCCTCGTGGCGACCGATTCGCCCGTCGGCCAGTTGACCCTGGCTGAGCTGCGCTTAGTGGACGCGTTCAGCAGCGTCGTTACCTTGCAGGAAGCGTTGGCTGCCTATCCTGACCTGCGGGCAGTCGTTGTGGTGCAGGAGCCTGGATTGCAGGCCCTGGCCGCGCTGTTGCAGGCCATCGACGCCAACGACGCACGGTCGCGCGTGCTGGCCGTGGTCGATCAGCCCCTGCTGGCCAACACGCTGCGCGAACAAGCCCCTGACCTGGCCACTGCCGCCACTGCGGCCGAAACCAGCGCGTTCCTGACTACCCAGCGCTTTCGCCTTGCGTCGTTCTACCGGCCCGCCGCGCCAGCCATGCTGTTGGCAGGCAGCCAGATCAACCGTCGGCTGGTCAGCTCAGCTCGCAGTCGCGGCATACACCTGCTGGCTCTGCCCGACCAGCCCAGCGTCGCCGCAACCCAGGCTTTGATTGATGCTGGCGTCGACGGCGTCGTTGTGACCGACCCGGCCCTCATCGGCCAGTTGAGCTGGCCGGGCCAGGCTCCCTGAGGGCCCCTTAACGGAGGAAACCGATGTTCGTCAAAGATTTCATGACCCGCGACCTGGTGACGGTGTCCGAGGACGCCAAGGCTGGGCCCGCCTTGCAGCTACTGCGCGAGCAGGGACTGCGCCGGGTTCCCGTGCTGGACGCCGCCGGCGTCGTGGTTGGCCTGGTGTCGGATCGGCGCCTACTGGAGGCGTTGGCCGTGCCGGTGCGTCGCGGCAAGAGCAAGAACGATGGCGAGGCGCCTCCTTCGCTGGTGGTGCGCGATATCATGACCCGTAAAGTGGTCACCGTGCCGCCCGACATGCCCATGGAGACAGCCGGCATCCTGATGGCTTCCCATCGCGTTGGCTCGTTGGTGGTCGTGCAGGACGGTGTAGCGGTCGGTATCATCACCGAGACCGATATGGCGCGCGTCTCATTGCTGCTGATGATGGGCAAAGACCCAGGGATGCGCGTTACCATGCGCGCGCCGGCCTTCCCCGGCATGTTGGCCGACGTCACCAGCGCCCTTTCGCGTGCCGGCGGCAACATCGTCAGCCTGGGCAGCATGTCGCTGGACGAAGGCATGCTGATCACCCTCAAAGTGGCCGACCTGAACCGCGGCGACATCGAGGCCATCGTCGAGGAACTGCCGGTGGACGAAGTGCATGTTTTGGCGATGTGACGAGCGTTCCATGCTGGGGCCGGTCTCTGACCGTGCC
>JBAQCH010000136.1:0-11930 GCA_049294015.1 Anaerolineae bacterium
ACGCCGTCGTCGGTGGCGTTGTCGCCCTCGGCCACGAAGCTGGCGTCGGCCGTCCAGCCCGGACCCAGGCGCAGGCTGCCGCCGCCCGTGTGCCAGGCCGCGCCATACGTGCTGGCCAGGTCGCTGAAGTCGGCCGTCAGCGCGCTGCCGTAGGTGGCGATCAGGCACCACTGGGTCAGCGTGCCGGTGTCCAGGCCAGCGCGGTCGCTAACGTTCAACTCCCACGCGCCGGCCAGGTTCTGGCCGTTGAACGCGCTGAGCAGGTTGTTGGGGGTGAACGTCCCGTCGATGGCGTAGGGCGGCGGCGTCGTGGCCGTACTGGCCGCGCATTGGGTCTCCACCGGCAGGCTGGCCTGGTCGTCCAGCGTGGCGTTGATGTGGTTGTTGCTGCAGCCAGCCGTGCTGGCCGGCAGACCGGGCCGATCGACGACAGTGACGCTGGTGTTGGTCGCCACGTTGCGCACGGTGAAGATCAGGTCGCCCACCCAGGTGTGGGTGGCCCGCACTGACACGTTCAGGTCGGTCAGCGCGCCAGAGAGGGCCACCGTCTGGCTGTCGGTCACGCCGGTGGTGTTGTTGTCGGGGATGGCCAGGGTCAGGTCGCGACAGAAGGTGGCGCTGCCTCCGCCCGCGGTCACGAAAGCCGCCAGCGCGCTGTACGGCCCGGCGCCGCAGCCGTTGAGCGCCCGCACCCGCCAATAGTAAGCCGAGCCGCCGGCCAGCGCGCTGCCTGGCGTCCAACTGGGGCTGGCCAGCCCGCTGGCCGAGGCGACGATGGTGTTGAAAGCGGGATCGCTGGCCACCTGGATCTCGTAGCTGACAGCGCCGGCCACCGCGTTCCAGGTGAAGGTCGGCGTCGTAACGACCCCAGTGCTGCTGTTGGCCGGCGCGCTGAGGGCTGGCGCAGCCGCCAACGGGCTGGAGACGTTGAGCGTGACGCCGGCCTGGTGCGTCAAGCTGCCGGCCGTGCCGACGACGTTGAAGGTATACACGCCAGCCGCCGCGCCGCTGATGGTCAGCGTGCTGTTGCCGGGCGGGTTCACCGGGTTGGCGCTGAAGCTGGCCGTGCCGGGGTTGCCCGACGCGCTGAGCGTCACCGGGCTGGCATAGCCGCTGATGCTGCCGACGGCCAGGCTGTAGTCTGCGTTGGAGCCAACGCACACTTCCTGGCTGGCCGGCGTTGCGCCGATAGTGAAGTCGGGCGTGGCGCACTGGTTGAACTTGAAGGAGCCGATGCGTGTGTACCAGTTGAAGGCGCCGCTGGTCTGCGCGTACTCCTGCGTGTACCAGAAGGTGCAGTCGTCGGTGGGGTCGATTTGCATCGCGCTGTAGTCGCCCCAGCGATTGAAGGAGTCGTTCTGGTAGCCGCCGCCCGTCACCAGCGTGGCCTCGCTCTGCGGCAGCGTGCCCGCTGCGTCGCCGGCCAGCCGGCCGACATAGCGGATGCTGGGGTAGAGGCTGACGTCGTCGGTGATGCTGTAGCCCAGCGCGACGTTGCCGGCGCCATCCATGGCGATCGAGCCCATCCAGCGGCTGGTCGTGCTGTTGTCGGCCGGCCCGTAGACCCCCTCCTGGTTCATCGTCCAGCCGCTGCCAGTGTTGCGCAGCTCGAACCAATGGATGCCGGCGCGGCCAGCCGGGCTGTTGGTGTCCACAGTGTGGTTGCCGACCAGCGTCTGGTACGCGCCGAAGTTGCGGTATTGCAGGCGGTGCATCAGCCGGTCGGCCAGGTCGTGCAGGTTGACGGTGGTTCCCGGCTGGTTGATACAGGCCGGCGAGGCCGCGCACACGGTCGGGTCGACGTTGGCCGTGGGAATGATATAGGTCGGCACGAAGGGCGAGCCTGATGTGCCAAAGTAGGAGTTGGCGGGCGTGGTCCAGTCGACGTGGAAGTTCCAGACGCGCAGCGCGTCGCTGGGCGCGATCCAGGCCGAGTCGTCCCATTCCATGAAGGGGTTGGGCGCGCCGGCCGGCGGTTGGGTCGAACCTTCCCAATCGCCCGGCAGCATGCCGCCGTAGTCAGCGTTGTAGGCGTAGCCGTCGAAGTAGATGGCCTGCGCTGCGGCGCCGGTCAGCATCTGGGCGCGCTCCATGGCCAGCGCACCCGCGCCGCGCCAGCTTCCGCCTTGCGTGAACTGGTTGACCGAGACGTAGTAGCCGTCAGGCCACAAGCCGATCTTGGGATAGTCCGGCATGTAGCTGCTGGGCCAGGCGTAGGAGTAGCGGTACCAACTGCCCAGCGGATCCGCGGTCTGCGAGACCGCGAAGCAAAGCAGATTCGGCGTGCTGGTAACGGCGAACTGCATCATCACCCAGCGGTTGGCCAGGTGATCGTAGAGGGTGACCGGGTCGCCGTCGTTGGTGGTCTGGCACTGCCCGCCGAAGCCGCTCCAGAGGGTGTTGCCTTGGGCCGGTCCGTAGAGCGAAGCGCCCGTCTTGTCCCAGATCTGGAAGCGCACATTGACCCACTGGACGTAGTGGTTGGGGCCGACGTCGCCCTGGGTGTCGGGCGGGCGCACGCTGAAGCCCACGTTGTTGATGCCGTCCCAGTTCTGGATCGGGGCAGGCATGGCCTCTGGCCCGTGCCAGTTCTGGTAGACGCCCTCGATGCCGCTGAAGCTGCCCTCGCGCTCGTGGCCGGGCAGCAGCTCGCTGTCGGTGAAGCGCATCAGGGTTGGGTCAGTCGCCTGCGCAACAACGGGTGCGATGTCGCGCAGGGGCGGCGAGACGTCTGCGTGGTCGGGCTGGATCACCACCGGCCCGCCGTCGGCCGGCTTCTCAGCGGCCGGCTGGCCTGCCTTGCTCAGGCCAAGGGCCGCGTCCGCGACGCTGAGCTATCCAGTGATTGGTCCAGCGGCCCGGCGGCCGGCTGCACCTGTGGGAGATACGCCGGAATTCAGGGTGCTGGCTGGCGCGAAGGCCGCCGCGCCGATACCCACCACCAACATAGCGCCGATCAAGCGCTGCCATCGTGTATTCATGGGGCAAATGCTCCTGCTGAACGAGAGGATCCGAAGGGGAACGGCGACCATTCTGGCGTGGCCAGGGACGTCTGCGCCAGGACGATTGCCGGCGATGGAGGCCAGAGTATACGCCCCTTGCCCACAACAGCCAAGTATCCGGGCTGGCTGGCGCCTTGCAGGCTTGCGGTTTAAGGTTATGCGGCGCGCGCAGCCAGCAGCTTACGTGCAGCGGCGCAGGCCCCCCCAAATACCCGAATGAGCAACCAGACGATGACATTGCTAATCAGCCATCCATGCGTTGGCCGCACAACCGTCAATGAAAACGGACGGGCACGGTCGGAGACCGGCCCGAGCTATTCTCAGGTTAGTCAGGCCCAGGTCACGCCCAGGCGCCCAACGCCTATCAGGTACAGCCCCGCACCTCGTCCGACGCATAGCCGCAGGCCGCGCAGTACAGCACGTCCCCCACCGGGGTCAACGTCCCCACCCGCGCGCACAGCGGGCAGGCCGGCAGCGCCTTCGGCCCTGCCGGCAACAAGCACACCACAGCATCCTCCCCACCAATCGCCGCATCGTCTATCATCCGCACCTGACCTCTCTCTTCTCCAGTCACCTTGTCACCCAGTCACCCAGTCACCCGGTCACCGTCTCTCCCCCTCCTACTCAATCTCCACCAACAGCTCATGCAACGTCACACTCTTGCCCGGCGCGGCGTTGAGGTCGACCACCTTGCCGGCGCGCGGGGCCAGAATCTCGTTCTCCATCTTCATAGCTTCCAGCAGCAGCAGCGGCTGGCCGCCCTCGACTTGGTCGCCGAGCTGCACCAGCACACGGGTGATCAGGCCGGGAATCGGCGCCTTGACGCGGCCATCGGCGCTGCTGGGCCGGGCAAAGCCTGCGCTGCGGTCGCTGACTTCGACGCGGTGCATGCCATCGAAGGCCTTGATCCAGCGCAGGCTGGGGTCGATGGCGATTTCGTAGGGCCGTCCGTTGACGATGATCCACTCCATTTGGTCGGGCGCAGCCACCCTCGGCACCGACACCACCAGCGCCTCGCCGTTGCAGGTCACGGCCACCTTATCTTCGGCGCCAGACAGGTTCAGCAGGTCCACCTCGAACGACTTGCCGTCGATTGACACGTTGACACTGATCATTGATCACTCCTTGGTTGCGCTGCGCCGCAGTGGGTTCGATACGGCGCAGACGGGTTTCGATACGGCGCAGACGCCTACTCAACCCACGGCGACTCAACCCGCAGTGGTTTCGATACGGCGCAGACGCCTACTCAACCCGCGGCGTTAGCTGGGCAACTGGCGGCTGGAGCGATGCCAGCCCTGCAGGAACTGTGGCGGCGTCACCGGCTGGCGGCCCTGGGTGCGCAGGGCATAGGCAAGGGCGGCGGCCACTGCCAAGTCGCGCAGCACCTCGTCGGGCGCGTCGGGCGTGGTGTAAAGCATAGGACGGCGCAGGAACTCGGTGGTGTAGCTGCCGGCCAGGAAGTCCGGATCTTGCATGATGCGCTGGAAGAGGGGCAGGTTGCTGCGCACACCGGTGATGACGAAGTCCTGCAAGGAGCGCAACATGCGCTGCACAGCTGCCTCGCGGTCCTCGCCCCAAACGATCACCTTGGCCAGCATGGGGTCGTAGCGCACCGGCACGTAGCAACCACCGTAGCCGTAGGTGTCCACCCGCACGCGCGGGCCGCCCGGCAAGCGAAAATGCTGCAACTGGCCAGGGCTGGGCAGATAGTTGTTCCAGGGGTCTTCGGCGTTGACCCGGCATTGGATCCCCGCGCCGACCAAGCGCACGTCTTCTTGGGCGATGGACAGCCGCTGGCCGGCGGCGATCTCGATCTGCGCACGCACCAGGTCGCGACGCGTGACCATCTCGGTCACCGGATGTTCAACGGTGATGCGCCCCTTGATCTCACAGAAGTAAAACCTGCCTTCATCGTCCAGCAGGAACTCCACCGTGACGGCGTTGTTGCAGTTGACCAGCCGGGCGATTTGCAAGGCCGTGTCGTGCAGCCGGGCGCGCAGGGCCTGGGTCAGCCCCGGCGCCGGCGACTCGGCCACCAGCTTCTGGTTGTTGCGCTGGATCGAGCCCTCGCGCTCGCCCAGATGCACCATGTTGCCATGCCGGTCGGCCAGCACCTGCACGTCGATGTAGTTGGCGGGCAAGATCGCGCGCTCCAGGTAGAGGCTGTCATCGCCAAAGATGACGCGCGCCTCGGAGGCCGATTGCTGCACCGCCTGGTCCAGCATGGCCGGCTGGCGCACCAGCCGGGTGGCGCGGCCGCGGCCGCCGCTGCAGGCCTTGACCACCAACGGAAAGCCCAGCGCCTCGGCCTCGGCCTGATAGATCTCCTGCTCGTGCCGCTTGAAAGAGACCGAAGAGTGCTCCACGACAGCAAAGCCGGCCGCCGCGACCCGGTCCAGCATTTCGATCTTCATGCGCACGGCCGTCATCACGTCGCTGGAAGGGCCGATGAAGACCACGCCGGCTTGCTCGCACGCGGCCACGAATTCGGGCTGCTCGGCCAGAAAGCCGTAGCCGGGATGGATCGCCTCGGCGCCGGTCTCCTGGGCGATCTTGATGATCTGCGGGCCATCCATGTAGCCGCGCTCGCTGCGCAGCTCCACGCACTGGTCGGCCAGCCGCACATGCAGCGAGTCGCGGTCCGACGCGTCGTACAACGCCACCGCCCAGATGCCCATGTCGCGGCACTCCCGCACAATCCGCACCGCAATCTCGCCGCGGTTGGCGATTAGGATTTTTTTGAACATAGCTAGCTCCTATGCCGGCGACAACCCATGCTTCTTCGGCACGTGGCGCTCGCGCTTCTGGAGAGTAACTTCCAGCGCGCGGATCAGGACGCGGCGGGTGTCGCGCGGCTCGATCACGTCGTCGATCAGCCCGCGCGCGGCCGCCACGTAGGGATTGTTGAACTTCTCCTCGTAGTCGGCCACTAACTCCAGCCGCTTGGCCTCCGGGTCAGGCGCGCTGGAGACTTCCTTGCGGAAGAGGATGTTGACCGCGCCAGCCGCGCCCATGACCGCGATCTCGGCGTTGGGCCAGGCGTAAAGCAGGTCGCCGCGCAGCCCCTTGCTGCTCATTACGCAGTACGCCCCGCCGTAGCTCTTGCGCAGGATGACCATCAGCTTGGGCACAGTGGCCTCGCTGTAGGCGTAAATCATGCGCGCGCCGTTGCGGATGATGCCGGCGTACTCCTGCGAGGTGCCGGGCAGGAAGCCGGGTACGTCCTGCAGGGTGATGATGGGGATGTTGAACGCGTCGCAGGTGCGGATGAAGTGCGCCGCCTTGATCGAGGCCTTGATGTCGATGCAGCCGGCCAGCACCCGCGGCTGGTTGGCCACGATGCCCACCACGTAGCCGTTGAGCCGGGCGAAGCCAACCACCATGTTCTCGGCCCACAGCGCATGCACCTCGAAGAAGCGCCCGTCGTCGAAGACGCTGCTGATTACCTGACGCACGTCGTAGGGCCGGTAGGGGTCGGTCGGCACAATCTGCTCCAGCTCCGTGCAGCGCCGCTCCGCATCGTCTAGCGGCAGGACATAGGGCGGGTCATCCTGGTTGTTGGAGGGCAGATAGCTGAGCAGCTCGCGCACCAGGGCCAGGCACTCGCGGTCGTCTTTGGACAGAAAATGGCTGACGCCGCTCTCGCGGCTGTGGACCAGGCCGCCGCCCAACTGTTCCTGGCTGACGTCCTCCTGCATCACAGCTCGCACCACGTCGGGGCCGGTGATGAACATGTAGCTGTTCTCGGTCATGAAGACGAAGTCGGTCAGCGCCGGCGAGTAGACCGCGCCGCCCGCGCACGGCCCCATGATCACCGAAAGCTGGGGGATCACGCCGGAGGACTCGCAGTTGGCGTCGAACAGCCGCGCGTAGCCGCCCAAGCTGTCCACCCCTTCCTGGATGCGCGCGCCGCCGGAGTCGTTGATGGCAATGAAGGGCGCACCGTAGGTCAGCGCCATGCGCATGGCCTTGACGATCTTGTTGGCATGCATCTCGCCCAGCGATCCGCCCATCACACTGGCGTCCTGCGAGGCCACGAAGACGTGGCGGCCGTTGACCTTGCCAAAGCCGGTGATGACGCCATCGCCATAGCGTGAGCTCTTGCCGCCCATGTACGACTCAAAGCGCGGCAGCGCCAGCGTGTCGATCTCGCTAAACGTGCCGGGGTCGAACAACACCTCGATGCGCTCGCGGGCGGTCAGCCGGCCCTTGCGGTGCTGCGTCTCCACGTCCTTGACCGTGCCAAAGGCCATCTGACGGCGCTCACGCAGCTTCTGAATATAGGTTTCCATCTCGACAGCCAAAGTAGTCCTCCTGGAGGGTAAACAAGTAGACAGGTAGACAGGTAGACAGGTAGACAGGTCAATTGGTAGGTTGGTAGATTGGGTAGACTGGTGGATTGGTGATTGGGTGGACTGATGGATTGGTGATTGGGTGGACTGGTCAGGCAGCACGGGTCACCATTACTGGCTTCGTCCTTGTCACCTTGTCACCTTGTCACCCAGTCACCATGTCACCTTGTCTACGCCGACATACAACGCAGCCAGCGTCAGCACGAAATGGCCTGATCGCCGCCACCAGCCGCGCAGCTGCCAGTCGAAGTTGCTGGTAGACGGCAGGCGGCCCGACCGGCGCAGCGCCTCCGGCAGCAATTGCGGATCGATTTGCACGTGTACTTCGCTCCAGCCAGGCTCAGCGCCTGCCGTCAACTCCAGGCCCATAGCGGGCAGGCAAATCACCCGCCGCGTGTCCACAGTCAGGCCCAATTGCAGCGCCTTGAGCACCGCTTCCTTGGCGCTCCAGGTGATGGTGGCCAGCAGGGCCTGCTCATCGTCCAGCGCCTGGCCGATCCAATGGTGCTCGTCAGCGGCAAAGTACGCCTGCACAAAGCTATCCGAGCGCGCCTCGACGCCCTCGACATCGACGCCAACCTGGACCAGCCCGCCAGCCGGAAAGCCAGTGCTGATCGCCTGATCCTGCCACTTGCCACCTGCCACCCGCGACCTGCCACTTGCCACCTGCCGCTGCGGCAGCGTGCCACCTGCCGCCTGCCACCTGCCACCCACGGCGTACAGCGCGCACAGCGCCATCTCATTGCTGTGGCTGATCGACAAGCTGATGGGCAGGCGCATGCCGCTGACGCGCGGCACGGGATAGCCCAGCCGGCGGCCCGGCTCGGCCACCAACGGCGCGCCGCTGACCCAACGAGCGCCGGCTGGCAGGTCCATCGGCGTGGCCTGGCCGTCGAAGATGACCACTGGCGCCGCGATATCCTCGGCGTCGCGCGCGATCACCAACGCGTCCAACGGCGGCTGCTGGCCGGTCTCCATCTGCACGTAGCGCTGCACCAGCCGCTTGGCCGCGCAGCGGCCCAACAGCCACTCGCGCCGCCGCTTGGGTGACGGTATCTGCGCCATCCGCTCCAGCTCAGCCGCGCCCAGCAGCCCCTCCGGCGTCACGCCAGCGGCCAACTCAGGGCATAGCTCAACAGGTTGGAGCAGCCAGTGGATCATGGGTGGTAGATTGGTATAATGGTAGACAAGTAGACAGGTAGACAAGGAGAGGAAGTCGGGTCTGCCAGGTTTCCCTTACTTCCCTCGTCTCCCTTGTTTCCTTGTTTACTTGTCTACTTGTCTACTTCCTCATCCCGGCCGCCCCACCGTCCGATAGCCCTTCAGTTCGACGAAGAGGTTGCCCGCCTCGTCGACCACCTGGGCGTCGAAGGTGTCGCCGTTGTCGGCGGTCTGGGCGATGCCGTAGAGGCGGCGACCGTCAGCCTCGGCCGGCTGGCGATAGGCCGTCACCGCCGCAAAGCCCAGCGGGAAGGCCATGGCGTTGTGCGTCTTGACGTGCCACAGGGCCGCGGCCTGGAAGCATAGCTCCAGCAGGCGGGGGGCCAGCAGCGACTCCACATCGGCCGGCTCGGTGTTGGGCGGCAGGTCGTGCGGCATCAGCGCCACGCACTGCCCACCCTGCACGCCAGCCCGCTCGATCACCTGGTAGGCCGGGCCGTGGAAAAAGCTTTGGTAGATCTCAGCCGCGGTGATGGGCAGGTCGGCCTCAGCCGGCGGATCAAACGCCACCGTGGGTCGAGTAGCCGTCTGCGGCGTATCGAGACCTTCTGTAACCCGTGTCAACCGCACGTCCGCCGCGAAGTGCTCCTTGATTTGCACCGGCAAGCCTTCCTTGGCCGGCTTGGTCAGCGAGCGCAGCACGGTGTGGGCGATCAGATCGTCGCCCGCCGGTGTGATCGTCGCACTCAGGTACAGGCTGCGCGGCTCCATGCGGAAGAACTTGAACGCGCCCAGCATCTGTTCGTTTTCGACCGCAGCCACCCGCCACCCGCTGTGGCCGGTCTGTGCACCGCCCCCCGGAGGGGCCGACCGAGCCACGCCCGGCCCAGTAAGCACCGTCGCCAGCTCGGCCAGCGCCTCCGTCGCCATCACGCCCGGCAGCCAGGGCGTGCCGGCGTCCGGCGCATGGTCGTAGAGGAAGGGCTGCACGTGGGGATCTAGCAGCGTCTCCACCTCCAGCCCGCCATACAGCTTGGCCGCCTTGACCTCGCCCACCAGGAGCAGGCGGGGCTGGCGCTGGGCCAGGGCTGCGTTGAGCTTGGCCACGTCCGCGCCGCCGGTCGGGTCCTTCTCTTCCATCCACGCGCCCAGCCGGCCGGCCACGACGATCTCGCCGCGCGTGCCGCCGTAGGTCAGCTCGCGGCGGATGGTGGGCACGCCAGACTCGGCCGGCAGCATGTCGATGCCCAAAGCGGCCATGATCGCGGGCACCGAACCGCGTGAAGCCATGCCGATCTGGCCCCAGGCCGTCCAGTCGATGGCGATGGCGCGCGCCTCGGGCCGCCATGCCCGCATGCTGCTGCTGATCTTGCACAGCAGGTCGTTGGCCGAGGAGTAGTCGCTCTGGCCGTTGTTGCCAAAGCGGCCGGCCACCGAGCTGAAGCTGACCGTCGCGCCGATGGGCATGCCCTTGGCGGCCTTGACCAGATTGAAGAAGCCGTCGGCCTTGACGTCGAAGACCAGGGCGAACTGCTGCGGCTCTTTGTTGGGCAGGGTGCGGTCGATCAGCAGCCCGCCGGCGTGCAGCAGCACGTCGATCTTGCCGTAGCGCTGGCGAATGTCGTCGACCACCGCGGCCACCTTGTCGCCGTCGCGCAGGTCCAGGCTGTGGTAGTAGGCTACGCCGCCGGCTGCCTCCACCGACTCGATGGCCCGCAAGGCCGCTTCGCCGCGCTCGATGCCCATCAGCTTGTCGTCGATTTGCTTGGGCGTGACCTTCTCGCCGCTGGCCTTGGCCTCGGCGATCAGCGCCTGCTTGAGCACGTCGCGGCCCTCGCGGAACAGCTTGACGTATTTGTCGTCACGCGCCGGCGCCGGCACCAGGTCCAGCAGGTAGAAGACGCCGCCGCTGGCCACAGCCAGGTCGGTGGTGATGGCGCTGGTGATGCCGCCGGCCGCGCCGGTGACGACGAAGACGGTGTCCTTGTCCAGCGTCATGCCTGGCTGGCCGTCGCGGGCCGGTTTCTCCACCAGGGTGACGGTGGTGCGAAGGCCGTTGTGGTAGCCCACCTCGACAACGCCGGGGTCATTGAGCGTTTCGGCGAGGAGCGCGTCGGCCGGCTCGGCCGTCTTGCGGCCAGGCTCGAAGTCGACAACCTTGACCACCACGCCCTTCCCGGCGTCCTCGGGGCGCAGCGCTTGTTCCATGTTGTAGGCCTTGGTGAAGCCGCTGACCGCGCCGCCCAGGGGAGCCGTGGCGCCGGCGTCGCCGTAGCCGTGCAGCCCGCCCAGCCGCGTCCCCGACAGCAGGAAGGTGTTGGGACCACGCACCGAGTCGTACAGCGCGCGCATGGCGGTGTAGAGGTTCTTCACCCGCACCCGATTGGCCTCACGCCACTCTTCCAGCGTCATGTCCTCGATGGCCGGCTCCACATCCAGCGCGGGCAGCCAGTACACGCCCTGGATCGGCCCGTCGGCCAGCCAGCCCTTGAGTTGTCCTTCCAGTGCGTCGGTCGCGATGCCCGGCTCCAGCGTCAGCGCACGCGCGCCCAGCTTCTCCAGCCGGTTGACCAGCGACTTGCCCACGCCGCCGCGATCCAGCATCACCACCACCCGGCTGCCAGCGCCCAGGCTGACGCCGGTCGGCTTGGTCCACTCAATCGCCGGCCGCAGGCTTGCCACCGGTACGCGCCGCGGCATCTTGTCCGCGTCCGCCAGCGTGCCGATGGTCTTGACCGTAACCGGTGATCGGTGATCAGTGATCGGTGCAGCAGGTGTCTCGGCAGGCCCCTTGTCTACTTGTCTACTTGTTTCCTTGTCTACCCCTGCCTTCAGATCCGGCCGCATGGCATACACAAAGCCAATCACGCTCTGCAACGTCGGATAGTCGCGCAGGCTCAGGTTCTCCTGCAAGGGGATGCCGTAGACCTCACGGATTGCCTGCAGGGTCTCGGCCTGCTTCACCGTGTCGATGCCTAGGTCGGCCTCCAGGTCCAGGTCCAGCTCCAGCATGTCCTCCGGATAGCCCGTCTTCGCCGCGACGATCTCCAGCACCTTTACGGTCACGCCATCGGATGACAAGGTGACTGGGTGACCGGGTGATTGGGTGACTGGAGAAGCAGCGACGGTTTCCGGTGTCACCGTGTCACCTTGCCACCTTGTCACCTTGTCTTCCGCCAAGTCCGGCCGCATCGTGTACACAAACCCAATCACACTCTGCAGCGTCGGATAGTCGCGCAGGCTCAGGTTCTCCTGCAAGGGGATGCCGTAGACCTCACGGATTGCCTGCAGGGTCTCGGCCTGCTTCACCGTGTCGATGCCCAGGTCGGCCTCCAGGTCCAGGTCGAGCTCCAGCATGTCCTCCGGGTAGCCGGTCTTGGCGGCAACGATCTCAAGCACCTTGGCGGTCACGCCA
>JBAQCH010000137.1:0-2880 GCA_049294015.1 Anaerolineae bacterium
TCAAGAGTTGGCTGGCGAGCCTGGACAAGATCGTAGACGATGAGCTCCTCATCACCCGCAACGAGCAGGGAGAGATCGTCAGTGTGCAGGAGTTGCCCAAAAAGCAGAAGGGCAGCTATCGCATCGCCAGCGCCACGGATATCGACGCCACGTTCCGGGTTCATGGCGAGAAGATCGACTTCGGCTACAACGTCAGTGTGGCCGCGACGGACACGTTCATTCGGGAAATCCAAGCCAACACCGGTAGCCAACCCGATCCAACGGCCATTCCCGATCTGCTGAAGGCGCAACAGGAACATCACGATCTGCTGCCGGCCAAGCTGATCTACGACCAGGCGGCTGGCACCGGCAAACATCACGCCGACGTAGCCAAGGCCAGCGGCGGACAAACCCAGTTGGTAGCGCCGCTCGTTCCCTACCACGAGCGCAGCGAACGCTTCGGTCCTGACGACTTCGCCCTCTCGCCCGATGGAGCGGCGCTGACTTGCCCACACGGTCGGGTGAGCCTCACCGCCTACCGCTCCCAGAGCGGCGACGGGCGTGTCTTCCGCTTCTCAGCCAAGCAGTGCCAAGCTTGTCCGCTGGCCCAGCTCTGCCGCGGCGACGAGGTCGCAGTAGACAACATGCGCCAGGTCTTCGTCAGCGACCATCGCTCCGTGCTGGCCAGGGCCCGCACCTACGCTCTGACAGAAGCCTATAAGGAAGACCTGAAGGCGCGCGCCACCATCGAGCGGATCATTGCCAATCTGGTGCGTTACCACGGCGCCCGTTATGCCCGGCGACGCGGCCAGAGCCAGTGCGACTTTCAGGCCAAGATGAACGCCATGGCCTTCAATATCCGTCAGTGGATGCGTGAATTGCAGCGGCGCAGCCCGGCCAGAGCAGCCTCCCAGACCTGACAAGGGCGGAGTCTGCCCACTGAGTGCCACAAGGCCAGGAAAACCGGGCCGATGGACGCAAAAAACGTCGATTTAAGCCGATTCTGAGGCGAAAAGCCGCCCAAACTGTCACTTTGGTGCTCGACCGATGACCTGAACCGAGTAAACCTACCCAACAACTTACCATAACAGAAATCGGCGGTCTCTGCTAGTTAACCATAAATCGAATTCTGCAACACTCTCTAGTATAAACACAATAGGCTACCCTTGTTGCTCGCGAAGCGGTATCATTGTACCAGCGAGAGCGAACGGCGTCGAAACGCCAAACAAGTCAGGGCAGCCTATCGTGAGGGCCTGATCATAGCACAAGTCGACGCCGTTGACAACTCTCGCCGAGCAGGGTCACGATAGGCGGCCTCCTGGTCAGAAAGGAGACGACCATGAGCACGCAAGAGGCAGGACGGAATGGCTGGCAGGGTGTGGCAGCAGCCCAGGCTGAGCTGCGCCAGGCCGACCCGGAGCGGGTGCTGATCAGCGCCTGGGACATCGGCAAGGATGTGCATATGTGGTTTGTGCGCACCGTGGCAGGCGAGGTGCTGGTGGCGCCGACCAAGGTGGCCAGCCTGGCCAGCGGCTATCAGCAGATGCGGCAGGCGCTGGATGGCCTGCTGGCCAGCGGCCGCTTCGACCTGGCGGTGTTCGGGCATGAGCCGACGGGGGTGTACCACGAGGCGCTGAGCCAGAACCTGCTGCAGGACTACGGGGCGCACTGCGGCGGCGAGGCGCAGCCGGTGGTGCGCTATCGCTGGCTGAACCCGGCGCTGGTCAAGCAGGAGCGACAGCGCAGCACGCAGCGCCAGCGTAAGACGGACAAGATCGACGTGGCGGCCATCAGCCAATTGCTGGCCGATGGTCAGGGCTATCCTGCGCCAGCGCTGACCGACGCCGAGAGCGCGCTGCGCCTGACCCTGCGGCACGTGCAACATCTGGTCAAGCGGCAGCGACGGCTGGCCATCGGCCTTCTGCGCACACTGGACCGGCTGTGGCCTGGCGCTTTGGGCAACGCCAGCGCCTATCAGCGCACGCACCCCGAGTTGCCGCCGCTGCTGCACCTGGTGGACACGCACCCCTTGCAGCGGCAGCGGGTGCGGGTGCTGCTGGAGCACTGCGCCGATCCCTATGCGCTGCGCACCCTGGGTGTGGAGGGCATCCGCAGCCTGTTCAGCGCGCACGACGAGCGCTGCGGCCTGCAAACCGCGCAGCACATCTATGCCGTGGCGCAGCAAAGCCTGCTGCCGCCGCCCTCGCTGTGCGCCGTGTTGGCGGCGCAGGTTCAGGCTGACTTCGGCCAGTTCCGGCAGTTGGAAGCCCAGATTGCCGCCGGCGAGACGCAGGCCCAGGCGCTGCTGCCCGACACCTGCGGCCAGGTGCTGACCACCGTGCCTGGCGTCGGGCCCGCCCAGGCCACGCGCTATCTCAGCGGCCTGGGCGACCCCGATCGCTTTGCCACTGCCCGCCAGGTCTGGGCTTATGCCGGCTTCGACCCTAACCAGGCCGACTCCGGCAATCGCCGCCATGACGGGACCATCTCGCACCGCGGCTCGCCCTACCTGCGCAGCACCCTGTACCAGATCGGCTACTTGACGGCGCTGCACTGCGCCGACTGCACCCGACTCTACGTACAGGGCCGCCAGCGCGGCCTGGTCAAGACCCTGGCCATCATCCATGTGGCCAACAAGGCCAACCGCATCCTCTTTGCGCTGCTCAAGACGCAGGAACCCTACCGTTCCCCGTTGAGCGCCGCCGAGGCCGATCATTGGCGCAGCCTGCTGTCTCAGGTCCGTTGACCGCAGCCGCCGCGCCGCACCCAAACACCAGACGCTGACCACGCCAGCCTGACCCGCCGCTGACCGGGGCCGATCACCGTCAGTCCCCTGGGTCTAACCAAGACCGCTTCAGATGCCTGGTTTGCGCCCATTACTGCTTCGGCAGTCCTTCTGTC
>JBAQCH010000138.1:0-28864 GCA_049294015.1 Anaerolineae bacterium
GCCCAACTCCTGGGCGCGGACCCGGCCAGCAAGCTGCTGGCGGCCCAGGCGCTGGCTGCGCTGCTCAACCGCGACCTGTATCGCCTGGGCGTCGACGGCGTGGCCGCGCAGGCAGGCGACCTGGAGACGCTGGTCAGGCTGTGGCAGCGTGAAAGCCGGCTACTGCCGCTGCTGCTCTACATCGACGCGCACGCGGCCGATGCCGCGTCGCCTGACGCCTATGCCGCGTTGGACCGTTTTCTGATGCGAGCCGCCGACGGCGGCAGCGCTATCCTGCTAGGCGTGCGCGACGCCGCGCCGCGCTTGAACTGCGCAACGTTTTCCGTCGATGTGGCCAAGCCCACGCCAGCAGAACAGCGGTCGGCCTGGATCGACGCCCTCCATCAGCTTGGCCAGGCTTCGGACGCCGCCTGGGCAGACGCGGAGGCCGAAGCGGCGGCCGGACGGCTGGCGGCGCAGTTCAGCCTCAACATCCCCGAGATCTATGGCCTGGCCGGCAGTGTGTCGGCGCTGGGCAACGCGCCGGCGGCGCGCAACGGCCGCACCGCTGACCATGCTCTGGACGACCGCCTCTGGGAGCTTTGCCGGGCCACGACGCGGCCGCAGCTCGACACGCTGGCGCAGCGGCTCGATGCCAAGGCGACCTGGGATGATCTGGTGCTGCCGGAGGAGAGCCTGCGGCTGCTGCGCCACATCGCGGTGCAGGTGCGCCAGCGCAGCAGGGTCTACGATGACTGGGGCTTTGCGGCCAGGATGAACCGCGGCCTGGGCATCAGCGCGCTCTTTGCGGGCGAGAGCGGCACCGGCAAAACCATGGCGGCCGAGGTGATCGCCAACGACCTGCAGTTGAACCTCTATCGCATCGACCTGTCTGCGGTGGTCAACAAGTATATCGGGGAGACCGAGAAGAACCTGCGCCGGCTGTTCGACGCGGCCGAGGACGGCGGCGCGATCCTGTTCTTCGACGAGGCCGATGCGCTGTTCGGCAAGCGCAGCGAGGTCAAGGACAGCCACGACCGCTACGCCAACATCGAGATCAACTACCTGTTGCAGCGCATGGAAGCCTATCGCGGTCTGGCGATCCTGGCAACCAACATGAAGAGCGCGCTGGACCCGGCGTTCATGCGCCGGCTGCGCTTCATCGTGACCTTCGCCTTTCCGGGCGTCGCCGAGCGCAGGCTGATGTGGCAGAAGGTGTTTCCAGCTCAGGCGCCTGTCGATGCGCTGGACTACGACCGGCTGGCGCGACTCAACATGACTGGCGGCAACATCCACAGCATCGCCTTGAACGCGGCCTTTGCGGCTGCTCAAGCCAACCGGGCTGTGAGCATGTCGATTGTACTGGCGGCTGCGCGCACTGAGATGCGCAAGCTGGAGAAGCCGATCAACGAGGCGGACTTTCGAGCTTAAGGCAGGGTGTAGCCATGCAGAACAAGAGACCGGACATCCATCTTCATATCGAGCGCCTGGTCTTGGACGGTCTGCCGCTTGAGCGCAGCCAGGGACCGCAGGTGCAGACGGCGGTGGAGGCCGAGCTGGGCCGGTTGCTGGCCGAGCATGGCCTGGCCGCGGGCCTGCAAGCCGGCGGAGCGCCGCCCAGCGTCGCCGTGGCAGGCATCCAGCTGGCGCCCGGCAGCAGTCCAGCGCACCTGGGCCGGCAGATTGCGCAATCCGTCTTCGGTGGAATCGGGAACGCACGATGAACGAGCAAACAGTGGTTCAGGCACAAACGCCCCTCACACCGGCAGCGAAGGACATGCTACAGCGGCAGTGCGCCTGCGGCCAGCACACGATGGCCAGCGGCGAGTGTGAGGCGTGCAAGAACAAGCGCGAGGGCACACTGCAGCGTTCGGCGGTCAAGCCATCGTCGATGCACAAAGTGTTGCGCCAGCAAGGTCAGGCCCCAGATTCAAAGCCGAGCGCCATTATTTCCTCTCGTCACGGGCATGACTTCACCCAAGTGGCGACGCGGACGCGAAAGAAATCGGAGCTTCCTGCGATGTCTGGCATCAACGATCGAGATGAAACCGCGTCAGACGCCGATACGGTTGAAGCCGACATTCCCAAGGACAAAGATGAGCGGAGCGCTAGCTTACGACCGCGTCCCACCCATGCGGCTATCCATGCGCCTTTGTCTATGTCGCTGCTTGATCTCCCGCTTATCGCCGGTCAACGCACCATAAGAACTGTGTTGCGAGCAGGCGGTGTTCCGCAAAGCAACCTGGACACCCATTCAGTTGAGGCTCGGCCCGACCGGACCATGGGTCAGACCGTCGCTCCCGGAGGCGTTCCGGCCACCGGCAATGCTTCGAATGATTGCACACCAAGCACAGCGGCCGCTGTGCTTGACTGGAACGTGGTGGCGGCAAGTGCGACCCACTGGGGCGTGAATGTGCGATCGTTGACGTTGGCCGGTACAGTGAATGTCCAACCGTGGCCTTCCAACCCCGCCCAGATGGTTGTGCCAAACACCGCCAATCCGGTGGACGGCGGTAATATCAACAACACGCACGGATCGAGCAATCATTACCAGGCGGCTATTGACGATATGGCCGACTACAACGCCCCCGGCGGCGGTCGGGGGCCGAACTGGCACGGCACTGCGGCGTCGAGCGCTCATGAATGGGCGCACTGGAACACGGACTATGTCGCTGATAGCGTCGGGAGCGCTGCTGGGGGTAACTGGTCGGCCACGAACACCGCTCTCGACGCCTTGCGCGAGCCGAAGTCTGTCAGCGCGACCGTGGCTGACGCTCGAACTGCTCTCGCGCCACGTGTCAACGCGCGGATGACCGCTTGGCGCAGCAGAACCGTGGCGCGTTGGAATGCCATCCCAGACAGTCCTGGCGTCGCCGGTAGCACGGGCTATATCGCCGGACAGGGTGTGCTCGATGGGTTGATTGCAGCAGTGCGCGCCTATGCGACGCGAAAGGGCTGGATCGCTGCGCCAGCGCCGTGACGAAACGAGATAGAGACATGATCAATTCAGTCCCACAAAATCCCGACGACTCGCCAGTTGTCGAATGCAGCGCCGCAATCAAATCAGGATTACAGGCTTTGACAGAAGCGAATATCGAGGGCGGCCCGTACAAGCTCGTCGCCGTGGAGAGTCTTCTTAAGGGCGCCGTACCAGAGTCTGATCCGAATATCTGGCGCTTGACCTTCAAGGCGCGCAGGCTAATTCCGCCCGAAGCGGGCATCGAGATCGGCGCTGGCGGAGAGATATTCATCGAGGTGAACTTGAAGTCCGGCCAGGCGCGACTAACCGGAAGAGGTGATTAAATAGGAGCTTGGCCACATTCTGGAGAGTCACATGGGTGAATCCGGAACCCATTGCTTCGGAGGCCGCAGAAGCTACTGCACTCCGCCTTTCGATCGAACAGGTAGCGCAAGAGGAGTTGAGCAGTGAAAAACCAGACTGCGGAGCGAAAGCCGCAACAGCGAGTTGCCAGACCCATAATTGACCATACACTCCAGCGCGCGGCGATCGGTCCGTCACCGGCGCTTGAAGCGCCGCCAATCATCTATGATGTACTACGTTCGCCGGGCCAGCCGCTCGATGCTCAGACGCGTGCCTTCATGGAACCGCGCTTTGGGCGCGACTTCAGCGGCGTACGAATCCACACCGATTCAAAGGCATCACAATCGGCGCGGGCCGTCGCTGCCTTGGCCTTCACTGTTGGGCAGGACATCGTATTCAGTTCAGGACAGTTCGCGCCGCATACGAACGATGGCAGGAGACTGATCGCGCATGAGCTCACGCATGTTGTTCAGCAGAATAAGCCAACAAGTGGTATCGACGGAACACTCAGGATAGGCGAATCCGGCAGTCCTCAAGAAGCTGAGGCCGCTCAAAACGAGCGCATGATCCGCCCAGGTACGCAAACAGCCGGTATCAGCCTGCAACGCCATGACGATCCAAACCAATACCTGGGCGGTACCAACATGGTGCTTGACAGTCAAGGAGAAGCCCGCATGGCTGCTCTTGCAGAAGCCACCACGCTAGGCCCGGGCCATACCATCACACACGATCCGATGCCAAGGCGTGGGTTGCCTCATTATCATGTAGTTGATCCTAACGGTAGACGGGTAAGAGGGCACTTCTTCTACAGGACAAGACGTCGTCGCAGGAGCTATAGAGTTGACTGGAGCAAAGTTCGCGATGTGGTTATCACGCTTGGTCTCTCCATAGCGATGATCGCCGTGATCATCGCTGCACTGGCCGATCCAGAACCAGCCAGCAAACTGGCATTAGCGGGTTTGTCCGCAGCGATGATCGCAATCGTACTGGGCAGGTTGAGCGGAGAAGAGTCGGATGATCAGAACCAGGCCTGATTGCCTGCTGCGAAGCAAAGAGATAAACGACGATGATCAGATACGCGAAATGGAACTTGCTTTCAGTTTCGAAACACCTGCGACGCACCACCGCATACGTGATTGCCATGATCTCGCAATGGCTTATGGTGAAAGAGGCGCTATTCACTGAGGCATACTGGAGTTAGTACTCATGACTTCTTTCCCCGGCTCCCCTCGCCTCCTCAAGGGCGCGCTGATCGGCGTCGATCCGCTCAACCCGCTGGCCAGCTTCGTCGTCTTCCAGTACAACCCGGACACGATGACGCGCCGCCTGGAGGCGCGCGCGGTCAGCCAGGAGGGCGACCGCGGCGAAGCGTTTCGCCTCACCGGCCCGCCCAAAGAGACAATTACGCTCAGCATCGAGATCGACGCCACCGATCAGCTCGAGCAGGCCAACCCGCTCGCCGCTACCCTGGGGCTCAACCCCACTCTGGGCGCCCTGGAGATGATGCTCTATCCCAAGGCCGCCTCCGTGTTCATCAACGACGCGCTGGCCGTGGTTGGCACCATCGAGGTCATCCCCATCGACGGCCCGATGATCCTCTTTGTCTGGGGACCCACGCGCGTGCTGCCGGTGCGGCTGACCAGCTTCAGCATCACCGAGGAAGCCTACGACCCGGTGCTCAACCCGATTCGCGCCAAGGTCGAGCTATCGCTGGCCGTGCTCAGCTACCATGATCTGTCGCTGCTCAGCCCGGCGCGCGCGCTGTTCCTGGCCCATCACGTCGCTAAAGAGATTATGGCGACGACCAACGTGTTCAACAGCATTGCCAATGTTGGCTCAGGGTTCAAGCTGTAAGCGAGGCTTCGTATGTCCTTTCAACCGACCAGCCGCTATTACTCGACTGAAACCTTCACCTATGAGACGCCCGACGGCCGGCTGATACGCATCTTGCGCCGGCGCTTGCTGCCGGCGCTCGATCGCTTCACGCTGATCCAGGAACATCTGGTGACCGAGGGCGACCGCCTGGACAACATCACGGCGCGCTATCTCGGCGATGCGGAGCAGTTTTGGCGCCTATGCGACGCCAACCCTATTCTCCGGCCGGAAGAGCTGGAGGAGATCGGCCGGCGCATTCGCATCACCTTGCCGGAAGGGATCCCAGGGCCTCCCAATGCTTGACGGCGTGCATCTTTCCCTGCTGATCGGACCGCTGATGGCGCCTGCGCCTGCACTGCCGCCGCTGATGGAAGCGCTTCAGAGCGTTCAGGTCAGCGCGGGGCGCGATCGCACCGGCTTCCAGATCACGTTCACCCTCGGAAAGCTCTCGCCTTTGCAGGTCATGCTGGCGACCGGGCTGCTCGACCCGATGATCACACGGGTGGTGGTGATCGCCACGATGCATGGCTTCCCGAATGTGATCTGCGACGGTGTGGTGACGCAGCACGCCGTGGCGCCAAGCAACGAGGCGGGACAATCGACGCTGACACTCACCGGCGAGGACCTGAGCGTGCTGATGGACGTGATCGAGGTCAAGCTGCCCTATCCCGCCATGCCCGACGCCGCCAAGCTGGCTATGATCCTGGTCAAATACGCCATGTTCGGCATCGCCCCGATCGTGATCCCCCCGCCGGTGGTCACGGTGCGCAGCCCAACCGCCGGCATCGATGCGCAGACCGGCACCGATCTGAGCTACATCAAAGGCATCGCAGCCCGCTGTGGCTATGTCTTCTACGTCGAGCCAGGGCCAGCGCCGCTCAGCAGCATCGCCTACTTCGGCCCGGACGTTCGCCTGCCGATTCCGCAGCCCGCCCTCAGCGTCAATTCGGACTGGGATACCAATGTCGAGTCGCTCAGCTTCAGCCTGAACGGCCTGTCCAAGCAGGTGGTGGTCATGACGATTCTCGATCCGATCACGCGCAGGATACCGATTCCGGTGCCAGTGCCCAACATCAGCATCTTCAAGCCCCCGCTGGGCGCGCGGCTGACCCCGCCTGCCAAGATCAAGTTTCCCGACGACCTGGCAAATCTGACACTCGACGAAGCAGCCAAACGGGCCTTTGGCCTGTTGCGTCAGGGAGCGGATGCGGTCAGCGGCAACGGCTCGCTCAACGTGACCCGCTATGGCCATATCCTGCGGGCGCGCATGTTGGTGGGCGTGCGCGGCGCAGGCCTGACCTACGACGGCATGTACTATGTCGAAAGCGTGACCCATAACATCAAGCGTGGCGAATACAAACAAAGCTTCACGCTGGCGCGCGACGGCGTCGTCTCGCAGACACCGGTGGTGATGCCATGAACGGAGCAGGACCGAATCGCAGCTACTACGGCAAATACCGCGGCACGGTGCTCAACAACATCGATCCCGAGCAACGCGGCCGCTTGATGCTCAACGTGCCCGACGTGCTGGGCCTGATTCCGTCGAGCTGGGCCGAGCCGTGCGTAGCCCTGGCAGGTCCAACCGGCCCGCCCATGGGCGTGTATCTGGTGCCGCCGATCGGCGCCGGCGTGTGGGTTGAGTTCGAACATGGCGATCCCGACTATCCGATCTGGGCAGGCTGTCGCTGGGGCTCGCAGGCCGATATCCCGTCCATGGCCAAGGCGGGCAACCCGGCCGATCCGAACATCGTGATCCAGTCGCTTTTGCAGCACATGATCATGGTCAGCGATATGCCGCCGTCGCCAGCCACAGGCGGCGTCATTCTCAAAAGCACCACCGGCGCGTCGATCGTCGTCAACGACAGCGGCATCTACATTTCCAACGGCAAAGGCGCGTCGATCATGATGGTGGGCAATACCGTCACCATCAACAACGGCGCCCTGGTGGTGATGTGACGTAACAGCGAGGTACCGATGCCTGGTTTCCTGGTTCATGTGGGCGCCACCGTGCTCTGTTCGCACACAGGACAGGCGCAGCCCACCGCACCCAACGCGCGTGTGTCGGTGAACGGCATGCCGACAGTGTTGATCACAGCGCCCTACGTCGTCGCCGGCTGCACCTTTCCGCCGCCGCCGGCGGCCAACGGGCCGTGCGTGACAGCGCAGTGGACCACCGGCACGACACGTGTGCTGTCGAATGGCCAGCCCCTGGTGGTGCAGAGCAGCACCGCGATCTGTGCGCCCACGGGCACACCCTTGATGATCACAGTGACGCAGACGCGGGTGACCGCCACATGACTCGTAGTGCTGCCAGCAACAGGAAAGGCGCAGGGTGATGGCACGATGAACATAGACTATCCATTTCACGTAGACGGCCGCGGCCGCAGCGCAACGACGGACGACAACGACCACATCTGCGACATGATCGAGCAGTTCCTGTTCACCAACCAGGGCGAGCGGGTCAATCGTCCCGACTTCGGCAGCGGGCTGCTGCAGATGATCTTCGCAGCCAACAGCCCCGAGCTGGCGTCTGCGCTGCAGTTTACGATGCAGGCCGGACTGAACCGCTGGCTGGGCGACCTGATCGAGCTGCGCGGCCTTGATGTGCAAAGCGACGACGACGAATTGCGCCTGATGGTGAGCTACGTCGTGCGCCGCACCAGCGAAACGCGCACCATGCAGCTAGTGCGGAGGGTATGAGCATGAACTGCCAGGACGATCGACGGCGCACCCAGGTGCGCGCTCACCAGGACCAGAGCCAACGGCGTGATCTGAACGGCCTCGACTATGTCGAAGTCGGGAGCGATCAAACCACCCTGACGGCCTATTTCATCGGCAAGCTTCCGCCGCAACTGCGCGCCGGCCGGCCGGACTTGGTCGACCATCTGCGCGTCGAAGGGGGACGCCGGGTGCGCGCTATCCAGATCGTCGGAGTCGAGCCGTTCCAGGAGCAGGACCCGGAGATCGACGACGCGCTGGTGGTGCGAGTCGATCGACCCGGCGACTTTTCGACTTACACCCTGCGCTTGGTAGGGATCGAGGGCATCGATCCGCGCTACGATCGCGCCCCCTTCTCCTTCAAGGTAGACTGCCCCAGCGATCTCGACTGCGCCACGGCCGATGCCTGCCCGCCGCGCGCGTTCGACGAGCCGGCCATCAGCTATCTGGCCAAGGACTATGCCAGCTTCCGCCAGTTGATCCTGGATCGCCTGGCCCTGACCATGCCGGAGTGGCAAGAGCGGCGCGTGCCCGATCTCGGCATTGCCTTGACGGAGGTGCTGGCCTACGTCGCCGATCACCTCAGCTACACCCAGGATGCCGTGGCGACGGAGGCCTACCTGGACAGCGCCAGGCAGCGCATCTCGGTGCGACGCCACGCCCGCCTGGTCGATTACCTGATGCACGACGGCTGCAACGCGCGCGCCTGGCTCTGCCTCGGCGTCTCCGATCCCACCTTCGACCTCGACCTGGCGCGCGCCTATTTCATCACCCGGCTCGTCGGGACCGAGTTTGCCGCCCAGTCGATACTCAGCGACGACGCCGTGCGCCAGCTGCCGCCTGAGGTCGCGTTCGAGGTGTTCGAGCCGGTGTCGCGCGCGCATCTGACGCTGCGCCAGGCGCGCAACAAGATCCATTTCTACACCTGGGGCCAGCGCGATTGCTGCCTGCCCAAGGGCGCGACGAACGCGACCCTGGTGGATGCCTGGGCGATCGGCGGCGCCGCGGCCGGTTACCCAGCCAGCCAGAAGCAGGCCGCGCCGCAGCCGCTAGATATCGACAGCTTGCCCCGAGCCCTTCAGCTCCAGGCAGGCGATGTGCTGATCCTCGAAGAGGTGGTCGGCCCCAAGACCGGCCAGCAGGCCGACGCCGATCCGGCGCATCGCCATGCGGTGCGGCTGACTCGCGTCACCCGCGCCATCGACGCGCTTGTCAGCCAGGAGCAGCCGGTGAACGGCGCAACCGTTTCCCTGCCGACGCCCCTGCTTGAGGTCGAATGGGCCGAGGAAGACGCGCTGCCCTTTGCGCTGTGCGTGTCCGCCCTCGGACCGGCGCCCCTGTGTCCGTATCTCGAAACCGTCAGCGTCGCGCGCGGCAATGTGATCCTGGTCGACCATGGCCGCACGGCGCGCCCGCCCGAGTTCCTGGGGATCGTACCGTTGGACCGCGCCGAGGCGCCATGTACCTGCGAAGGGGAGCCGGGCGACGTGATCTATTGGCCGGGCCGTTTTCGCCCGCGTCTCGAGCGCGCTGCGCTCACCTTTCGCCAACCGCTGCTGGCCGACAACCCGGCGCGAAACGAGTGGATTTCAGCGGCTCGCCTGCTGGGGCAGAGCCCGCGCGGCGCCGTGCCGCAGATGACCTTGATCGAAGTTCCCCCCTCGCCTGACGACCAAGGCCAACTGACGCCGCTGTTCGATCTGCACGACCTGGTCGATCCGTCCGAGCTCGTCCGCCGCATGCGCGAGCCAAGCGACCAGGCGGGCGCACGGGCGCGGCGCAAGCTCTCAGCCGGGACGGAGAAAGCCTTGAGCGCCCTGCCGCCCGGCGAGCTGCCTTCGTCCGCCGTGCTCGACGCAGTCCGCTCGGACTTGCAGGCGCTGCTGCGCAGCTGGGAGCCGCGCGTCGATCTGTTGGCCAGCGGCCCCGACGACCGCCACTTCGTCGTAGAGATCGACAACGAGGGCCGCGGCCACCTGCGCTTCGGCGACGGCGAGCTGGGCGAACAGCCGCCGGCCGGCTCGGCCTTTTACGCGGACTACCGCGTGGGCAACGGGACGCGCGGCAACGTGGGCGGCGAAGCGATCGCCCACCTGGTCTTGATCGGCCTGAGCGTCAGCGGCGCCGGCGCAGAGGTGCGCAACCCGCTGCCGGCAACCGGCGGCGGCGACCCCGAGCCGCTGGCCGAGGTCAAGCTCTATGCGCCGCACACCTTCCGCCAGCGGCTGGAGCGCGCCATCATTGCCGAGGACTACGCTCGGATCGCCCAGCGCGAGGCTGGCCGCGCGCTGCAACAGGCCGCGGCGCGTTTGGTGTGGACGGGAAGCTGGTACGAAGCGGAGATCGCGGTCGATCCGCGGGGCAGCAAGGCCCCGGCGGACCGGCTGGTGCAGAGCATCGACGCCTGTCTCGAGCGCTATCGCCGCATGGGGCACGACCTCAGAGTGGAGGCGGCGCACACTGTGGCGCTCGATATCGAATTGGCCGTGTACGTCAAGGCCGCCTACCTGCGCGGCCATGTGCAAGCCGCGCTGCTCGAGCTCTTCAGCAATCGCCTCGGGCGCGGCGGCAAGCCCGGCTTTTTCCACCCTGACCGGTTCACGTTTGGCGACGGCGTGCAGCTCAGCCAGATCGTCGCGGCCGCGCAGGCGGTCGACGGCGTGGAAAGCGCCCGAGTCACGAAGCTACAGCGCCGGTTCGATGAACCCAACCAGGAGATCGAGAACGGCGTGCTGCCGCTGGGCCCGTTCGAGATCGCCCAGGTCGACAACGATCCGACCTATCCGGAGCACGGTCGTTTCACGCTAGTGCTGCAAGGCGGTAGATAACCATGAACGATGCACTCTGTGGATGCTGCGAGGGTACTGAGAAGTTGACGCCGGCCGGCGTCGCCAATCGGCCTGGGCTGACAGCGCTGGCCTACCGGGTCGGGACGCACGCGGCCTTTCTCGAGACGATGAAGGCGCGGCTGGCCAGCATAGCCATTGACGAGCCTGGGCCGACGCCTGATCCGATCTATCCCTTGCGCCGACTCACGACGCGCGCGACGGATGATGCCGCGATTGCTCTGCTCGACGGCTGGGCCACGGTCGCCGACGTGTTGACGTTCTACCAGGAGCGCATCGCCAACGAGGGCTACTTGCGCACTGCCACCGAGCGCCGCTCGGTGCTAGAGCTGGCGCGCCTGGTTGGGTATGCGCTGCGTCCGGGCGTTGCGTCGACTGTCTATCTGGCCTACACCCTCGACGAGAACCAGCAGACGCCGGTGGAGATTCCGATCGGCACGCGCAGCCAAAGCCTGCCCGGCCCAGGCGAGCTGCCGCAGTCGTTCGAGACCGCCGAGGTGCTCGACGCGCGCGCAGCGTGGAACACACTGAAGCCGCGGCTGGCGCGGCCACAGACGAGTGCGATCATTCAAACGGCCAACAAGCTGTACCTCAAGGGGATCACGACCAACCTGAAGCCAAACGACCCGTTGCTGATCGTGGAGGGAGCCACGCCCGTTTTCAGACGGGTGATCGACGTGCAGATCGACGCCGCAAACGATCGCACAGCGATTGTCATCGAAAACACCTCGACAGCCAGCGTCGCTGCCGCGGCGCCCAGCAGCGCCGCAGCAACGCCGACCGGAGATGCCCTGCTTGCCGTGATGCGGGGCTTGTCGGTTCCGCCCTCCGTGCCGCCCCCCAACACGCTGCAATTGACGCGTGCCACTGAGAGTTCCTTCGCCCCCGAAGCCGACGGCGGGCTGCAGGTTGTCAACGCCGTACGGCCCGATTTCAAAGGGACGCTGGCGACTGCGCTGGCAAATGTACAGGTTACGGCTGCTAATCCGCTGGAGGTGGTCGCGCTGCGCTTGAAAACCGGCGTTTACGGCAACACCGCGCCGCTCAAGCCGGTCACCGACGAGGCCGGCAAAGTTGTCGGCCAGCAGGAGTGGCCGCTCAACGGCACGCTGACGGCCGGCGTCGTCCTGACCAATTTCGACGGCAGCCCACATCGCGCGCTGATCTCGGTGGCCGATGCCAGCGGGACGAGCTCGAGGACCATAGTTCTATCCTCGCAAGCAATCACTGCGACTCTGGGAACGGTTACATTTACATTCGATCCAGCGACGAATTTCGGGACAGTCAGCGACTTCAAGGTTACGTATCAGAGCACCAGAACAGCAACCGAAACCATCCTGACCTATCGACTCCGAGCCGACGGGACAATCGACCTGACCATCAAAGTCGGCGGTCGCTCCTCGTCGACGATCCAACTCCACGGGGGACAAACCCTGGCCAGAGTCGTGCAGTCGCACAACTTCAAGATTGCCTATGCCGCGGAGCAGCAGATCATCATCAGCGGCAGTGATCCGCCGTTGACGCCTGCCATGATATCTGTCTCCGACGAAGCGCCGTTGCCGCCTTCGCCTCGCAATGTCATTGCGCTGGACGGCATCTACGACCAGATCGCGCCGGAAAGCTGGCTGGTGATCCAGCGACCGGGCCAGAATCTCCTGATCGGGAAAATCGGCGAAACAGGGGCTGCTGCCAAGACCGACTACAACTTTCCGGCCAAGGTGACCCAGTTGACGCTCATGGATGGAAGGAAGGACGATGGCAGCACGACGCCCAAGGATTGGCTGACCGACCAAGACCTCCTGCTGTCCGACATCCGCAACACCACCGTCTTCGCTCAAAGCGTCAAACTAGAGCTGGCCGAAGAGCCGATAGTGGACCCGATCTGCGGCGCGGACGCCGAGATCGAGCTCGATGGCCTGTACAGCGATCTGAAATCAGGGCGCTGGCTGATCATCGCCGGCAACCGGGGCGACATCACAGACAAGGCGGGCAATGTCGTCGCCGACCTGGGCTCGGCGGAACTGGTGATGCTGGCCGGCGTGCGCCATGGCCTGCACCTGAAGACTGAGTTTCAGCGACCTGGCGACCAGACCCACACCTTCATCACGCTGGCGGAGCCGCTCGCCTACTGCTATCGGCGCGACAAGGTCACGATCTACGGCAATGTCGTCAAGGCCACCCACGGCGAAACGCGCAGCGAACTGCTGGGCAACGGCGACGGCAGCCGTGCCTTTCAATCCTTCGAGTTGAAGCAACCCCCGCTCACCTACGTCGCCGCGCCCAACCCGTCGGGGGTGGACAGCACCCTGCACCTCTACGTCGACGACGTGGAATGGCACGAGTCCCGCGCGCTGGCCGGGCTCAGTCCGGCCGATCGCGCCTTCATCGCCCGCACCGACGACGCGGACAGAACCTCGGTGGTCTTCGGCAACGGCAGCCAGGGCGCGCGCCTGCCCACCGGCGCGGCCAACGTGCGCGCGGTCTATCGCAACGGCATCGGCAGCTCCGGCAACGTGCAGGCGCGGCAGATCAGCCTGTTGGCCTCGCGGCCGCTGGGCGTGAAAGAGGTGATCAATCCCCTGCGCGCTTCGGGCGGGGCCAATCGGGAGGGCCGCGATCAGGCCCGCAAGAGCGCGCCGCTGGCCGTGGCCGCGCTCGACCGCCTGGTGTCGCTGCAAGACTACGCCGACTTTGCCCGCACCTTTGCCGGCATCGCCAAGGCCTCGGCGCAGCGCCTGTCCGACGGCAGGCGCGAGCTGGTGCATCTGACGATCGCCGGCGTCGACGACATCCCCATCGACCCGCCGTCCGATCTGTACCGCAACCTGGTCGCGGCCCTGCATCTCTACGGCGACCCCGACCGGCCTGTCCAGGTCGACTTGCGCGAGCTCTTGGTGCTGGTCATGAGCGCCAAGGTCTATTTGCAAACCGGCTACGTCTGGGAGCCGGTCGTCGCCAAAGTGCGCAGCCGGCTGCTGGATGCGTTCAGCTTCGACCGGCGCGAGCTGGGGCAGGATGCGCTGTTGAGCGAGGCCATCGCGGTGATGCAAGCGGCGCCGGGCGTGGCCTACGTCGACGTCGACATCTTCGGCGCCATCCCGGAGAAGACGGCCGACCCGGAGGCCAAGACGCGTCGCCTGTTGACGCCCCAGGAGATCACCGAGTTCGTCCAGACAATGCTCGACCCCAGCCCTAGTCAACCGCACGAGACCAACATTGCCCCTCCACCGGCGTGGCTGAGCCAGCTGCCGGCCGGCCGGCAGCCGTTGGATCGGGTCATCGCCAACCTGGCCGGGCCGGAAGATGGAACGCTGCGGCCGGCGCAGCTGGCGATCTTCTCCTCGCTGGCGCCCGACACACTGATCTTGAATCGAGGCTGATATGAACGAGCCGAACGATCGCCTGTACGATCTGTTGCCTGCCATCTACCGCATCCGCGACGCCGACGAGGGCTACCCGCTCAAGGCGCTGCTGGCCGTCATCGGCGAGCAAGTCGCCGTCGTCGAGGAGGACATTCGCCAGCTCTACGACAACTGGTTCGTCGAGACGGCGCAGGATTGGGTCGTGCCGTACATCGGCGATCTGATCGGCTATCAGCTTGTGCATGAAGCGGGCGAGCCAGGAGAGGTGCGCAGCGCGCAAAGCCGCGCGCGCAACAAGATCCTGATCCCGCGGCGCGAGGTGGCCAACACGATCCGCTATCGCCGCCGCAAGGGCACGCTGGCGGTGCTGGAGGAGCTGGCGCGCGACGTGGCCGGCTGGCCGGCCCGCGCGGTCGAGTTCTACCGGCTGCTTGGCTGGACGCAGAACATCAACCACCTGCACCCCGCGCGCGGCCGCACCGTCGACCTGCGCGACGGCGACGCGCTCGACCTGCTCGACGGGCCCTTCGACAGGCTGGCGCACACGGTGGACGTGCGCCGCATTCATTCGTCGCTGACGCCCGGTCGCGCCAACATCCCCAGCGTTGGCCTCTTCGTGTGGCGCCTGAAGAGCTATTCGGTGACGAAAACGCCGGCCTATTGCCTTGAACAGGCCGGACCACATTGCTTTACCTTCAGCGTGCTCGGCCAGGACGCGCCCCTGGTCATCGCGCCGCAGCCCGAAACCGATCCCGTGGCCATCGCCAGCGAGCTGAACCTGCCCGCGGCCATCCGTCGCCGCGCGTTCGAGCGCTGGATAGATCTCTACTACGGCGAAGGCCGCAGCCTCGCCATCTACGCCGCCTGGGCCAAGCACGACCCCAACCAGCCGCTGCCGGCCAGCGCCCTGATCGCCGCCGACTTGAGCCAGTGGAGCTACGTCCCGCCGCGCAATCACTTCGCCGTCGACCCGGTGCTGGGGCGCATGGCCTTTCCACCCAAACAGTTGCCCAAGAAGGTGCGCGTGTCGTATCGTTACGCCTTCAGCGCCGACATCGGCGGCGGCGAGTACGACCGGCCGCTGGCGCAGCCGGCGAGCTACAGGCTGTATCGCGTCGGCGAGGCCGAGGCCTTTCAGCGCATCGGCGAGGCGCTGCGGCAGTGGCAGCAGGATCAGCCCGAGGACGCTGTGATCGAGCTGGCCGAGAGCAGCGTGTACGTCGAGCCGCTCAATATCGTCCTGCCAGAAGGCCAGTCGCTGCAGCTGCGCGCGGCCAGTCGCGTCCGCCCCATCATTCGCCTGATCGACTGGCAGACCGACCAGCCCGATGCGCTCCGAGTGACTATGAACGCGCGCAGCCGCTTGACGCTGGACGGGCTGATGATCACCGGCCGCGCTGTGCAGATCCATGGCCCGGCGCGGGAGTATGGCGAAGAAGGCGCCGACAAGGTGCCAGTGGCGAACATCTGCGCCGCCGAAGTCACGATCCGCCATTGCACGCTGACGCCGGGCTGGGGTCTCGGCAACGATTGTGCGCCGGTGCGGCCGGCCGAGCCGAGCCTGGAATTGATCAACGTCCGCGCCCGCGTCGCCATCGAGCACAGCATCGTCGGCACGATCCAGGTCAGCGAGGACGAGGTGCGCTCGGAGCCGATACCGATCGCCATCGCCGACAGCATCGTCGATGCCATGGACACCGGCCGCGAGGCCATCGGCGCGCCGGGGTATCCGGTGGCGCACGCGCTGTTGACGATCCAGCGCACGACGGTGTTTGGCATCGTGCAGGTACACGCGATCGAGCTGGCCGAGAACTGCATCTTCACGGGCTGCATGAACGTCGCGCGCCGCCAGGTAGGGTGTATGCGCTTCTGCTACGTGCCCACCGGCTGCCGCACGCCCAGGCGCTATCACTGCCAGCCCGACCTGGTGCAGCAGACGATCGAGGCCGGCCTGCGCGCGGAGGATGCGGGCGTCTCGCAGGCCATCGTCGACGCCGCGCGCGCGCGGGAGAGCGAGCGGGTGAGGCCGCAATTCAGCAGCGAGCGCTACGGCACGCCCAGCTATGCGCAGCTGGCGCAGACCTGCGCCGACGAGATCGCGCGCGGCGCGGACGACGAAGCGGAGATGGGCGTGTACCACGACCTGTTTCAGCCCCAGCGCGCGGCCAATCTGCGCGCCCGTTTGAACGAGTATACACCGGCCGGTATGAATGTCGGCATCATTTTCGTCAGCTAGGAGGTCCCCATGAAGGGCGATTTTTCACGCGATACATTCGATTCAGCCAGCCATTTCAGCCGCGTGCTGATGCAACAGGGGCGCGTGCAGCTTGACGCCGATTGGAATGAGCAGGCCTCCATCGTGCTGCACTACCTGCAGACGCTGGCCGCCGACCTGATCGGGCCTCATGGCGGGCCGGCCGGCGCGCTGGGCTTTGAGATCACGGTCCCGTACCCAGCAAAGAAGGAGTTCGTGATCGGCCCAGGGCGTTACTACGTCGACGGCATTCTGTGCGAGAACGAACACGAGTGCGCCTACGATCAACAGCCCGACTACCCGCTACCGGAAGACAGTTCGCTTGATCTCAGCACGATCGTCGTGAGCGCAGCGGCCAGCTATGCGGTGTATCTCGACGTGTGGGAGCGCCACCTGTCCTATCTCGACGACGACCACATGCGCGAGGCGGCGCTGGGCGGACCAGATACAGCGACGCGCGCCAAAACCGTGTGGCAGGTCAAGATCGGAAAGACGCCGGATCCTGAGGATCCCACTGGACGAGAACAAGACCTCACAACCGAGCAATTCAAGCTGGATGCCAGGCTGCAAGCCTACGCCAGGGCCACGAGCAAGGAGGAACGCATTCGTCTTTACGCAGAACTCGGCAGCCAGCGGAAGCTCGTCGCACGGCTTCAGCGCCGTCTTGACGCTGCCAACGCGGCCGTGGCTGGATCATGCGATGCATCGGTCTTGCGCCTGCCTCGCAACGACGCGCGCATGCAAGCGCAGGTCAAGCTAGATAGCCCCAGCGCCGATCCATGCATCACCGCGCCCGACGCGAAATATCGCGGCGCAGAGAACCAACTGTACCGCGTCGAGATCCATAAGGTCGTGGCAGGCGCCTCCGGTACGGCAACAAGCTGGTCGTTCAAGTGGTCGCGCGACAACGGCTCCATCGCCGCCGCCATCGTCAAGTCCCATGGGCCTGAGCTGACGGTCTACCCGGCGCGCGGCTTTGCCGCCGGCCACTGGGTGGAGTTGACCAACGCCGGGCAGGAGCTGCGCGGCGAGCCCGGCGCGTTTGCCAAGATCGTCAAAGTGGAAGGCGATGTCCTGACCGTCGACCCGCCAGCCAGTGGCTGCACCAAGGTGCGCCGCTGGGATCAGGGAGTGACCGGCGGCGTGAAGCTGGTCGATGGCGTGATCGAAGGCAAGGCAGACCAGTGGATCGATCTCGAGCAAGGCATCCAGGTGCGCTTCGAGTCGGGCTCGGTCTATTGCTCCGGCGACTACTGGCTGATCCCGGCGCGCGCCGCCACCGGCAAGATCGAATGGCCGCTGGACGAGAACGGCCAGCCGGCGATGCTCCCGGCGCACGGAATCGAGCACCACTATGCGCCGTTGGCCGTGTTGAGCTGGGATGGCACGGCATTCGATGCGAACGTTACGCCTTGCCGATGCACGATCGATCGCAAAACGACTTGCCCTGGTCCGGCCTAGCCCTTTGTCCGACGATGTTCCTGAGACCTGGCGCGGCTGGAGGGCGCTCTGGCCCAGGCCAAGGGCTGCGCGCAGGGCCTGCCGGCTTAAGGGATGTCTTAGGAAGATCGTGGCGTCATCGCTGAGTTTCCGCTCCGAGAGGTTCTGTCCATGCCAACACAACTGACCCGCCAATGCCAGCCGGCCGATCCCGCTCAAAACCCGCCAGGTCCGTGCAAAGCAACCTTCACAGCCAATGGACGGGCCGGCAACCAGAAGCTCCTGGGCGGCGGCATGGTCGCCCTACAGGCCGACGAGCCGCACGCCGATGCCTATTCCTGGGAGGTGACCAGCAGCCCGCCAAGCTGCGACTATCTGCTGACCGGCGCGACGCAGCCGCAGGCCAGGCTGGTCCTGCCCGGCCCCGGCGCCTACGTCGTCCAGCTCACGGTGACGAAGGGCGCCTGTAGCGCGCAACACCGGGTGATCCTCTGGGTGGCAACGGCTGTCAACCTGTACCGACTGCCGGCCAGCTCGGAGCCGCTGCGCTTCGACGGCAAGGCGGAATGGGCGGGCGATCTGGCGGCCGCGCTGCTGAACCTCGACGTGAACCTGCCTACGCCGGCGCAGAAGGCCGCCCTGGACAAGGCCAACCAGCCGGGCGCCAGCAACCCGTTTGCCACCCTGCGCGATCTTGGCGGCAGCCCCGGCCCGTCCACCGGCGATCTCACGGCCGACGAACTGGCGGCAATCAGAGCGGCTGAGCAGCCAGATGAGAACAACCGGTTCGTGACCGACAGCGATCGCAAGAAGCTCAGCCCCACCGCAGAGCAAAAGGCTGCGCTGGACGAGGCCGCCGGTCCCGACGAGGACAACCCCTTCGTCACCGAGAGCCGTCTGCAGGAGCTTGCGCCAACCCCCGACCAAAAAGCCGCCCTGGACGAGGCCGAAGAGCCAAGCCGGGCCAATGCCTTCATCACCAACAGCCTGTTGGAGCGGCTGGTCCCGACGCCGGAGCAGCGCGGCGCGCTCGACCGCTCCGAAGCGCCCGCGACCGGCAACCCGTTCGTGACCGAAAGCCGGCTGAGCGACCTGGAGCTGCCGCTCGACCAGCGCGCGGCCCTGAACCGAGCCTGGGATCCGAGCGTCGAGAACCCCTTTGCCACCGTCAGCCACGTGCAGGCCTTTGCCCCCTCCGCCGACCAGCGCGCCGCTCTCAGCCATGCTGTCGAACCCAAGGCGGACAATCCGTTCGTGACTCTGGCGCACCTGCAAGACTACGCGCCCACGCCCGACCAAAGAGGCGCGCTCAACCGGGCTGTGGACCCGGCCTGGGACAACCCCTTTGTGACCGAGCGGCGGCTGGCGGAGGCGGCGCCGACGCCCGACCAACGGGCTGCGCTCAATCGGGCTGCCGATCCCGGTTGGGACAACCCACTGGTGACGGCCAGCCACCTGCACCGCTTCATGCCCACGCCTGAGCAGAAGGATGCGCTGGACAGCGCACAGAGCCCCGACGCGGACAATCCGTTTGTGACGGCGAGCCGACTGAAGGAGCTGGCGCCCACGGCTAACCAGAAAGCGGGCCTCGACGCGGCCGATGCACCCGGCGCCTCCAACCCCTTTGTCACGCGCAGCAGCGTCCCGTCACCGCAGTTGACCGATGCCGAGCTGGACGCCATTCAACATGCTCAGGCGCCTGGCTCCGATAATCCCTTCATCACGCGTTCGGCGCTGCCACCCGATGAGCTGGCGCCCGCGCTGAAGGCTGCGCTCGTCGCGGCCGACCAACCTGGCAAGGACAATCCGTTTGTCACCCGCAGCGCTCTGCCGCCAGACGAGTTGACGCCGGAACAGAAGGCTGCTCTGGCAGCCGCCGAAGCGCCCGGCGCACACAATCCGTTCATCACCCGGAGCGTGCTGCCGGCTGGCCCCGTTCCGGGCCAATGGCCGCTCGGCCTCAGCGATACCCAGGACGCCGCGCTGGACGCGGCCGACGCCTTCCCCGATCCGCACAAGCCGGGCGCTGAGAACCCGTTCGTCACGCGCAGCATGCTGACGGACGGCGCCGCATCGTGCGACCTGAGCGAAGAGCAGTGCGCGGCGATCCAGGCGGCCAGCAGCTACGCAGACCCGCACAAGCCCGACGCCGGCAATCCATTCGTGACTCAGAGCATGCTGCCTGACGACCCTGCACCGCCGGTCTGGCCGATCGGCCTGACCGCCGCGCAGGACGCCGCGCTGGATGCGGCCGACGCCTTCCCCGATCCGCACAAGCCAGGCGCCGGCAATCCGTTCGTGACCCAGAGCATGCTGCCTGGCGACCCGCCGCCGCTGGTCTGGCCGATTGGCCTGACCGCCGCGCAGGACGCCGCGCTGGATGCGGCCGACGCCTTCCCCGATCCGCACAAGCCAGGCGCCGGCAATCCCTTCGTGACCCAGAGCATGCTGCCTGACGATCCGGCGCCCTCGGCCTGGCCGATTGGCCTGACCGCCGCGCAGGACGCCGCGCTGGATGCGGCTGAAGCCTTCCCCGATCCGCACAAGCCCAGCGCCGAGAACCCGTTCGTTACGCGCAGCATGCTGACCGGCGGCGACGCGTCGTGCGACCTGAGCGATGACCAGTGTGCGGCGATCCGCGCGGCCAGCAGCTTCCCAGACCCACACAAGCCCGACGCTGCAAACCCGTTCGTCACCCAGACCATGCTGCCCAATGATCCGGCCCCGACGCAGTGGCCGATTGGTCTCAGCCTGGCGCAAGACGATGCGCTCGACGCGGCCGAGGCCTATCCGGGACACACCCCCGGCCTACTCAACCCCTTTCTCACCCAAAGTCGCTGGGACGAGACCGCGCCGACCTTGCCGCAAAAGGCAGCGTTGGACGCCGCGAGCGCCCATCCTGTTCATCCGCCGAGCGCCAATAATCCCTTGGCGACACTGGCGGACCTGGGCCAGGCAGGCTTCACGACGCGCGTCGTGGCGGCCGGCAGCCTGGATTTGCAGGCCAACACTGCGGGCCCGACAGTGGGCGGGCTGAAGGTTGTAGCGACCACAGCCGCCTCCGGTCTGGCAACGTTGTCGTTTGACGGCTATACGCACAATCGCGCGGATCATTACCTCGTCAAAGCCTTGCCCATCAACGGTCAGGCCGGCGTGAAGTTGGACAGCCTGACTGTGGCGCAGTTGGTGGAATTTACTGCCCAGGGTTTCGTGTTGCACATGGCGCAGCCGTTAGCCGGCGCTACCAACCTGGGACGTTGCATGATCGAGGTAAGCGAGATGCTGGAAGCGGCGGCGCCGGCGGAGACCCGGCTGGAGCAGGCCATCCGGCTGTACTACGCGCTGATCCAGCAACAGCGCTATGGCGACGCCTGGCCCATGGCGTCGCAGCGCTATAGAAACGCCCACGGCCAGAGGACGTTTGACTGGACCCAGGCGGAACAGGCGATTCCCGGCTTCGACGTCAACATCAGGAAGTACTGGAGCGAGTTGGTGCTCCATCTGAACCGCAACGGCGCAAGGCTGGATGCCGCAGCAGTGCAGAACTTCTGGTATCGGGTATTCCATCTGAGCGCCGCCGGCGGTGATCCGCACCCGAACAGCCCGGTGGCGTGGCAGGAGAGCCGCCTCGACCAGGATCTAAACCGTCTTGGTACAGGCGTCTGGCATGTGAACGAGAAAGATGGCCGCGAGAAGAACCCCGACTGGTACCGCTGCGTGGTCTACAGCGGCAAGCCGCCGGCGTGGCCAAACCCTGGCGCTCCGATTGCCTGGAGCGGCGATTTCCAGCTCCCTGCCAAGGGCAACGAGCAAGCGATCACCATCGAGCTCAACCCCGTTTCCCGGCCGCTGGACCTGGCCGGTTTCACCAGGGGCTGGCAGGCTAGCGGACCGGCAAAGGTCAAAGCGCTTCAGCGTGTTTCGGCCAGCGCCGGGCGCGCGACCTACGACCTGGACCTGCACGATGTCGCCGCTGGCCGAGACAGACGCCTCCAGGTGAAGTATGAGCGCGGCGGCCCTGGCGTCGAAGGCCACAGCCGCTTCGACTATTGGCTGTTCACAGACGAGACCGTTCTGCCCTGACAGGCGCTCATGCAACAGGGCGGTCAGTCCTATTGCCAGCATCGATCTTGAGACAAGACGCGGCTCAGCCGCGACAAGGAGGCAGAGATGTTAGACTCAGAAGTTCTCGACATCGCCATCGGCTTGGTATTTGTCTATTTTCTGCTCAGCCTGCTGGCATTGACCGTGGCGGAGCTGATTGCGCGCATCACCGCTCTGCGGTCTGCCACGCTCTACAATGCCATCCGCAATCTACTGACCGACCCGACGCTCGGCGACAGCGATCTACTTGACGAGTTCTGGAAGCATCCGCTGATTGCCACGCTGACGCGCAAGGATGCCGGCCACGGCCTGGGCGTGGGAGGCCACAAGCCGTCCTATGTTCCTGCCAATCTGTTTGTCCTGGCGATCCTGGATGCCATCGGCAGCCAGACGCGTCCTGGCGTCACGATGGAGAGCCACGGGGACGTGCGATCCGCGCTGCAGGCCCTGACGGGCAGAGAGGCGCAGTTGGGCAGGCTGTTTCTCAGCATCATCGGCGTCAATGGCGACATCGAGCAGGCGCAAAAGGACCTGGAGAAGTGGTTCGACGATTACATGGAGCGGGTCAGTGGATGGTACAAGCGCAAGATACAGATTATCAACTTAGTGCTTGGCCTGGTTCTGGCGGTATTGTTGAACGCCGACTCTATCGCGATCTTCAACGCCCTCTCTGTCAACCCAGACCTGCGCACGGCAGTCGTCGAAGTAGCCAAAGAGTATGTTGCGGCCAACCCCGCTCCCATCCCCACCCCCACGACTCCAGTCCCAGGCGAGGAGGTCGACCTGGTTGAGCCAGTGGCGCGCATTCTGCGCCTGGAACAGACGTTGATGGACCTGAACATTCCCATCACGTGGGCCAACGCGGAAGTGCCCGGCGATCTCAGCGCGTGGTTCAGCAAGTTGTTGGGCCTGTTGGTCACCGCATTGCTGGTGTCGCTGGGGGCGCCGTTCTGGTTCGACCTGCTCAACCGCTTCGTGAATCTGCGCTCGACAGGCAAGGCGCCCCCCACGTGGGATGAGAAGCCAGCGCAGGGTCAGACGACGCCGGCGCGTGGAAACGGCGCCGTCCCGGTCGTTTTTCCGCCGCCGACGCAGAGCATCGACCTCGATGCCCTGGCTGACAAAGCCGCCGAGTTTGTCGACAATCTCAAGGCCAGAGGCCGTTTGGCGAGCCACGCGGAGGAAGATGATGCAGCGATGCAATACCTGAAGTCAACATCCACCAGACTAGGTTTGGCCGTAACCGAAGGGCAGTTATCCGGCGCGTGGGAAGCTGCCTATAAGCCCTGGAGGAACTGATAGGAATGGGAACATGCAGGGAGTTCGCACATCGTCTGGCAATCAACGACGCCAGGAGAGGCCGGTCGCCGTGTCACCCGATCAGCCCCCGATACCGGGTGTAACGTCGAATTCACGGCGCTCGACGTTGATGGGAACGTCGCAGCCTGGCTCACGTTTGGCTTCGAGGCATTTGGGCCAGCCAAGCGGATCATGGCCTTCCTGGATGAAGCAGTGAAGGGTTTCTTCGCTTTGCACGGCCCTGCGCCTGTTCCACTCAACGAACGTGACTCGCTGAGCTATCCGGCGTGGCTGGCGACATTGCGACGAGGATGCGCAGACCATGAAACTTAACAATGCCCACCGCCGCGCGCTCAGATACTACCAACGCCTTCACGGCACGCAGCCCACGATGCTGTCCCCGCTGGCGCCGATGTGGTGGCGCTATCTGCTGGTGATGGTCATGGCGGCGATCGTCGTCTTGATCCTCCCGACCGCGCCCAGTTTTCTGTTAGCCGGATTCGTTCTGGGCATGATCTTCCGCGACCTCCAACGCTCTCGGCACTGGGCGCGGCTATGGCCGATGTACGAACAGATCTTCGCGTGGGACGAGATCGACGCGCTGCTGGCGGATGATCAATAGCCGCTCTACAGCGAGCACAATTTCCTTACGACACAATCACAAGTTGACGGCCGTTGGGAGATGACGTATACTGCTTTCAGTATGCACAACAAGACTGATACCGTTATATTGTGCATACTGAAAGCAGCACCATGCCTGACCAAATTCAACTCAGCCATCTCGAACAGACGGCCTACTTCGCGGCCTTGCGCCAGGGGATACATGTGCTTGATCTTGAGCGCATGAGTGACCTGATCGCGGTGTCTCCCACGCATGCGGCGAAGCTGTTAGCCGCCATGGCTCGCAAGGGCGCTCTGCAGCGTGTCGGTCGAGGACGATATGTGATCGTCTCGTCGGATGTCTTGTACGGCCGGCAGACGTTTGTAGCAGATCCGTTGCAGGTCGTGGATGAACTACTGCGGCGCGCGGGCCTGTCTGAGTACTACGTCGCATACCAAAGCGCTGCGTTCATCTACGGCGCAGCCAATCAACTGCCCCAGGCTCTGCTGGTCGCTCTGCCCAGGCAACGCCGTTCGATCACGTGGGGTCGGGCTGAAATCCTCTTCGTCCAGGTCCAGCGTGCGAAGTTTTTTGGCATTCAGGAGACACGCTACCACGAATCTCGCTTCCGCATTTCTGATCGCGAGAAGACGCTCTTGGACTGCCTGGATCGTTTCGATCTTTGCGGCGGTATGGACGAGGTCGCTCACGCGATTAGCGTGCTGCTGCCGGAGACTGACCCCGAACGCCTGTTGGCCTATGTGCCGGATATGGCCAACCAGGCCCTGGTACACCGCCTCGGCTACGTTCTGGATGAGCTGTCAACCCAGTTGACCGTACCGCAGACGCTGCTGGACAGCCTGGCGGCCCTGATCGCCCCGCGCGTCTATCCGCTCGACCCGCACGGCCCGGCCGCTGGTCCTGTACATCCTCGTTGGCGCGTGCGCGTGAACCTCGAAGTGGAACTGAGGGGATAAATGCGCATCACCTCTCACGCGCTCCGCATCTGGGCGGACGATCACCACATCCCCGATCTTACGCTGGCTGAGTTGGACTATCGCCTGACGCAGGCGCTGGATGCCGTTTACAGTGACCCGTTCCTGCGCGAGCGGCTCTACCTGAAGGGCGGTACGGCGCTGAACAAGCTCTTCTTCCCAGCCGTCAATCGCCTGTCGGTAGATCTGGACTTCAACGCAGTCGGTCCCAAGGCTCAAGTCTTGGCGGAGCGCACGCAGCTTGCTAACCAGGCCATGGCGCTGTTGGCCGGTCAAGGTGCAGGGTACGAGTTCGCTCACGACTATCGTCGTTACGAACAGAGCACGATTAGCGCCGGATTCGCGCCCGTCAGCGGCGGTCTGCAGCAAAATCTGAAGCTGGAGATATCCTTCGTCGAGCGTGTCCCCATTCTCGGCCGTGAGCAACGATCGCTGGCCTCGCCCGACGGTACACCAACCTTGATCAACACCTACCGGCTGGAGGAGTTGACTGCGACCAAGTTGCGGGCGCTCTACGGGCGACGCAAAGGCCGCGACATCTACGACCTGGCGCAGATCGGCGCCTTTGATCTGGACGAGCGAGCGTTGCGCAAGCTGACGTTGTACTATTTTTACCGCGCCAGGATGATATTTCACTACTCGGCTTTCCGGGCAAACATATAGGAAAAGCTGCGCCGTCGCGGCTTTGCGGATGACGTGCGCGGCTTGATCCGCGCCGATCAGCAGTTCAACTGGCAGCAGGCCAGCCAGTCGGTGCTGGACCGCTACGCGTTTCTGGCAGATCTGGATGAGCGGGACAGAGGATTCTTGCACCTGGCGCGCCACCTGTTGGGCGGTTCCACCTCAGAGCACGAAGCGGAGAGGTTGGCCCAGATCGAGTACCCGATTGCCTGGTTGATGGAAGGGTGTTCAATCACAACCGAAGCCGCAGCGCTACGCCAGGACGATATTCGTCTCTTTGGGGGCGCCTGAACTCGCGTATTCCCCAACCATCCACCTTTTCTGACCACGACCGAGGCATTGCTGGCGGACGCTCACAGCACTTGAGCCACGGCTTGCTCGAAGCTCATCGCCCTGCCAGCGGCCCACTCAGCCGCCAGGATCGGCGCGTCAAGGCGGTCGCGCAGCTCCACCACCGTGCTGTCCCAGCGGGCGAGCTCGATGGGGATGATGGGCAGGGCGACGGCCTCTTGCACGGCTTCGGCGCAGCCCAGGAGCTGGGCCGCCAGCCCGGTTTTGCCCTGGTACAGCTCGATGGCTGCCAGGCGTTGCAGTAGCAGCGGCTGCATGGCCAGACAGCGGCGCAGCCGCAGCATGGGCAGCGCGTCGTGGTAAAGCTGCAACGCCTGATCGTGCTGCCCCTCAGCCTCGGCCAGGTCGGCCAGCTCGAAACAGACCGCGCCCAGCCCCCACACCTCTTGCCACTGGCTGAATAGCGCCAAGGCCTCGTCCAGGGCCGCGTGCGCCGTGGCGCGGTCCCCCTGGCCGGCGCTGACCTGGCCCAGGATCAACAACTGCCAGGCGATGTGCGTCTGAAAGCCGAGCTCACGGCTGACCGCCAGCGCTTGCTCGATCAGCCCGCGCGCCCGGCCCAGATCGCCGGCCATGCGGGCCAGATCGGCCAGGTCGCCCAGCGGACGATCGGTGCTGTGCTTGAGACCTGCCTGCTGAGCTGCGACCAGGCTCTCCTCCACCAGCCCCTGGGCGCGGAGCAGATCGCCCAGCTCCGCAGCAATTTCACCCAGGATGCACAGGCTCAACACGGTGCGCCGCTGGTTGTTCGACGCGCGAAAGATGCGCAGCGCTTCTGTGATGTCCACCTCAGCCTGTGTGCGGTCGCCCTCGTTCAGCGCAATCCACCCCAGCCAGAACAGCGCCTCGCCAGTCCCGCGCGTGAAATCCAGCTGGCGGCTGACGGCCAGGGCTTCCTCGTGGCCGGGCCACACCTGGGCGCGCTGCGGCTGGTAGAAGTCGAGGCGCAGCAACTGCACCAGCGCCCAAGCGCGGGCTTCGGTGTGCGCTGCGACCGCCGGCAAGGCCAGCGCCTGGTCGAGCCCCTGGCGCGCCTCGTCGAAGCGCCCGCGGATGATCAGGTAGTCGGCGAAGGTGCTGGCGATCCACAGCGCCGCCTCGCCGTCGACGTCCAGCGCCGTTGCCAGCGCCGCCCGCAGGTTGTAGACCTCCCCGTCGAACCAGTGGTACCACGCCAGCCGCTGCACTCCGTACAGCTCTTGATCGGCCCGGCGCAGCATGTGGGCATAATGGGCCAGATGCCGCTGGCGCGCCAGCGCTTCCTCGCCCCGGCTCTCCAACTGCTCCAGCGCATACTCGCGCACCGTGTCCAGCATGAAATAGCGCGGCGTGCCGTGCGGGCTGTTCCCGCGGCGCAGCAGGCTCTTGTCCAGCAGCGTAGCGATGCCATCCAACACCGCCGTCCCCAGGTCCTTCGAAGGCGTCATCGCCCCCTTGTCTCCTTGTCTACTTGTTTCCTTGTCTCCTTGCCTACTTGCCTCCTTGTCTCCTTGCCCACTTGTTTCCCCCCCTCCGCACACCGCCTCCGCCGCCTCCAACGTGCAGCCGCCGACGAACACAGCCAGCCGCGTGAAGAGGGCTTGCTGGGCCGGGCTGAGCAGGTCGTAGCTCCAGGCCATGGCGCCGCGCAGGGTGCGCTGGCGGACGGACACGTCGCGCAGGCCATCCACCGAGAGCATCCACGGCCCGCTGAGGTGCGCCAGCAGCTCGGCGGGCGGCAGCAGCTTGACGCGCGACGCCACCAGCTCGATGGCCAGCGGCAGGCCATCCAGGCGGCGGCACAGCTCGATTACATCGGCCGCGTTGGCGTCGCTGACCGCGAAGTCCGGCTGAACGGCCTGAGCGCGATCCTCGAACAGGGCCACGGCCGGGTAGTACAGCGCCTCGCCGGCCGTCACCCGGATTGCGCCGGGTAGCACAGCAGGCAGGGCCAGCGGCAGCACCGGCGCTTGCCGCTCACCGCGCAGGCGCAGCGGCTGCCGGCAGGTAACCAGCACGTGCAGCCAGGGGCAGCGGCGCAGCAGGTCATCCACCAACGGGGCCGCCTCGATCACGTGCTCGAAGTTGTCCAGCACCAGCAGCAGGTGTTTTTCCTCCAGATAGGCACGCAACTGCACGGCCGGCGGATTGGGGCCGCTCATTTGGAAGCCCAGGGCCTGCACCACGGCCAGAGTCACCAGGCCGCGGTCGTTGACTGGCCCCAGGCGCACGAAGAAAGCGCCGTGCTCGAACTGCTCCAGCACGCTCTCAGCCACAGCCAGAGCCAGCCGGGTCTTGCCGACGCCCGGCGGCCCCAGCAGCGTGATCAGCCGGGCGCCGTCGAGCAGCCGGCCGCGCACAGCCGAGATATCTTGCTCGCGGCCGAGCAGCGGTGTGAGCTGGGTTGGCAGATTGTGGGGATGGCGCGGTTTGGGGCTGCGCAGGGCCGGCGCAGGCTGGACACCGGCGCTGCGCGCGAACGCCAGGATGTCGGGCAGATCGGCATCCGCCACACCCAGGCACCTGGCCAGACAGGCTACGAGCTGCGGTGAGGGATGCAAGTCGCCGGCCTCGACCTTGCGCAGCGTGACCTCAGCGCAGCCAGCATGGCGCGCCAAGTCCCTCTGTGTGATGCCCTGCGTCTTGCGCTGTTGCCTCAACCACTGGCTGAAGGCTGTCAGTTGGCTCATTGCATTCCCTCACGTCACCCGACCACAAAGCCAGAAATCATCGGTCGCCCACTGCATTCATGCACTTTATCCTGGACCAGTTCGTTAGTCCGCTTATTCTACCACAATTGTATCGCTTTTTGTATCGGCAATTTGCTTCAAATCCCACCAGTTTCAAGGTTCAATGGGAGCAATCGATTGGCGGCTCTTCGATTCAATCGAGTGGCCGCCGGCCTATCCTCTGGAGCCTGAAAGGAAATCTGGGCATGGTTCACTAACCATGGTAATCGGTGAGATGTACCTTTACAATTTGAATGAGTGTTGTACCTGCCAGTAGGCAAGCAAAGCTCGCCTAGCTCGCTAGGGACTAGGCCATATCCAGTTTGGGC
>JBAQCH010000139.1:0-3032 GCA_049294015.1 Anaerolineae bacterium
CCGCCGTCGGGGTTGGCCTGCGCCAGCGGCGCCACGGCCAAGGTCCAGTCCTCGCCCTCCAGCACCGCCTCCTGCCACGGGCCGCCGTCCAGCCGCACCTCGACCTTGTCCACCTGGCTGTCGTCGGTCGCCGTGCCCTTGAGCAGGTAGCTGCCGTCGCCCGCCAGCTTGGCCACGGTGATGGTCTCGGCCGCGATGGTGACCGACGGGTCGGCGAGATCGACGTAGAGCGTGTTGATCTCGCTGGTCGCGGTCAGGTTGGCGGTGTCGGTGATCACCGCCATCAGCTCGTAGACGCCGGCCTGCGGGGGCGTCCACTCCAGTTCCCAGAGCAGGTCGTAGTCGACCAGCGGTGCCGAGCGCAGGGTCGGATAGCTGGCAACCTGCACACCGTTGACCAGCAGCGCGGCGCTCTGAACGGTGTTGTCCGCGTTCACGCCGACTTCGACCGCGACCGGCGTGATCTGCGTCTTGACCGAGCGGTGCGGCGGCTTTTGCACCCCTGCGCTGCGCGGCGGCTTGCTGTGGCCGGGCGGCAGCGGCGTGCCGGTAGGCGTCGGCACCGGGGTAGCGTTGGGGTTGACGCTGGTCAGCGCCAGGCTGTAGCCGCTGTCGCACAGGCTGACGCTCAGGCCAGAGGCCGAGGTGGCGCGCACGTAGTAGTCGCCGCTGACGGCCGGCGTGTAGGTCAGTTGGCCGGCCTGCGTCTGGATGAGAGTCGTGCCATTGGTGTTGTACAGCGCCAGCGAGACGACCTGCGCCGGGTTGGCCGCGTTGGCCGCGAGGGTGTATTGCAGACCAGCCAGCAGCGCGATCTTGTGCCAGTCGGCGTCGGCCCGACCATCGAAGCTGTGGCCGGCGCTGCTGCCCACGCCCACGTCGAACACCGTGGCCGTCTGGTAGGTGTCGTCGTCCTCGAACGGGTCGGGGACCGGCGTGCAAGGGGCGGGCGTGGCCGTCGGGATCACCACCGGCGGCGCGGTGGCGCCAGCCGGCGAGCCGTCGCCCGGCTGCGGATCGGGGCTGGGCGTGGGCGTCGGGGTGGGTGTCGGGTCCGGCGGCAGGCCGTTGTCGATGCACACCTCCAGGCCCCAACTGAACAGGTCGCCCGTGGTGTAGCCCGCGTCGCCGCCCGGATCGCTCAGCCCGTCGTCGACGATGTAGAGCGTCCAGAGACCGTTGCTGGCCTTGCCGTCGAAGGCCGCGAAGCTGCTGCGGCTGGGCCGGAACACGCCGCCGTCGTTGGGGAACTGCGGCGGCCCCAACCCCTCGATGGCCCAGTCGTCCAGCGACAGGTGGCAGTTGAGTGGGTTCTGTGAGGCATCTTCGCCGCACCAGACGTAGAAACCGTAGTCATCGAAGGCGAACAGCTCCACCTGACTTCCGTCGGGCGCGCCCAGGCCGAACGTCGTCTCGTACAGCCCGCCGTGGTCGAAGGTGATGTCGCGCAGACTGACGCGGGTCACTGCGCCGTTGGCCGGCACGTTGACCGTCGAGGCCATGGTCGCCAGGTCGTCGATGGCCTGCGGCACGTCGCTGCTGGGATAGACCGTGCAAGTCCAGTTGTTGGGTATCGGCGGCGGGGGCGGCGGCGGGATGATCTCGACGTCGATCTCGTAGGCCAGGTTCTCGCTGACGCGCTGCTGCGTGTAGACGCCCAACACGAAGTCGCCGCTGCCGCGGGCAATGGTCTCGAACGGGCCATCGATCTCGCCGAAGCCGAAGCCGCCAGGCACTGAGATGGCGACATTCATGTTCACGGTCTGGTTGTTGCTGTTGACGCCGTTGGTCAGGATGCGCGGGGTGATGCGGATGCGATCGCCCACCGTCATGGGGAAGGCGAACCAATCCTGGTCGGTGGTCTCGCACAGCATGGCGCGCAGCGTCGACGAGGGCGTCAGGATGATGTGCGGATCGAACTGGTTGTTGTTCGGCTCGTAGGGGTCCAGGCCAGAGCACGTCGTGTTGACGGCGAGCTCCAGTTGGTACTGGTCGGTGGTTGGGGCCAGGTTCGGATGCCAGACCGCCAGCGTCCAGCGGCCGGCGGTGTTGAGCGTGAACTGGCCGCCGTATTGCAGCCAGGAGCCGGGGAAGATGCCGGTGACGTACTGGCCGTCGGGGTTGTAGACGGAGATGTAGTAGTCATCCGGGCGCACAGGCATCTGAATCTGGACGTTCTGGCCCGCCACGCCGTCGAAGGCGTAGTAGTCCTTGTCGCCGTTGTAGCACAGCGCGGCCGTGATCGTCTGGTTGAAGTTGATCAGGGTCGCCGCGGCGCGGGTCTGGTTGCCCAGCACGCCGGGCGCGTCGTAGGGATCGACCGAGGCGCAGATGTCGGCCGGCGGCGGGGGCGGCGGCGGGGGCGGCGGCGCATCGTCCACGGCCACGTGCAGCGTGTAGGACAGGCGGCTGTTGTTGAAGTCGGGGAAGCGGCCCACCATGATCGCGTAGACCACCGGCGCGCCGGTCCGGTTGGCGTGCACCAGCACCTCGTCGGTCGTGCCCGGCTGGTAGCTCCAGCCCATGCCCACGCCGTCCGCGAACAGCGCCAGGCTGTAGTCCTGCGGCAGGTCGGTCAGCGTGACGGTGATCTCCTTGCCGTCGGGAACGGTCAACTTGTAGTAGTCGTAGTCGTCGATGGTGACCAGGTCGGGCGAGCACAGCGCCGCAGTCAGCGTGCCGGGCGTGATCTCGGCCGCGCTAGTCAGCGTGTTGTTGGGCTCGTAGCCGTCGACCGCGCTGCATGGCTGCGCGAAGGGCTCGCCGTAGGCCAGCGCCAGGTTCGAGCCGGGCGGGCTGATGACGGTCGGGTAGAAGACGCCAGGGTCCAGGTTACTGACGCCGTTGTACGCGCCGTCCAGCGCGGCCAGCGCCGCCGGGCTGCTGCCGTCCAGCGCGGCGCGCCACAGTTGGCTGCCGGCCGTGTAGTACAGATCGCCCAACAGCGGCCGCACGACGAAGCCGCGCGCGCTGCTGACTGCGGCGACCGTCGTCACGCTGCCGCTGCCGTCGGCGGCCACGCGCAGCAGCAG
>JBAQCH010000140.1:0-3425 GCA_049294015.1 Anaerolineae bacterium
GGCTGCGGCAGCGCAGACGTCGCCGTGAGCGGCTCCGACCCGCGCAGGCTGGCCAGATCAGGGCGGTCGCCGTCCAGGATCAGCAGCCGCCGGCCCGGCTCCAGCCTGTCATCCGCCGCCGCCAGCAGGTTCCACGGCTCGGCCAGCAGCACAACAGGCGTCACGCCGTAGTCCTGGGCGATCTGCTGCACGGTCTCGTCCGGCTGAACCGTATGGCAGCGGTAGCGCGGGTTGGCAATCATGATCAACTGGCCGGGGCGCAGCCCGCTGAGGGGCTCTTGGCCGGACCGGGTGACGCAGGCCATCAGCTCGCTATCCACGCCCCAGACCAGCGCCAGCATGGCCAGGTCATCGCCCTCCTGCAGCCGGTAGGTGAAGTCGACCAGCTCCACGTCATTCTGCGCAGCCTGCGGCGAGGCCAGCGTCAACGGCAGGTAGACGCGAAAGGGCGTTGGATCGGCGGGTTGGCTAGCAAGGGATTGGCCCCCCGGCGTCTCATCCGCATCGGCCAGCGCCCGGCGAGCAGGGCCAAGCGCAAGTGCAGCCCACAGGGCCAGGGCCAGTAGCCCGGCCAAAGCCAGGCGAGCAGCTCGTCGCCAGGTTGCTCGCTGGTGATCTGTGCGGGGATGTGAGGATAGTGACGAGGTCATTGAGTCGATTGTACCCGATGGCCGGCGCACAGTCAAACAGCAGTGCGCAATGCAGAAGTTCGACTTCTCGGAGAAGTCGAACTTCTCGGTGGCTGTCGGCATCTAGACGATGCGCAGCGGGCGCCAGTTCCGCCCTGAAATGACCAAATGAACACGCCAATCAACGACCGTTTCCAACAAGCCTTGTGGCGCATCTACCAGCGCAGCACGCCGGCCGTGCCGTGGCGCGACGGCGTCAACCTGCCCTGGGACGATCCCGCCTTCAGTCAACGCATGCTGGCTGAGCATTTGGATCAGAGCCACGGCGCGGCCAGCCGCCAGCGGCCAGAGCTGCTACGCCAGATCGATTGGCTGTGGGAGCGGCTCGACCTGCGGCCCGGCGCGCGGCTGCTGGACATCACCTGTGGACCGGGGCTGTATGCGGTCGAGTTTGCCCGCCGCGGCGTCGACGTGACCGGCATCGACTTCAGCCCCGCCAGCATCCGCTATGCCAACGAGCTGGCCGCGGAGCAGGGCGTGGCCCAGCGCTGCCGCTTCATTCAGGCCGACGTGCGCGCCGAGCTGCCGCGCCACGCGGGCCAAAACTACGACGCCGCCACCTTCATCTACGGCCAACTGGCCGTCTTCACCCGCGCCGAGGCGGCCGCGCTGCTGGCGGCTGCGGCCCAAGCCCTGCGTCCGGCCGGCCGGCTGGCGCTGGAGCTGCTGGACTTCGACCGTATCGACAAGAGCAGTAGTACCTGGTGGTTCAGCGACGACAGCGGCCTGTGGGGCGATGCGCCCTTCCTCAACCTGGGCGAGCGCTTCTGGGACGCCGAGCAGCGCGCCTCCATCGACCGCTTCTTCGTGATTCACCTGCACAGCGGCGACATGGAGGAGATCGGCTTGTCTGACAACGGCTACGAGACGGACGAACTACTCGCGCTGCTGCACGGCGCCGGCTTCGCCCACGCCTGGGCCTACCCCGCCTGGGACGGCCTCGACTTGTACGACGCCGCCGAGTGGGTCGCCTACGTGGCGCAACGCTAACTCACACTGTCACCCTGAGGCTCGGCGAAGGGTCTCGGCGCAGCGGACACGAGATGCTTCGGCGGACCTCAGCATGACACAAACCGGCCAAGTTTCGACATCATCGTGACCACCTCCCTCAACGACTTGCGCATTCTCATCCTGGCCGCTGACCCGCTGGCGCGCGCCGGGCTGGCCGCGCTGCTGGCCCAACAGCCGGGCTGCCAGGTGGTAGGCCAGGCGTCGGTCGACGCCGACCTGGCCGCTGAAATCGAAGCGGCCCAACCCGATGTGGTCGTATGGGATCTGGGCTGGACGCCAAACGACGCGCTGGAGCGGCTGGCCGAGCAGAGCGCCGCCCGGCCGCCGGTGCTGGCGCTGCTGCCGGGCGGCGCTGCGTTCACTAGCCTCGCGAGTCAGGCCTGGCGGGCCGGCGCGCGCGCCTTGCTCGACAGGGACGCCCGCCCCGAAGCCCTACTGGCGGCCGCGCACAGTCTGGCTCTGGGCCTGGTCGTACTGGCACAGGACCTGGCTGACGAGCTGCTGATGCCCGCTGCGCCCGAACCGGCCGTCCCCTCGCTGGTTGAGCCGCTGACTGCGCGCGAGAACCAGGTGCTGCAACTGCTGGCCGAGGGCTTGACCAACCGCGCCATCGCCCAGCGGCTGGCCATCAGCGAACACACCGTCAAGTTCCACGTCAACGCCATCCTCGGCAAGCTGGCCGCCCAGAGCCGCGCCGACGCGGTCATGCGGGCGACGCGGCTGGGGCTGATCCTGCTGTAGCAGATGACAAGGTGACAAGGTGAGGGGGTGACAAGGTGACAAGGTGACCAGAACGTGGCACGCTCACCCTGTCACCCAGTCACCCAGTCACCCAGCCACCCTATCACCCCCTACCTACCCATTCTGCCAGGTAGCTTCCCACCCCAACAGGGGATGCATGCGCGCGTCCGATGCCTTATACTAAGCAGGCTTGCAGTCTGGCAAGCATCCATCCCAAGTCCCATCATCACGTTTCGCGTCTCACTTGACACATGAAACGTGACACAATCGGAGGCACCCCATGTCCAACGTACTAGCAGATTTCTCCAACGGCCTGGCTGATGCGGCGCAGACCGCCGGCCAGAGCATCGTGCGCGTCGACGCCCGCGAGCGCATGCCGGCCAGCGGCATCGCCTGGTCCACTGACCTGATCGTCACGGCCCATCACGTGGTCGAGAGCGACGAGGGCATCGGCATTGGCCTGCCCGACGGCAGCGAAGCCAGCGCCGTCCTGGTCGGCCGCGACCCCACCACCGACCTGGCTCTGCTGCGAGTCAGCGGCGCCAGCCTCACTCCGCCCACCTGGCTGGAGGACAGCGACCTGCGCGTCGGCCAGTTGGCCCTGGCCCTGGGCCGGCCGGGCCGCACGGTGCAGGCGACGCTGGGCGTCATCAGCGCGCTGGGCGATGGCTGGCGCACCGGCGCGGGCGGCCTGATCGATCGCTACGTCCAGACCGACGTGGTGATGTATCCCGGCTTCTCCGGCGGACCGCTGGTAGACGTGGCCGGCCGCGTGGCGGGCCTGAACAGCTCGGCCCTGGCGCGCGGCGTCAGCGTCAGCCTGCCCACCGCCACCGTGCGTCGCGTCGCCGAGGCGCTCCTGGCCCACGGCAAGGTGCGGCGCGGCTACCTGGGCGTCAGCACCCAGCGCATTCGCTTGTCCAGCGCTGTGGCTGAGCAAGCGGGCCAGGAGACCGGCCTGCTGGTCAACCAGGTGGTCGAGGG
>JBAQCH010000141.1:0-3945 GCA_049294015.1 Anaerolineae bacterium
CGCTTTCAGCTCAGCCCCTTCGTTCCCTGCTTCACCCCCCAAGACCTGGCCTATTATAATGGAAGCCCCGATCGGCCAGTGCGCGCTACAGTGACCGGCGTCGTCCTGCGGCCGCCCGACGAGCGCGACACCCGGCTGCGGGTGCGTGTGCAGGTCGAGAGCGTCACCCTGGGCCAGGGCGAAGAATCGCTGTCGGTGAGCGGCCGCGCGCTGTTTACCATCGACCGCTACCCAGGCGTGCGCTACGGCGACCGGGTGGCGGTGCGCGGCCAGTTGGAGGCGCCGCCTGTCTTCGAGGGCTTCGACTATCGCGAGTACCTGGCCCGGCGCGGCGTCCATACTGTGATCCAGCAGCCGGAGCTGCGCGTGCTGGCGCATGACACGGGCCACTGGTTCTGGCAGAGGCTGTTTGCGCTGCGCAGCGCTGCCCAGGAGATCATCGCTCGCCTGCTGCCCGAGCCGGAGGCCGGCCTGCTGACCGGCATCCTGCTGGGCGTCGAAAGCGGCATCGACCCGGCGCTGTACGACCAGTTCAACCGCACCGGCGTCAGCCACATCATCGTCATCTCGGGCTTCAACATCACCGTCATCGCCGGCCTGATGACCGCACTCTTCGCCCGCCTCCTCGGCCCCAAGCGCGCGTTCTGGCCGGTGGTGGCCAGCATTGTGCTTTACGTGCTGCTGGTGGGCGCCGACGCGGTGGTGATGCGGGCAGGGCTGATGGGCATCCTGGTGGTGTGGGCCACCTACCTGGGCCGGCAGAGCACCGCGGTCGTCTCGCTGTTTGTCGCGGGGCTGTTGATGACGCTGGCCAACCCGCTGACGTTGTGGGACGTGGGCTTTCAGTTGAGCTTCGTGGCCACCTTCAGCCTGATCCTTTTCGCCACGCCCATGAGCCAACGCTTCGACGCAGCCATGCGCCAGCGGCTGCCGGCCGGCGTCGCCCCCACACTGATCGGCTTCCTCAACGACGCGTTGATCGTCACCCTGGCCGCCACGGTGCTGACCCTGCCGCTGATCGCCTACTACTTCGGCCGTGTCTCCATCGTCTCCCCGCTGACCAACCTGCTGGTGCTGCCGGTGCAGCCGCCGGTGATGATTTGGGGCGGCCTGGCGGTGCTTGTCGCGCTGCCCGCCTCGCTCCACCCGGCGCTGGAGGCTGTGCTCTGGCCCGTGGCGCGCATCCTGGCCGCCATCCCCTGGTTGGCGCTCTACTGGACCGTCGCCGTGGTGCAGAAGCTGGCCGCCTTGCCCTTCGCCTCGGTCCAGGTCAACCTGGGCGTGCTGGGGCTGTGGGGTTACTTTGCGCTCATCGGCCTGCTCGCGCTGGCCAGCAAGCCGTCGCTGCCAGTGGTGGGCACGGGCTTGCAGCGGCTGAAGGGCGCGCTGTCTTCGTCCAGATTGACGACGGTGGCTGCCAGCCTGTTGCTGGTGACGGGCAGCCTGCTCTTCCTGGCGCTGCGCAGCCAGCCCGACGGCCGGCTGCACGTCCACTTTCTCGACATGGAGCGCGGCGAGGCCGTGCTCCTCGTCACCCCCGACGGCCAGCAGGTGTTGATCGACGGCGGCTTCAGCCCCACTGAGCTGCTGAGCGCGCTGGGCCAGCACATCCCCTTCTACGACCGCCAGCTTGAATTGGCGGTGCTGACCCATGCCGGCGACGACCGCATCGGTGGGCTGGTCGAACTGCCGCAGCGCTTCACGCTGCAACAGGCGCTGCAGGCCCCCTTCCCCTACCCCTCGACCGCCTATGAAAGCTGGCTGCGCACTCTACGGGCGCAGCATGTGCCGGTTGCCCCGGCCGAGGCCGGCACGCGCGTCCTGCTGGGCCACGGCATTGCGCTGGACGTGCTGCACCCAGGCCCCGACGCCGTGTTGAACAAAGACGGCGAGTTGAACTTGAACGACAACTCGCTGGTGCTGCGGCTGAGCTACGGCGACACCAGCTTCTTGCTGTTGGGCGACGCCAGTCAGGAGGTGCAGGACGCGCTGGCAGCCCAGGGGTTGATCCAGCCGGCCACGGTGGTCAAGCTGCCTCAGGGCGGCCGGCAAGCCGCGTTCAGCCAGGCGCTGCTGGACGCGGCCCAGCCGCAGCAGGCCGTGGTCTTCGTCCAGCGCGACGACCGCTTCCGCCAACTGGCCGCGCCGGTGGAGGCGGCCTGGAAAGCCGTGGTGGGCGAGGCCGGCTGGCGTCGAACCGACCTGGCCGGCACGGTCAGCTTCAGCAGCGATGGACGGACGGTGACGGTAACCAGCGATAGATGAAACGGGCTGTCTGCTCGGCCACGTACTCCCACTCGCTGTCCACCAACAGCACGTGGCCGGAGTTATGCAACGTCAGCAGGGTCTTATGGGCGGCCGGCGTGCTGACGCCATCGTAGACGGCCTGCGCACTGTCGGGGCGGATCGCGGGGTCATGCGTGCTGTGGACGATCAGCAGCGGGCAGGCGACCTGCGCCAGTCGGCGCTGCACCTGGCGGCGCAGGGCCAGCAGCTCAGCCGCCGCCGCCACTGGGTTCTCCTCGTAGCTCCACAGGTGCTGGGCGGCGCTGGGATCGGTCAGGTCCTGGTCGGCGTTGGCGCCTTTGGGCAGGCTGCGCACGAAGTGCTTGGCCAGCGGGGCCAGCGCCAGCCGCCGTTCGGCCACTTTCAACGCAGGGGAGTAGAGCATCGCGCCCGGTAGGTCGGCGTGCTGTTCGGCCAGGTAGAGCGTCAGCAGCGTGCCCATAGACAGGCCGCCAACGAATACCAGCGGGCAGCGGCGGCGCAGCTCGGCCAGTGCTTGCTGGGCGCAGCCCGTCCAGTCGCGCCAGCGGCTGCGATTCATGTCGTCCACGGTCGTGCCGTGGCCAGGCAGCAGCGGCGCCAGGACGGTCATCCCCCGGCTGTGCAGATACTCACCCAGCAGGCGCATCTCCGGCGGTGAGCCGGTATAGCCGTGCAGCAACAGCACGCCCAGCGGGCCGCCTGGCAGATCGAAAGCGCCGGGGTCAAGATGGGATCGACGGGTCATGGTGTCCTCCTTGCAACCGAATCGCAGCCGAATCGTTGTCACGGATTGTAGCCCAATCTGGCGTGGGCGTCAATGCAAAGTCAGTAGTTCACGATTCTCACGCAAAAGCGCCAAGGGAAATCTGCCTTCCTTTGCGGTCTTTGCGCCTTTGCGTGAGCCAGAGTCGTGAAGTACTGAAGGTTTTTGACAGAGCGCCAGCGCGGTGCTATAGTTCAGCAAATCACACCCCATGGTTCGCGCCATTTTCTCTGGAACACCCATGCCCTCAGCACGCAAGCCCCTGACTCAACACATCGCATTAGCCTTAGCGCGGCTGCTAGGTTGGCAGATCGAAGTTCCGCCGGCTGTGCCCGCCAAATGCCTGATCGTCGGCGCCCATCATACGTCGGGCTCTGATTTCTTCGTCACACTGCTGTACCTGTTTGCGTCGAACCTGCGCTTTCGCTGGATCGCCAAGGACAGCGCCTTTCGCTGGCCCTTCGGCTGGCTGATGCGCCGGCTAGGTGGCATACCGGTGGTACGTTCGGCGCGCAGCAACTTCGTGGACCAGATCGTTGCCCTGTACGACGCCAGTGATCGATTGCGCATCGCCATCTCACCCGAGGGCACCCGCAGCGAGGCCGGCTACTGGAAGACTGGCTTCTATTACATCGCGCAGGGCGCGGGCGTGCCGATCCTGCTGGGCTACGTCGATTACCCGCGCAAGCTGGTGGGTATCGGACCGCAGGTGACGCCCAGCGGCGACATCGATGCCGACATGCAGGTCCTGGCTCGCTTCTACGCTGACAAGACGCCCCGCTACCCCCAGCGCAGCGGCCAGGTGCGGGTGCGGCCGCTTGATTCCAGCATTGCTGACAACGACGGCGGTGTCTACAACAATAGCGGTGGTGGCCATAGTTGATCTCGACATGGGTGGGGGTGAAGAAGTTGGG
>JBAQCH010000142.1:0-4227 GCA_049294015.1 Anaerolineae bacterium
ACGCGGACGTGATCGCGGCCTGCGACCGGCTGGGGCTAGCCATGTGCTTTACCGGGGCGCGGCATTTCCGGCATTGATGGGGCGGCGGCAGGCAGTTGGATGGAACACAAGCTGGCAAGTCTTCCGAGACTTGCCAGCTTTCGCGTGGTGGATTTGACAGCGGGAAGGGGGTGAGTACAATCCCGGCACAAAGATCTTCCTCGGGAGTGCATAGGCTGTAGTCGTCCAACCACTCCCAATCCGCAAGGTTAGCTACGTCCTTTCTCCATTGATGTCACCGACGATAGCAATGATGGGGCGCCGTTGACATATCGCCGGCCTCAGCGCAGGCCGCATCAATCCGCCGCTGCCGGCCGGTCCGGCCAGCAGTTGCCGTGTGCTGCAGCGCGACCATCTCACAGGCGCGTGGAGCGACACTGTCGCCGTCTCTGGTGCAGCGGTCACCGTGTTGCCGACCAGAGTAATCAATCGGGTGTGTTTGAAATGAGTTGGAGTGCGGAGTCTGGATCACGAAGAAACGAAGTTGCGCGAATCTCACGAAGCGCGAAAACCACGAAGCGAGGCGCCTCCGGCTTCGCTGTCTTCGTGCTTCGCGCGCTTCGCGGCTTCGTGTTCCAAACGCCCTCCACCATCGCCAACCAGACTCAAACACACCCCACTCAATCAAGGAGTATGAACTATGAAGAAGCTATTGATGATCACGCTGCTGTTGTCGCTGCTGGCGTTGGTCTCGTGTTCCGGATCGCTGTCAGAACCTGCCTCCCAGTTGTTGCCAACGCTTGAATCGGCTGTTGGGGAGGTCGCTTCGGCCGTGGAAGAACACTCTTCGGACGAGACCCATTGGTCCTATGATGACCATGGGGCAGGTGGGCCAGACCACTGGGCTAGTTTGGATTTGGGCCCAAACAAGACAAACGAGTGCGGGATAGGAACTCAGTCGCCTATCAACCTGGCCAGTTCCACAGGGGCTGATCTGGAGAATATCCGCTTTGACTATGGGGACGCGGCTGTCAACATTCTCAACAACGGCCATACCATTCAGGTGGACCAAATCCAAGGAAGCCAGATTGTCATCGGTGGGGAAACCTATCTCTTGAAGCAGTTCCATTTCCATGCCCCCAGCGAACACAGGCTGAATGGGCAGGAGTATCCATTGGAAATGCACCTTGTTCACAAGACGGCCGATGAATCGAAAGCGGCCGTGGTCGGGATCTTCATTGCCGAAGGCACTGCTAACGATGCGTTCAACCCGGTTTGGGCGCACTTACCCGCCCATGAGTCCCCCGAAGAGCAAAACCCAGCCACGGGAGAAATGGTGCATGTGGCGCAAGCCACAGGCGAGGAAGTCTCTCTGGCCGCATTCTTGCCCACCGATGCCCTCTTCTATCGTTACGATGGCTCTCTCACCACCCCGCCTTGCACCACGGGTATTCTATGGTCGGTGATGCAAACGCCCATCGAGATGTCGGCCGAACAGATCGCGGAGTTTACCGGCATTATGTCGGGCAACAATCGTCCCGTGCAACCCTTGAATGAGCGCGATTTGCTGCTCGATGCCACGCCCTAGACGCGGTTACGAAATGATGGATGGTGGATGATCCAGACCAACTGGTACTGGCTGGAGGACCTGGACATCTCCGGCGCGACGTCGCTGCACGGGCCAGTGAGCGCGACGGTGCTGCCGCCGACCGCGGTGACGTTGGCGGGTTTCGAGGCTGCGGCTGACAGCGCACCGTCCGTCGCCGGGTTACTCCTTACCGCGGGGCTGGCGACGGTCGCTGGCGGACTGCTCTGGCGGCGGCGCAGGCAGGAAGCCATCAAATCCTAGACTTCAAGACTGGCAGAAGAGCCGTTTTCGCGCAGCGGCCACTTCCGAAGCCTCTCCGTCATCAGGAAAGGGCAGGCCTCCACCGAGACCTGCCCTTTCTTCGTGCGTGAAGGCGCCACCCAGCGCGGGCCGAGCGATCAGCGGTGCGCGGGTTCAGTGAGGCGTTGTGGGCGAAGGCGACGGGAGAGCAGGGGGCGAAACGGTGGGCTTGACTCTCAACTCAAAGAGCGTACAATCGCGAAACGAGTTTCCCCCCTGGAATTTCGGGTATAGTACCAAGCAACCCACAAGATTGGCGTTCAGCGTAGGAGGGCCTATCATGCGCAGCAGATGGATGACGATTTTAGTGATGGTGGTCGTGCTGGCCGTGGCGGGCGTAGGTGTGCTGTCAGCGGCCGGAGACGGGCCGGTGGATCCGCCGGCCCCGCCGGGAACGACCAGTTCGTACACGTTGGAGCAGATCTATCAGCGGCTGACGACCGGCAACTACTTTGCCAAGCAGAGCGGGTTCACGGAGCCGGCCAGCGGGCCGGGGACAGGGACGATGCACACCCTGGACCAGATCATGGCGCAGGCGCAGCCGCGAGCGCTGGCCAAACGCGTGGCCAAGACGGGACAGACCCAGTGCTGGGACGCTGGTGGCGCCGTGATAGCCTGTGCCGGCACGGGCCAGGACGGGCAATACCAGGCTGGGATCGAGCCCGCGGTTGCGGCGATCTTTGGCACTGGCTATGACACGCCGCCGTGGACGGGAGTGCGGTTTGTAGACAACGGCGATGGAACGGTGACGGACAACCTGACGGCGCTGGTTTGGCTGAAGAACGCCAATTGCTTTGGGACCAGACTGTGGGCGACGGCCTTGAGCGACGCCAACGCGCTGGCCAGCGGCTCTTGCGGCCTCAGCGACGGTTCCAGCGCCGGCGCCTGGCGGCTGCCGAATGGCAACGAGCTGCATAGCCTGATCGATCCGGCGCAGAGCAACCCTGCCTTGCCCGCAGGCCACCCCTTCAGCGGCGTCCAGATCGACAACTACTGGACGAGCACCACCGTCGACTATCAGCCGGCGGGCGCTGTGATCGTGGTCATGCCCAACGGCAGCCTGGTCGGCGCCTTCAAGTCGGGCGCCGTCTACGTGTGGCCGGTGCGTGGCGGACAATGAATGAGGTCTCGCCATGAACCATAAGACACGTCTACCTGGATTGGTCTCTGCTACACTGGTGCTGCTGGCGGTTGCCGTCGGCAACGTCACAGCCCAAGGGCCAGGCGAAAAAAGTCCTGAGGCCGCAATGCCCTCTCAAATCGAGGCGCCCCTGTTGGGACCGACTGTCAACGGAACCCTGGACGGCAGCGACCCTACCTACGTTCGGCCCGATTTGAGTACGGCTGTCACAGTCAACTGCGCGTCGGTCTGGACTCCGAACCCGTTCGGCAGCGGCTTCTATTACGAAGCCCACGCTTTCCACGTCACCAACACCAGCCCCATCCAGATCGAGGTCAACGCCGCGGGCACAGCCATCGCCGACACCTTCCTGATCGTATCGTGCCAGCCATTCAACGCGGCGAGCCCAAACGTCAACGGCGTGATTACCGACGACGACGATGGCGCGGGCTTCCTGAGCGCCATCACATTGGCCGACAACGTGACGCTCACGCCCGGCAAGACCTACTGGGCGGTCATCACGACCTACAACGCAGGTTTGACAGGCGCCTACCAGCTCGACTTCAGCGACAACGTGGTGTTGGGCGTCCCGCCCAAGAAATGGGCCTGGAGCAGCAACGCCGGCTGGATCAACTTCGCGCCGACAGCCCTAAACGGCGCGTTCACGAACAGCGTTGCGGTCTATCCCGACCACCTGGAGGGTTTCGCCTGGGCCGAGAACGCCGGCTGGATCCGCCTGGGCACGCACACGACCGGCGGTGCATGGATCTACGCCAACACCTCGGCCAGCGACTACGGCGTGAACCGCAACCCAACCAGCGGCGCGCTGTCCGGCTACGCCTGGAGCAGCACATCGGGCTGGATCAAGTTCAACCCGACCTTCGGCGGTGTCACGGTGGATGGCGCGGGCAACTTCACGGGCTATGCCTGGAGCGAGAACCTGGGCTGGATCAAGTTCAACGGCACTGCCGGCGGCGCCACGCCCTACCAGGTGCAGGTGCGCTGCGCCATCGACGTCAACGCCAGCGGCACGGTGGATGTCATCGATGTGCAGCTTGTGACCAGCGCCTTCGGCCTGAACGTGCCGGCCTACGACTTCAACAAAGACGGCGTCGTGACCGTGACGGACATTCAGTCTGTCGCGACTCGCTGGCTGGTGGGCTGCTAGGCCAGGGTACTGGCGTTGGGGGCTGCGTCGGCGCGCGGAGAGAAGGGCCGCGGATTGACGGAAGATGCGGAT
>JBAQCH010000143.1:0-3600 GCA_049294015.1 Anaerolineae bacterium
CGGCGGACCTACTCAATCAGCGTGCTCGCACCCGGCGGCTGATTGGTTGCGGTCGATCTGTGCCATAGCCAAGTGCGTCAAGCGGCGAGCCGGGCCGCCGAGCTCTCGCGCACGATGAGTTGGGGCTCGATCCAGACCGCCTGGAATTCCTGATGGTTGTCGGAGCTGCGCAGGGACTCGATGACACCGACCAGTTGGCGCACGGCCTGGCAGCCAAGCTGGTGCAGGTCCTGCTGGACGGTGGTGAGGGAGGGGCAAAAATAGGCCGCTTCGGGCATGCCGTCGAAGCCGACCACGGCCAGATCGCCCGGCACGCTGCGCCCGCGCCGGCGCGCTACAGCCATCAGACTGAGGGCCATCTGATCGTTGGCGGCGAAGACCGCGTCCAGATCCGGGTAGCGATCGAGCAATTGGTAGGCCGCCAGCTCGCCGCTCTTGCTGGACCAGTTGCCTTCAATCCACATGGCGTCGCTGACAGCCAGCCCGGCCGCGGCCAGCGCGTCGGCCCAGCCGGCCTTGCGCTGCTGCGCTTCCCACCAGGTGAGCGGCCCGGCGACGTGGCCGATGCGCCGGTAGCCTTGCGCCAGCAGGTGCTCGGTGGCCAGCCGGCCGCCCTTGTAGTTGTCCATCGAGACGATGGGCAGGCCCGGCTGGGGGTGCATGGTCAGCAAGACCAGCGGCACATGGAGGTCGGGCAACTGCGGCAACAGCCACTGGCGGTTGTCGCCGATTTCGGGCACGGCGACGATGATGCCGTCGATTTGGCGCGCCAGGATGGTATCCAGGAAAGGCTCGATCTCAGCCGTGTCGAAGGTGGGCAGCTCGTGCAGCAACAAGTCGTAGCCCATGGCGCCGGCCTGGGCCGTGATGCCGCTCAGCGTGCGCGAGGGGCCGATGTGGCTCAGGCCGGCCGTGATGACCCCCAGCATCAGGCTGCGCCGCTGGATCAGGCTGCGCGCCAGGGTGCTGGGCCGGTATTGCAGGCGCTCGATGACCCCCAGCACGCGCTCGCGGGTGTCCGGCGCCACGTGCGGCAGATCGTTCAGCACGCGCGAGACTGTCTGGATCGACACCCCCGCCTCACTGGCCACCTGCTTGATGGTTGTGCGTTGTCTGTTCATGGTTGTCACCATGCGGCCACTGCGTCTTGTGGTTGTTATCGTTACCGGGATCGTTCACATGTAGAATAACACACAAGCGAAGCCCTGTCAAGAGCCAACTTGTGCCAGGACTGACAGTCCTGCGCAGCCGCGAATCTGACTCTTGACACAGCCAGAATAGTATGTTATCCTACATGTGAACGATCCCGGTAACGATCACACACGTCAACAGCGCAGCCTCCCACCGGCCCAGTCGCCGATTCTATTGCCAGGAGGTGATGCCCTCCCCCGACTGCCGTATCCCCCTGATCTGGTTCACAATCTGATCTTCGCGAGGCGTTACCTTTTCGGGCTGCCAACGACGGCGCCCACTCGTGTTCCAATGGGCATCCCCTCCTACGGCCGCATGCACATCCCCAGTTGCGACTTCGCCAACCTGATCTCGCCCGCCATGGTTCGCCAGTTCGGCCTGCCGATCTTGCAGCGCAAGGTCAGGACCATGACCCACAACGTCTTTCACGTGGACGACAAGCGCATCGCCCGCCACCTGGACACGATCCTAAGCGTGCCCGAAGTTCACGCCATCCAGTGGGTGCAAGGCGTGGGTGACGACCAGCCGATCATGCAATGTGTTGCCATCTCTCTTGTGAGAGGTAGACCTGATTCCCGTCTCTTTCTTGAACCATCCAACGTTTCCCGCCTATCATTGCATGCACCTCTTTGTCAATCAAGACAAGTTTTCGTTGCTGTGAACTATAGCGCCTGACATGGTAACAATGCAATCGACGACTCGCCTGCATCAGGTGTCTAGTCATCCTAGCACCTTGCGTTATGAAGGATGACTGGAGACCGCTATGACGTACAAAGTATTCTTCGTCGAAGATGAGATCGTAACCCGCGAGGGGATTCGGGACAAGGTCGATTGGCGCGGCCATGGCTTCGAGTTCTGCGGCGAGGCGCCCGACGGCGAGATCGCCCTGCCGCTGTTGCAGACCGTCCGGCCCGACGTGCTGATCACCGACATCAAGATGCCCTTCATGGATGGGCTGGAGCTGGCGCGCATCATGCATGAGCGCATGCCGGCCACCAAGATCGTCATCCTGAGCGGCCACGACGAGTTCGAGTACGCTCAGAAGGCGATCAAGCTGGGGGTCACAGAATATCTGCTCAAACCGATTACCGTGCAGGATCTGCACCGGACTCTGAGACAGGTGGCGGCCGAGCTGGACTCCGAGCGCCAGGCCCAGGAACAGATGGAGCGGCTGCGCAGCCAAGTGGAAGAAACGCGCGCCAGCCTGCGACAGCGGCTGCTGCTGGACCTGGTGGTGGGGGCCGTGTCGTCGGCCCAGGCCATCGAGCAGGCCGAACAACTCGGCATCGACCTCCTGGCCCGGTCGTACCTGGTCGCCGTTATCAAGATCGAATTGAACGATCCCGCAGCCCAGTTCGACTATGCGCGCACCTCTCAGGCCTGCAACGTCGTGTCCTGCCTGGCCGAACGTGACCCCGGCGTGCTCCTGACCAAGAAAGACCTGGAAGAGATTGTTCTCATAATGAAGGGGGACACGGATGAAGCGCTGCTCGAGAAATATGCGTGGCTGCGCGGCCAGATTGAACAGCAGATGCGTCAGATGGGCTGCCAACCGGCCTTCGGCAGCGGCGCGCCTAAACGGCGCATCACCGACATATGCGCTTCGTTCGTCGAGGCGCTGGCCAGCCTGCAAAGCGCAGACCACCACAACGGCAACGGCATGGGCAACGGCTTTGCCAAGGCAGAGCTGCTCAAGATCAACAAGTCGGCGGTTGAGACCTATCTGAAGTGCGGCGTCGCAGAGGACCTGGACGAGTTCTTCGACACCTTTATCCGGCCGCTGGGCGCGACGATCCTGGACTCCGCCATTGTCAGGCACTATATTTTGATGGATGTGGTGTTGACGACGGCCAAATTCCTGAGCGAGTTGGGCGGCAACATCGACCAGGTCATCCCTGACCTCGACCTGATGGAGGACATCCAGACTACCGATCAGATTCGGCAGCAGGTTCAGTCCATCTTGCTGGCCGCGCTGGCCTTTCGTGACAGCCAGATCACCAGCCAACACGCTGCCATGATCCAGCAAGCGATTCGTTACATCGACAGCCACTATGCCGACACGAATCTGTCACTCCCTGCCGTGGCAGGCCAGGCTCATCTCAGCCCCTCCCATTTCTGCACTGTCTTTAGCCAGGAGACCGGCAAGACGTTCAAGGAGTACCTGACTGAGATCCGGGTGCAGCGGGCGCGCGAGCTCCTGCGTGGCACGACGCTCAAGTCCTTTGAGATCGCCGATCAGATCGGCTACAACGATCCGCACTATTTTAGCTACGTCTTCCGCAAGCACACCGGCCAGTCGCCGACGGAGTATCGCTGGCAGGCGCACAGCGCTAGCTGAGGAGCACCTACCTACCCTCCGCCGGATGCGGGCACGCTGGTTTCGATACGCTGCAGACGGCTACTCAACCA
>JBAQCH010000144.1:0-25275 GCA_049294015.1 Anaerolineae bacterium
GCAGCCGGCCCAGCGAATCAACCCCAATACGGCCGGCCACCGCCGCGCGGCCATCCTCGGCGCGCAGCAGGCGGGCAAAGCCGACCGCCGCGGTCGCTGCGCAGCCGCCGATAGTCAGCGCCGCCCGATCGACAAAGCGGTTGCCGCCGGCCGGGGGCAAGTCGTCCACCGGGGCCAGCACCAGGTCGCCGCAGACAAAGCCGGCAGAGAGCACGTTCATCAGCATAACCTCCAGGTGCGCGCCATTGTAGCACCGCCGCAACGGACGGACAAGCGCCACCGTTTGACACGCGTTCCCCGCCCGTGCTAAAATTGCGCCGTCTTTGAACCCTAGCCGCCGCAGGAGGAGCACTGCCATGGATCGCACCGCCGATATTGTTGCCTCGGAGCATGAGGTCTATTACCCGTCGCCCGAAGTCGTCGCCCACGCCCATATCAAGGACTACGACGAAGTCTACGCCCGCGCCCTGCAGGATCCGCAGGGCTTTTGGGCTGAGCGGGCCAGCCATTTGGAATGGTACAAGCCCTGGGATCAGGTGCTGGACGAGTCGAACCCGCCGTTCTACAAGTGGTTCGTGGGCGGCCAGACCAACATCGTGCTCAATGCGCTGGACCGCCACGTCAAGACCTGGCGCAAGAACAAGCTGGCCCTGATCTGGGAGGGCGAGCCGGGCGAGAAGGTCACGCTCAGCTACCTGGGCCTGCAGCGCGAGGTCAACAAGTTCGCCAACGTGCTGCGCAGCATGGGCGTGCGCAAGGGCGACCGGGTGACGATCTACATGGGACGCATCCCCGAGCTGATGATCGCCATGCTGGCCTGCGCCAAGGTTGGCGCGGTACACTCGGTGGTCTACGGCGGCTTCAGCGAGCAGGCCCTGGCCGACCGCATCGAGGATGCCCAGAGCCGCGTGCTGATCACAGCCGATGGCGCCTGGCTGCGCGGCAAGACGGTCGATCTGAAGAAGATGGCCGACGAGGCCATCCACCGCTCCCCGGTGGTCGAACACGTCATCGTGGTCAAGCGCACTGGCCAGGAGGTCTACATGGAGGCCGGCCGCGATTACTGGTACCACGACCTGATGGCGCTGCCCATCGCCTCGGCCCAGAGCGCCACCGAGGTGATGGACGCCGAAGACCCGCTCTTCATCCTCTACACATCGGGCACCACCGGCAAGCCTAAAGGCTTGCTGCACACCCACGGCGGCTACTCGGTTTTCATCAGCACCACGCTGGCCTGGGCCTTCGATTTGAAAGAGGAGGACCGCTGGTGGTGTGCGGCCGATCCGGGCTGGATCACCGGCCACAGCTACATCGTCTATGCGCCGCTGATCCAGGGCGCCACCAGCTTCATGTACGAGGGCGCCCCCAACCACCCCTACCCCAACCGCTGGTGGAAGATGATCGAACACTACGGCATCACCATCCTCTACACCGCGCCCACGGCCATCCGCGGCCTGATGCGCTTTGGCGACGCCTGGCCGGCCCGCCATGACCTGAGCAGCCTGCGCATTCTGGGCAGCGTCGGCGAGCCGATCAACCCGGAGGCCTGGCGCTGGTACCACAACGTCATCGGCAAGGGCCAATGCCCGATCATCGACACCTGGTGGCAGACCGAGACCGGCGGCTTCATGATCACGCCGCTGCCCTCGACGCCGCTCAAGCCCGGCTCTGGCACCCGACCCTTCCCCGGCATCGAGGCCGACATCGTGGATGAGGACGGGCATTCGGTGGCGCCCAACGAGGACGGCTACCTGGTGATCAAGCGCCCCTGGCCCGGCATGGCCCGCACCGTCTACGGCGATCCGGCCCGCTACGTCAGCCAGTACTGGGAGCGCTTCCAGGAGCAGGGCTACTACCTGACCGGCGACTCGGCGCGCAAGGACGACGACGGCTACTACTGGATCATCGGCCGCATCGACGACGTGATCAAGGTCAGCGGCTACCGCCTGGGCACAGCCGAGGTGGAGAGCGCGCTGGTCAGCCATCCGGCTGTCGCTGAGGCGGCGGTGATCGGTATGCCTGACGAGGTGCGCGGCAATGTCATCTGGGCTTACTGCATCCTGCGCAGCGGCTTCGAGGGCAGCGACCGGCTGGTGGACGAGCTGAAGGACCACGTGCGCCACGAGACCGGTCCCATCGCCATGCCCAGCAAGATCGAGTTTGTGGATATGCTGCCCAAGACGCGCTCCGGCAAGATCATGCGCCGCGTGCTCAAGGCGCGGGCGCAGGGCAAGGATGCGGGCGACATTTCGACGTTGGAAGCATGACCCTATCCCGCTGATCGTCGCGGCGCCTTGCGCGACCTGGCGCGGGCGTCTGGTGGATCGTGTTTTGGTCAATCGAAACAACAGCCCGGCGCACGGCGCCGGGCTGTTGTGCTGGCTCAGAAGATGGCGCGTTTCGTGTCCCCCCCTACTGCGCAGCCGCCCTTTTCATGGCACAATGGATGCATCCTGGGCATGCAAGCCTCGGAATCTATCCGAAGGAGCTCTCACGCTGCAGATGTCTCAATCTATCCCTGCTTCCCACCTGGACCTGATCGAAGGACCGTTTTACGCCATCTTGACGACCCTCAACCCGAAAGGCGCCCCCGAGAACACCGTGGTCTGGTGCTCCTGGGACGGCCAGCACGTGCTGGTCAACACGGCCGACGGTCGGCGCAAGCCTCGCAACGTGCGGCGCGACCCGCGCGTCGCGCTGACGGTGATCGACCCTACCGACCCCTTTCGCTGGATCGATGTGCGCGGTGTGGTCGAGGAGATCGTTCCTGACCGCGACTACACCAACATCAATGCCCACGCCAAGCTTTATGCCGGGGCGGAGGAGTATTACGGCGGCTTTGCGCCGGCTGAGCGCCGCGGCACAGAAGAGCGCATTATCTTCAAGATCCGGCCTGAGCGGGTGTTACATTTCCCTGCACACAGTTAGGCGCAGGGTGGCAGAGCGCTGACCCCCCTACCCGGCCGACAAAAGCGGCCAGCGAGCATAAGCGATCAACGCGGTCATGATCAGCAAGAGCGCGTTGACGCTGGCTTCCTGATACTCCCGCCGCTGACCATGAAAGGTGCCGGCCATCAGCATCAGAATGGCCAGGCCAGCCGCCGCGACCGGTGTCAGCCAGGGATAGATGCCGGTGGCCACTGGCAGGACCAGTCCCAACGCGCCCAGGATTTCGGCGACGCCGATCACAGTGACCAAGGCGCGTGGCACGTCATTGACCCATTGGAACCGATCCTTGGCTAGCTCGTACTTGAAGACCCTCACCAGGCCCACAATCAGAAAGACCAGCGCCAGCACGACGGAGAAAACCCACACGAGGCTATTCATCAGATTACGATCCTTTCTTCAACCGGGGGAGAGTTCGCCACAAGCGCAGCCAGTGTACTACTTCTTGTCCCCAATGCGAAATGTGCTCCACCTGTGTGAAGCGCTTTGACGGTCGGGGCTGACCGTGCCATAATAGAGCCGATCAATCAGGCGCTTGCACTTTCGCTGGATACGAACTGATGTCACCTGCACGTCTTCATCTCCACCTGTTCGGCTCGTTTCGCCTGCTGCGGGGCGATCAGCCTGTCGCCGGCTTCGACCAGGCGCGCCTACAGCATCTGCTGGCTTTCCTGGCGTTGCAGCGCGCGCTGCCCATCTCCCGGCAGCAATTGGCTTTCACCTTTTGGCCGGATACCTCGGACCGACAGGCACGTAAAAACCTCCGAACGCTGCTCGCCCGGCTGCGCCAGGCGCTGCCCGAGGCCGATGAGTTTCTCTGCATCATGCCGCAGACGTTGCAATGGCGAGCCGCTGCGCCGGTCGTGCTGGATGTGGCCGAGTTTCAGGCCGCCCTGGATGCGGCGGCCACGGCGTCTGAAGCCGGCCGTTATCCCCAGGCCGCCACGGCGTTTGCCGCCGCCGTTGCCGTATACACAGGCGATTTGTTGCCCACCTGCTACGATGATTGGATTCTCCCCCTGCGCGAGCACCTGCGTCAGGCTTGCGGCGATGCCCTGGAACGGTTGGTGCTCTTGCTGGAAGAACAGCGCGATTACGCGGGAGCTCTCCCGTTCGCTCAGCGCTTGCTCCAGCACGATCCCCTGCACGAAGCCGCCTACGGCCATTTGATGCGCTTGCATCTGGCGCAAGGCAATCGGACGGAGGCTTTGCGCGCCTTCCACGCATGTGAAACGATGCTGAGGCGCGAGTTTGGCGCAGCGCCGAGGCGTGCGACCAGCGACCTGGTTGAAACGCTGCTTCGCATGGATAGCCGGCCATTGCCGGCCGCCCAGAAAGCAGCGGCCGCGCGGCCAGACGCACTGCCACTGGTTGGGCGGGAAAGTGAATGGTCGCTTTTGCTCTCCACGTGGCAAAAAGCGGCTGCCGGCCGGCCGCGAATCGTCCTGCTAACCGGCGAAGCCGGCATCGGCAAAACCCGTCTGGCCGAAGAGTTGGTCGCCTGGGTAGCCCGCCAGGGCGTTGCCACAGCCGTGGCGCATTGCTACCCGCCGGGAAGCGGCGGCGCTTTGGCCTACGCGCCGGTGGCGCAGTGGCTGCGCGCAGCGTCTATGCTGCCCCGCCTGGCTGCCCTGGATGACGCGTGGCTGGTCGAACTTGCGCGCCTGCAGCCGGCGCTGTTGAACAACCGCCCGCGGCTGGCGCGCCCTGGCCCGTTGACCGAGCCCTGGCAGCGCACGCGCCTTTTCGAGGCGCTGGCGCACGCCGTGCTTGGGTCCAAACGCGAGAGTCCAGGAACACTCCTGTTGCTCCTCGACGATCTGCACTGGGCTGATCGTGAGACCCTGGATTGGCTGCTCTATCTGCTTCATTTCGATCCCGACGCGCCCCTTCTGGTCGTAGCCACGCTGCGGGAGCATGAAGTAAGCATCAACCATCCTTGGACAGCATCCCGGCTGGCCTTGACGCGCGCCGGCCTGCTGCGCGAGGTAGCCTTGGCGCCGCTGGACGCAGGTGAAACCGCACGTCTGGCCGCCAGCGTTGCCGGTAAAACGCTGGCTCCCAGCGAAGCAGCCCAAATCTACCACGACACCGAAGGGAACCCGCTGTTCGTGGTGGAAATGGTGCGAGCAGGCATGGCAGACAAGGAAGCAGGTAGACAAGTAGACAAGGAAGCAGGTAGACAAGTAGACAAGGAAGCAGGTAGACAAGTAGACAAGGAAGCAGGTAGACAAGTAGACAAGGAAACGGGTAGACAAGTAGACAAGGAAACGGGTAGACAAGTAGACAAGGAAGCAGGTAGACAAGCGGCGGATGGCCTTGTTTCCTTGTCTACTTCTCCCTTGTCTACCTCTGCCTTGTCTACTTCTGCCACCCTTCCGCCCAAGGTGCGTGCGGTGATTCAGTGGCGTCTGGCGCTGCTTTCGCCCGACGCGCGCACGCTGGCGCAGACGGCCGCCACAATCGGGCGCAAGTTCAGCCTGGACGTGTTGGCTCGCGCCAGCGGTCTGGCTGAGATCACTGTGTTGCAGCACCTGGACGAGCTGTGGCAGCGGCAGATCATCCGCACCCAGGATGGGGATGGCTATGACTTCAGCCACGATGGGATGCGAGCCGTGGCCTATGATGAGATGGGCCCGATCCAGCGCCGTGCGCACCATCTGCGCGTGGCCCAGGCCCTGGAGCAAGTTCACGCCGACGAGCTGGAGGCATACAGCGGCCAGATCGCTGCCCACTATGAACAAGCTGGCCAGCCGCAGCCCGCCGTCGTTTTCTATCGGCGCGCGGCTGCCGCGGCCCAGCAGATCTACGCCAACGCCGAGGCCGTGCGCCTCTATCGCCATCTGCTGGAAAGCCCGCTCAACGCCAGTTTGTCGCTGCAAGAGCGCTGTGCGCTGCTGTTGGCGCTGGGCGAAGTCTGGCAGGCTACCGGGTATTGGGTCAAGGCGCAAGCAGTCGACCAACAGGCTTTGGACGCGGCCGAGCGTCTCGACGACGTCCACCTGCAAGCCCAAGCCCAGGCTGCATTGGCCAGTGCGCTGCACTTGCAGGGCTATTACGATGAGGCGCTGGAGCGGCTGGCCAAGGCTGAGCAGAGCTTCCAGTCGATTGGCGAGTGGCGAGGTGTGGTCAGCGTGCTGGGGACCACCGGCCAGATCCACTGGTTCAGAGGCGATCACCCGCACGCCCAGGCGTCGCTGGAACGACAATACCAGATCGCCGCCGAGATTGGCGACGCGCGCGGCATGTGCGAAGCGCTCGAATCCCTGGGGATGGTCTTCGCGAGTCAAGGCGAGCGGGAGCGATCGGCCGAGTCTTGCTTGCAGGCCATTGCTATCGCCGAGACGCGGGACTACAAGCCGACCATCACGCGCGCGTCGATCACGCTGGGCAATGTGCGGCTGGCGCAGGCTGCGACGGAAGAAGCCGTTGGTTGGTACCTGCGCGCAGCGCTGCTGGCCCGGCAGATCGACGATCGACAGGCGCTGTCGTGGGCGCTGTCCAACATCGCGATGGTCCTGGCGAAGCGCGGCGACTATGCGCGCGCCCTGGCCGGCTACCAGCGCAGCTTGCGCAACGCCTGCGAGATCGGCGACCGCTGGACGGCCTGCCGGATTATCGGCAGCCTTGCGACGGTCTATGAGCGCCAGGGGTGGATGGAGTGGGCCGAACGCCTGTATCGAAAAGCGATCGACCTGGAGCTGTGGCTAGGCGCACCGGGTTATCTTCCAGGCATACTGGTCAGCCTGGCGCGACACTTGTTGGAACAAGGGCGTGCGGCCGAAGCGCAGTCGTTCCACCGCCAGGCGTCGGGGATGATGGCCAACGTAAGCGGTGGGCGGCTTTCCGGCGAGGAACTGCGCTTCGACCTGCGCGTGCTAGACGTCCGTCTGCGGTATGCGCTGGGCGAGCTGACGGCGACTGAAGCCAGGGCGGCGTTGCGCTCCCTGGCTTCAGAGATGGCCGCGCCGCTGCAGCAGGCGGCGGTGCAGTATGAACTGTGGCGTCTGGCGCCGGACGACGAAGCCGCACGGGCGAGCGCAGCCGCACTCTATCGCGCGCAGTACCAGGCGACGGGGGCAGAGGACTATCGCACGCGCTATCGAGAGCTCACCGGCGCCATGTTGCCCGACCTGGCGCCGCTGCCGGATGTCTCGGAACTGATCCCACTGAAGTTGAGCGATCCCTCCCATCTGGATCCAGAGGTTCTGCTGGCTGGTTTGGAGATAGCGCTCGAATAATGGGTTTGGCGAAGCCCTTTTGAAGCGCGACCTGTTGTACACTGGCGGTAGCAACTAACAAGCCAAACGCATTGGAACATGCGCAACGAAACAAAGGAGACCCATCATGTCTGTCATTACGATTTCGCGACAATTGGGCTGTGATGGCGACGAGGTAGCGCGGCTGCTGTGTCAGCGGCTGGGCTACACGCGCTTCGACAAGAAGTCCATGACCGAGCTGGGCCACGAGCTGGGAATGGACGCCGGCCTCATCGACCAGGCTACGGCCCCGCGGTCCGGGCCGCGCGGCCTGCTGGAGCGTTGGTTCGGCAATATCGAGACCCCGATGGGCGATCCCGGCAGTTGGACCTTCCAGGCTCGACAGGATGCCCGCGAGGCGATCTCGGTGGAGCACCTCCGGCGGTTGATCGTTGGCGGCTACGAGAAGGGCAATACGGTCATCGTGGGCCGCGGCGGCATGGCTGCGCTGGCTGGCATGCCCAATGTGATCCATGTGCGCATCGTGGCGCCGCGCGATCTGCGGCTCAAGCGCGTGCAGGCGCGCGACAAGATCAGCGCCGAAGAGGCGGAACAGCGGGTCTACCAGCGCGATGTGACCGACGTGGAGTGGATCAAGCGCTACTTTGGCCTCGACGCGCACTCGCCTGAGCTTTTTGACCTGACCATCAACACCGCCAGGGTCACGCCAGAGTTCGCGGTCGATCTGATCGTCCAGACAATGCAGCATATCGGCATCAAGCCCTGAGCGGCGCCTTTCTCCTGGAAGAACGCAGTAACCGAGACGTAGGGCGGGTTGGCAACCTGCCCTACGTCTTTTCTTTTGGGAGAGTTTGAAATGAGGCGCCCTCCTGTCATTGCGGGACCCCGCACCCCCCGGAGCGGTACTGGCATACTCAAAGAAACCAGCGCATCATTGCGACACCCCGTATTTTGCGGGGTGGTATTGGCGAACAAAGAAACTCGCCCGAGTCATTGCGAAGCTCGGCGAAGCAACACTTGCACCGCACTGCAGGTGTTGCTTCGCCGAGCCTCGCAATGACGCGGTCAACCAGGTTCAAACACACACTTTTTTGCTGTCTGCCCCTGATCGACGCATCCCATCGCGTCCGCCCGCGCCCGCGCAATCCACAGCCTTAGGCCCTCACGTTTTTTCGCGTTGGCCACATCTTTTAAGGTTTGGGGTATTGACAACAGATTATCGATATGATATAGTTTAGTCACTGAACGAACTAAGGGAATTGTTATGCCAAAGATGCCATACGCCCATCAGAAAGACGCACGCCAACAGAATGCTTCGGCCTTGTTGCGTGACCTCTGGTATAACGCTCCGCTCTCCAAGGCCATGCTGGCGCAGCGCAACGGCCTGACCAAGGCGACAGTCTCCGCCATTTGTGGCCACCTCCTAACCCTCGGCCTGATCCAGGACAGCGGCCAGGACCGCAGCGGCCTTGGCCGGCCTGGCAATCTCCTCGAATTCAATTCATCGGCACGCTGTGCAATCGGCGTGGAAATCAGCACAAACTACTCGGCGGTCGTCCTGACCGACTTTGGCCATCAAGTCATTTGGCAACGCGCGGCGTTGATCGCGGTTGGCAGCAGCCAGGCGGCGGTCCTTGCCCATACAGAGGCGTTGATCGCCGAAGCCATCGATCAAGCCCGCGCCAGGGACATTCCCTTGCTGGGCATCGGCGTCGGGGTGCCGGGCATCGTGGACCCCGGCCCGGCGGGCCTCGTGAGCTCCACGGCCTTAGGCTGGAAGGAGGTGCCCCTCAAGCAGATCTGGGAGGAGTGTTATTCTTTGCCGGTGATCGTGGAGAACAAAGCCCGCGCGGCGGCGATGGCTGAGGCCATCAGCGGCAGCGCCCAGGACGCAACGAGCTTCGTCTACGTCAGCATCGGCACTGACGTACGGTCCAGCATCGAAGCCGCAGTGGTGACCGACGGCCAGGCGTACCAGGGCGCCCGTGGACTGGCAGTGGATGCCGGGCACATGATCCTCGACCCGGACGGGCCGCTCTGCTCGTGCGGACAGCGCGGCTGCTGGCAAGCGCTGGCCGATGTGGAACGCGAGGTTGGGCTGTTTCAAGAGCGACTGCTAGCTGGCGAGACCAGCGCGTTGGAGCTCGTGACAGCGCTCCAGGAGGGTACTCTGGAGCACCGGGCGATCCACCAGGCAGCCGTTGAGCGCGATGCCGTGGCGCTAGGGATCGTTCGTACGATCCTCGCTCACCACGCGCTGGGCATTACCAACCTGGTACGCTTGTTCGATCCGGAGTTGGTCGTCCTTGGCTATGCCAACCTGGCCCTTCCTGAGGCGTACAAGACTCGCATGAAGATCATCAGCGCCATTCCAGAGATCGATATTCCGAGCAACGTCCGAAGACAATTGGCTTACCGCGGCGTAGCGGCGCCCACCATTGTCGATGCAACTTATGAATCCGACGCTTGTGTGCTGGGCGCAGCCGCTTTAGTGATCGACGAATTCATACGAACCCCGCCCACCCCTGCAAGCTAGCTCCCTGTGATCAGACGCCGTTATGACCGGCGGCTTACACCCACCCACTTATCTTTCATAGGAGAGTATCCCATGGCAGCAGCAGTTGAACCCCTTGGAACCTCTGTAGGTTCCGAACCCCCTCGCCTTTCCGCGGAGTACAAGAAGACGCGTCCCGCGGGCCTCTTTTCGTTCGCCATCGGCCAGGTGAGCGACAGCGCCGAAGGCGGCTTGGTCAACACCCTGTTCCCGGTGATCATGGATGCCTTGGCGCTGCCTCTGGGCGCGCTGGGCCAGCTTTCCAGCGTCAGAAACTTCGCGCGCATGCTCTTCGGCACCGCGTGGTCGATCCTGGCCGACAAGGTGGGCCGCAAGCTGATTCTCGTGCTGATGACTGGCGTGTGGGGCATCTGGACCGCGGCCGCCGGCCTGGCCCAGGACTACACTCAGTTGCTCATCCTTTATACCATCGGCGCTATCGGCACCGTGGCCGCTGAACCCATCACCAACGGCATCTTGACAGACATGTACGAGGACGACGAACGCGGCAAGGCCTTCGGCCTTCTGCGCAGCGTTGCCGTCCTCGCTGGTCTGTTCATCACCCCGCTCATCGGCCAATTGGCAAACATCCAGGACGGCTGGCGTTACGGCATGTTCATCATGGGCGGCATCAGCGTGCTCACCGGTATCCTGATCGCGATCTTCGTCAAGGAGCCGCCGCGCCGGATGGTGGGCGGTGAAGAGGCCCGCTTCAAGATGAAGGACATCGCCACGATCTTCAAGATCCCCACGGTCTGGTTGATCGCGGTCTCGCTGCTGTTCATCACTTCGATGGTCTTGTTCGCCTTCATGGTCACTTACTTCGTGAAGGTGCGTGGCTGGACTACCCCGCAGGGGGCCGTCCTCTATACCGTGTTCATGGCGGGCTTTGGCATCAGCGGCTTTTTCGGCGGCGTCTTGGGCGACTTCTTCGAGAAGCGGTTTGGGCCCAAGGGCCGCGTCATGCTCATGCAGCTGTACCTGGTGGCTTTCGCAGTCATGGGCTTCTTGATGACGCAGATCGACTGGGGCAAAACCCCGATCTTCTACGTGATCGTTTTTCTCACCGGTCTGGTCGGCTCGATCGGCTTTTCCGGCTGTGTTCTGCCGATGGTGGGATCGGTCTTGGAACCCCAGTATGCCGCCACTGGCTTCGCCGTGCTCTTCTCCTTCATCCAGGGGCTGATCACGGCCGTCTACCTGCTGTTCCTTGGCCCGCTGGCTGAGAGGTTGGGTGGTCTGCAGCCGGCGATATTCTGGATGTTCGTCGTGCCGTATCTGATCAACGCCGTCTGGTGGTTCGCCTTCTACCCCTTCTATCCCAAGGACGTAGCCCGGCGCAAGGCGCGCATGGCTGGCGAGCAAGTCTAGCCGATACCAGGGAGCCGGCAGGCCAAACGCTGGTTGAGTAGCCTTCCGAGGCATGCCGAAACCAGCGTTTGGCCCGCCGGCGGGTGCGAGCAAGTTGATTTCGATACGGTGGCCTACTCAATCCACTTGCTCGCACCCACCGGCTGAGCAGTAACAAGCAAAGTAGCAAAGTCCCTCATGGCAGCGCATGAGCACTCAGCGTGGAGGTGCAACCGTGCTTTACCCCGTTCAGAACAGCGTTCGCAACAAGCTTGACATCTCGGGCATCTGGGATTTCAAGACGGATCCCGACGGCATTGGCGAGGCCGCGGGGTGGGCCAATGGCCTGGCTGGATCTCGTCCCATGGCGACGCCTGGCAGTTGGAATGAGCAGTACGAGGATCTCTTCGGCTATCTCGGCCTGGCCTGGTACGTCAAGGGCGTCTACGTGCCGTCGAGCTGGCAGGGTCAGCGCATCTTCCTACGCGTCGGTTCAGCCGTCTACTTCGCCGTGGTCTACGTCAACGGGGTCAAGGTTGGCTCACACGAGGGCGGGCACCTGCCCTTCGCCTTCGACATCACCGACCAGATCAGGTGGGGCGAGGAAAACGTGGTCGCCATCAGCGTCGAGAACGAGCTGAAGCCCAGCCGCGTGCCCTCCGGCAACATGCCCGGCTCTGACATGAGCATGTTCATGGCCACCCCCAAGACCACGTATGACTTCTACCCCTTTGCCGGCATCCATCGGCCGGTGGTGCTCTACTCCGTCCCGCAGACCTACATCGAGGATATCACGGTTGTCACCACCATCGAGCCAGCAGCTCAGGTCAAAGTGACGGTCAAGCTGAACGCCGCAGTGGCGGGCAAGGGGTCCGTGCAGCTCAAGGGCGGCGACGCTGTGTGCGAGACCGACTTGGCTTTCAGCGACGGCCTGGCTGAGGCGACACTGACCGTACCCGATGCACGCCTGTGGTCGGACAAAGCCCCTTACCTTTACGATCTCACGGTTGCGGCCGAGGGCGACAGCTACAGCCTCAAGGTTGGCATCCGCACGATCGCGGTGGACGGCGGCAAGATTCTGCTCAACGGCCAGCCGGTCAAGCTGAATGGCTTTGGCCGGCACGAGGATTTCATAGGCAGCGGCAAGGGCCTCAACCTGCCGTTGGTGGTCAAGGACTATCAGCTCATGCGCTGGACCGGCGCCAACAGCTATCGCACCTCGCACTACCCGTACAGCGAGGAGGAGATGCAACTGGCCGACCGCGAGGGCTTCCTGATCATCGACGAGATCCCGGCTGTCAGCCTGCAGTTGGCCGATGAGGCTACCAACCCCGAACGGCTGCGCATGTGCCTGCGGCAGGTCGAGGAGATGATCGCGCGCGACAAGAATCACCCGTCGGTGGTGATGTGGTGCGTGGCCAATGAGCCGATGCCCAAGGGCTTTGGCGTGGGCGCGCTGGGCGAAAGCGATCCAGCCACGGAAGCGGTCAACCTGCCAGGCAAGCTCTTCCTCGAGGCTGAGATGGCGCGCGCGCGTGAGCTCGATCCCACTCGTCTGGTGACCATCGTGACCGTGATGGGCGGCCCGCAGAACTGGATGGAGCAGTGCGACGTCGTCTGCATCAACCGCTATTGGGGTTGGTACACGCTGGGCGGTCAACTGGACATCGCGCGGCAGAAACTCGCGCAGGAGCTCGATCAGCTCTGGCAGCGCTGGGGCAAGCCGATCATCATGACCGAGTTTGGCGCCGACACCATTCCCGGCTTCCACGGCCATCCCAATGTCATGTGGACCGAGGAGTATCAGGCCGACTACATTCGCTTTCACCTGGAGGTGGCGGCCGAGCGCGAGTTCGTCGCCGGCATGCAGGTCTGGCAGTTCGCGGATTTCGCCGCAGTGCAAAGCTTGATGCGCGTGGGCGGGCTGAACCACAAGGGCATCTTCACCCGCATTCGCACGCCCAAGATGGCCGCACACGTGCTGCGCGAGTTTTGGGCGAAGTAGGCAAGTAGGCAAGTAGGCAAGTAGGCAAGGACGAAGCAATCGAGGACCAAGGAGCAAGTCATTCTGGCGACCACTTTCGCCACCTTGTGTACTTGTTTCCTTGTCTACTTGTTTCCTTGTCTACCGTAATCAAGGAGGCACCATGAGTGTTCATCCCTTGGCTGGGCAGATCGCGCCCTATGAGTCGCTGATCAACGTCCCACGCCTGATTTCGGCTTATTATACCGGCCAACCGGACGTGAGCGAGCCTGCCCAGCGCGTCGCCTTTGGCACCTCTGGACACCGCGGCTCATCCCTCAATGACAGCTTCAACGAGGCCCATATTCTGGCCATCAGCCAGGCGATTGCTGAGTACCGCCAGGCGCAGGGCATCACTGGGCCGCTATACATCGGCATGGACACCCACGCCCTGTCGGAACCGGCCCTGGCGTCAGCGGTCGAGGTATTTGCCGCCAACGGTGTGGATGTTGTCGTTCAACAGGGCTTGGGGTACACCCCCACCCCCGTGATCTCACACGCCATCCTGGCCTACAACCGCGGCCGCACCACCGGCCTGGCCGACGGCGTTGTGATCACCCCCTCGCACAACCCGCCCGGCGATGGCGGCTTCAAGTACAATCCTCCTTCCGGCGGGCCAGCCGATACCGGCATCACCAAAACGGTCCAGGAGCGTGCGAATCAGATCATGGCCGATGGTTTGAAGGATGTCAAGCGCATGTCCTTCAAGAAGGCAATGGCTGCCCCGACCACGCATGAGCATGACTACGTGCAGCCTTACGTGGCCGATTTGGGCGCCGTCATCGACATGGCGGCCATCAAAGCGGCCGGCCTGAAGATTGGCGTCGATCCCATGGGCGGCGCAGGCGCGGCCTTCTGGGCGCCCATCGCCGAGACCTACGGGCTCAACCTGCACGTGGTCAATCCGCGCGTAGACCCCACTTTCTCGTTCATGACGCTGGACCACGACGGCAAGATTCGCATGGACTGCTCCTCGCCCTATGCGATGGCCAGCCTGGTCGGCCTGAAGGATCAGTTCGACATCGCCTTCGGCAACGACACCGACTACGACCGCCACGGCATCGTCACCCGCAGCGTCGGGCTGATGAACCCCAACCACTTCCTGGCCACCGCTATCTGGTACCTGTACCAGAACCGGCCGGGCTGGGGCCCAGACGTGGCCATCGGCAAGACGCTGGTCTCCAGCTCGATGATCGACCGCGTGGCGGCGCACCTGGGACGCACGCTGTGCGAGGTGCCCGTGGGCTTCAAGTACTTTGTCGATGGGCTGTTGGACGGCTCGTTTGGCTTTGGCGGCGAGGAAAGCGCCGGGGCTTCATTCCTGCGCCAGGATGGCACGGTCTGGACCACCGACAAGGACGGCTTCATCCTCGATTTGATTGCGGTCGAGATCCTGGCGGTGACTGGCCGCGATCCGGGCGAGCATTATCAGGAGCTAGAGCAACGGTTTGGCAAGGCCTGGTATGCCCGCAAGGACGCGCCTGTGACGACCGCTGGCAAAGCGATCCTTGCCAGCCTCTCCCCCGCCAAGGTGCAGGCCAGCACGCTGGCCGGCGACACGATTACCCACAAGCTGACCCAGGCGCCCTACAACGGCGCTGCCATCGGCGGGCTGAAAGTGGTGACTGACAACGGCTGGTTCGCGGCCCGGCCCTCCGGCACAGAAGACGTCTACAAGATCTACGCCGAGAGCTTCGTTAGCCAGGAACACCTGGAGCGGATCCAGGCCGAAGCGCAGTCGATCGTAGATGCGGCGCTGCAATAGCCGCGTTGTAAGCGTCCATTCAGCGCTACACGCTGTAATAAACCGAAGAGAACCCCATGGACTATACCATTCGCTTGATTCACCACAAAAAGCGCATCGCGCTGGTAGCGCACGACAACAAGAAACAGGACCTGTTGGAGTGGGCAGCCTTCAACAGATCGCTCTTGGTGGAGCATGACTTATACGCCACTGGCACGACGGGCAAGCTGCTTGAAGAAGTGCTCGGTACTACGGTGCATCGGTTTCAAAGCGGGCCTTTGGGCGGCGATCAGCAGATCGGCGCCAAGATCGCCGAGGACGAGATCGATTTCATGATCTTCTTCTGGGATCCCATGTCCCAGCAGCCCCATGATACGGATGTCAAGGCTCTGTTGCGCATCGCCGTGGTGTGGAACATCCCGGTTGCCTGCAATCGCGCCTCGGCCGACTTCATGATTTCGTCATCCCTGATGACCGGCGAGTACCAGCGGCTGGTCGTAGACTATCGGCCCTATCGGGAACGCCAGGTTGAAGCATTGGTCGCGGATAAGATGAACGAGCTGGAGAGCGAGGCGCTCGTGGCCGACGGATCGGAGTAGACCGGTCCAGCGCAGGCTCCCAGCCCTAACTTTTTCGTGACTATTCAGCCATAGGTGCCGGGCACTTGAATCTGCGCTTGCACGGATGCCCGCAATGCCGACTCAGGCCCACAAATCGATCGCAAGTGCCCGGCACCTGAATAGTTACACTTTTTCTTTTTTGGTGTCAGGAGACAAGCTATGAGCGTGTTGACCCTCATTCTGGCTGGCGGAGCCGGCAGCCGCCTCAGCATCTTGGGCGAGAAGCGAGCCAAGCCCGCCGTGCCCTTTGCCGGCAAGTACCGCATCATCGACTTTCCGCTCTCTAACGCCGTCAATTCGGATCTGTATCGCATCGCGGTGTTGACCCAGTTTCGCCCCCATTCCATGGTGGAGCACATGGGCATCGGCGATCCCTGGGATCTGAAACGCCGTCCACCCAATGGCTTGCACATCTGGCAGCCCTTTCGCGGCCGGTCGGACCAGGATTGGTACCGCGGCACGGCCGATGCGCTCTATCAGAACCGCGGCTTCATTGCCGGCGACGGCAGCGACACGCTGCTGATCCTCTCTGGCGACCACATCTACAAGCAGGACTACCGCGACCTGCTGCGTTTTCACCAGGACAAGAACGCCGACCTGACGGTGGCCGTGATGAACGTGCCCCAGGAAGAGGTCAGCCGCTTCGGGATCATGAGCGTCGACGCCGGCCAGAAGATCATCCGCTTTGTCGAGAAGCCGAAGCGGTCTGACAGCACGCTGGCTTCCATGGGCATCTACGTCTTCAACACCAAGTTCCTGCTCAATCTGCTGGAGGAAGACGCCCTGGACAAGGGTTCCGCCCATGACTTCGGCAAGAACATCATTCCGCAGATCGTCGAGGCGGGCCGGGCCTATGCCTATCCTTTCCTCGGCTACTGGGTAGATGTCGGCACCATCCAGGCCTACTGGGAGACCAGCATGGCGCTCCTGGACGAGAATCCAGGGCTGGACCTGTACGACTCGAGCTGGGTGATCCATACCCGTTCGGAGGAGCGACCGCCTGTCAAGTGTACCCCGCCCGGCGAGCTGATCAACAGCATGGCCTCCAACGGCTGCGTGATCCAGGGTACGGTGATCAACAGCGTGTTATCGCCTGGCGTGCGGGTCGAGAAGGGCGCGGTGGTGCGCGACTCGGTGATCATGAACGACACCGTCGTTCGAGCGGGCGCCGTGATCAACCGCTGCATCCTGGACAAGGAGATCGAGGTGGGCGTCAACGCTCAGTTGGGCGCGGGCACGGACGACACCCCCAACAAGCTTGATCCCGATAAGATCAACACGGGCATTACGATTGTGGGGAAGCGAGCCCAGATCCCGGCCGGCGCTGTCATCGGCCGCAACTGCCGCATCGATCCGTCTACTACTCACGACGATTACGAGTCGGTCGAAGTGCCGGCCGGCGAGTCGGTCGTCAAGAAGGCCGCGACGAGCTAGTGTTGCGTCAATCATGATTTGAGGAGTTCGCATGCCCACATGCGAACCCGGCGTCTGGGGACGCCTACCCCTCAAATGAGCATTGACACGACACGAATGCTTACCGAAAAGGAGCAGCACCTTGAGCGCTATCCCTCATGCAGCCCAAAAGCTGATCGACTTCCAGCCGCAGCATGCCTTTTTCGTAGGGATTGACTCCGATGGTTGCGCGTTCGACGCGATGGAGTTGAAGCAGAAGGAGTGCTTCATCCCCAGCACCATCAGGGTCTGGGATCTCCAGCCGATCTCCAAGGTCGCGCGCGAGACCGCCGAGTGGGTCAACCTCTACTCCAGATGGCGCGGGGCGAATCGCTGGCCGGCCCTGGTCAAAACATTCGCGCTGCTGGCCGAACGGCCCGAAGTGCAAGCGCGTGGGGCGAAAGTTCCTGAAGGCAAAGCGCTCAAGGCGTTCATCGATTCAGGCTATGCGCCGAGCGAGGCCGGGTTGAAGGCCTACATCGCCGCCGGCCATCCGGACGAGGAACTGTGGCGCGGGCTGGAGTGGACGCGGGCCATCGACGCTTCCGTCGCTGCGACGGTGCGCAACGTGCCGCCCTTCCCCTTGGTGCGCGAAAGCCTGCAGAAGCTGCACGATAAGGCCGACCTGGTGGTAGTCTCGACCACGGCCTCCGATGCGCTGCAACGCGAGTGGGGCGAGCACGGTCTGGCCCAGTACATGGCAGTGATGGTCGGGCAGGACATGGGCACGAAGCGCCAGCACCTCGAGTACGCGGCCAAGGGTAAGTACCCGGATGATCGTATCCTGATGATCGGCGACGCGCTGGGCGACTGCGACGCGGCGCACGCCGTGAATGCGCTGTACTACCCCATCCTGCCGGGCGCCGAGGAGCTGTCCTGGCAGCGCTTCTACGAGGAGGCGTCGGACAAGTTCCTCAACGGCGCCTATGCCGGCGCATACGAGGCTGCGCTGCTGGCCGAGTTCGAAGCGCTGCTCTCAGACACGCCGCCGTGGCGGAAGTAGACAAGGTAGCAAGTAAACAAGTAAACAAGTAGACAAGTAGACAAGTAGACAAGTAGACAAGTACACAAGTACACAAGTAGACAAGCAGACAAGGAAACGAGCCTACTTGCCTACTTGCCACTTGCCACTTGCCCACTTGCCCACTTGCCACTTGCCACTTGCCTACTTGCCTACTTGTCTACTTTCAACATCGCTCAAAGGAGAGTCATGATGATAGATCTCACAGCAAAACCGTATAGCCTGGACGACGAGGGCATCCAGTGGGTAGAACAGACAATCGCTGCGATGACCGTCGAAGAGAAGATCGGCCAACTCTTCGTCAACATGGGCGCCAGCCGCACCTATGAGTATCTCACCGATGCGCTGGCGAAGTACAAGTTTGGCGCCGTGCGCTACAACCCTGGCCCGGCTGCCGAAGTGCATGAGCAGAACCGCATTCTGCAAGAGAACTCGAAGATTCCCTTGCTGATCGCCTCCAACGCCGAGGCCGGTGGCAACGGGGCCTGCACCGATGGCACCTATGTCGGCTATCCCATCAAGCTGGGCGCCACCAACGACCCGCAGTGGGCCTATGAGATGGGCCGCATCTCCGGCGTCGAGTCCTCGGCCATCGGCTGCAACTGGGCCTTTGCGCCGGTGGTCGACCTGCTGCTGAACTGGCGCAACCCGATCATCTCCAACCGCGCCTTCGGCGCCGACCCCGACCTGGTGCTAGCCTCCGGCAAGGCTTATCTGCGCGGTATGGCCGAGTCCGGCGTCGCCTGCGCCATGAAGCACTTCCCCGGCGACGGTGTGGACGAGCGCGATCATCACCTGTCGTCGTCGGTGAACTCCATGAGCATGGAGCAGTGGGATGCGACCTTCGGCAAGGTCTACGCCGGCATGATCGATGCGGGCGTGCAGTCCATCATGATCGGGCACATCATGTTGCCGGCCTACCAGGAACATTTCAACCCCGGCATGAAAGACTCCGACCTGCTGCCGGCCTCTTTGTGCAAGGAGTTGACAACCGACCTGCTCAAGGGCAAGCTGGGCTTCAACGGCCTGGTCGTTACCGACGCCTCACACATGGTGGGCATGACCTCGGCCATGCCGCGGCGCCTCGTCCTCCCGACCGCCATCGCAGCCGGCTGTGACCTCTTCCTCTTCTTCAACGACCCTGACGAAGACCTGCGATGGATGCAGGAAGGCTACGAGAACGGCATCATCACCGAAGAGCGACTCCAGGAGGCGTTGCGCGCCATCCTGGGCTTGAAGGCTGCGCTGGGCCTGCACAAGAAAGCCAAGCAGGACATCGTTGAACCGGCTGTGACGGCGCTGCCGAAGATCGGCCTGCCGGCAAACAAAGCGATCGCCGCCCAGGTCACCGACCAGGCCATCACCCTCGCCAAGAACGTCCAGGATGGCGTCCTGCCCGTCACCCCAGAACGCTACCCGCGCATCCTGATCATCCCGGTGAAGGGTCCGCCCAACGCGGCTGCCTCTATCTTTGGCGGCGGCGGGCCTCCCCCGTGGGAAACCTTCGCTGAGGAGCTTCGCAAGGCTGGCCACCAGGTTGAGATCTTCGAGTCGGCGATTGACAGGTTGCTCAAGCTGCCTGAAGAGGAGCGCGCCAAGGGTCTACGCAACATGTACGCAGGCAAGGCGCCGGTCTCGGGTCTTACCAGCAAGTACGACCTCGTCATCAACGTGGCCCAGGTCGTAGGCGGCATGCAGCCGGTGGAGCGCGTCAGTTGGCCAGCTTCAAAGGGCACGCCTGACCTGCCGTGGTACGTCCATGAGATCCCGACAATCCTGATCTCGTTCTCCACACCTTTCCTGCTGGCCGATGCGCCGGCGGTCAAGTGCATGATCAACGCCTATGACGGCCGCGCGGACACGATCGCGGCGACGGCCGCCAAGCTTACCCAAGGCGTCGAGGCGTTCAAGGGCGTCAGCCCGGTGGATGTGTTCTGCGGTTTCCCGGATACGAGGCTCTAAAGCGAGAGCAGAGGACGAGTCCTCCCCTGCTCCATGTTCAATCCAAAGGAGAATCACGATGGCTAAAGCACCTGCCAAAGTTCCAGCAGCAGCCCACGTGCTGATCGATTTCAAGCCCCAGCATGGCTACTTTGTCGGCATCGACTCCGACGGCTGCGCTTTCGATGCGATGGAGCTCAAACACAAGGAATGCTTCATCCCCACTATCGTCCGAGTCTGGGGACTCCAGGCGGTCTCCAAGTACACGCGCGAGACCTGCGAGTTCGTCAATCTGTACTCCAAGACGCGCGGCCTGAACCGCTGGATCGCGCTGTCCAGGGTTTTCGATCTGCTGCGGGAACGCCCCGAGGTGACCGCGCGCGGCGCGAAAGTGCCCAAGGGTGACAAGATCAAGGAGTTTATCGACTCAGGCTATCCGCTGAGCCATGCCGGCATGGTCCAATACGCGGCCGATCACCCGCATCCCGAGCTGGAACAGGCCGTGCAATGGTCGATGGCCGTTGACGAGGCCATCGAAGCCATGGTGCATGGCGTGCCGCCTTTCCCCTGGGTGCGCGAGAGCCTGCAGAAGATGCAGGGCCAGGTGGATTTGATGGTGGTGTCGGCCACGCCCGTCGAAGCGTTGGAGCGCGAGTGGGGCGAGAACGGCATCGCCCAGTACATGACTGTGATTGCCGGCCAGGAGATGGGCACGAAGCTACAGCATCTCCAGTTCGCCGCCAAGGGCAAATACGACGACGACCACATCCTTTTGATCGGCGATGCGCCAGGCGACCGCGACGCGGCCAAGGGAGCGGGCGTGCTCTATTATCCCATCAATCCAGGCGCCGAGGATAAGTCCTGGAAGCGCTTCTACCATGAGGCGTTTGGCAAGTTCCTGGACGGCACCTATGAGGGCGCCTACGAGGCTTCGCTGATCGCCGAGTTCGAGAAGCTGCTGCCAGAAATGCCGCCGTGGCAGAAGCTGAGCCGAGTTGAGTGGGACGACTAGCATAGTTGAAGATTCAAGCTGCGCGTCAGCCACCTGTAACCTTTGGCCTGCCGCCGGGTGCGAGTACGCTCGCCTTCGGCGTCGATACTTGCACCTGTGCTGCGCTTTGCGAAGCACCCCGGAGTGGGCCGGCGCAAGTGCAGGTGTACGGCAGCCTACTCAATCAACGTGCTCGCACCCGGCGGCTGAATAGTTACCAACCTGTAATCTGTAGCAGGAGAACCTACCCATGCCAAGACTCGTAGACCTCACCGCCAAGCCCTACAATCTGTCAGCAGAACAGATCAAGTGGGTCGAAGACACCCTCGCGGCCATGACGCCCGAGGAGAAGTGCGGCCAGTTGTTCACCAGTCTGTTCTGGTTCGGGCCAGACACCTTCAGCGGGAATGCCTTCACCAACGAGCAGATCCTGGAAAAATACCATATCGGCGGCGCCCGCTGGCAGGGCGGCGATGCCAAAGCCTGCCAGGACCTGTTGAACAGCTTGCAGAAAGCCTCGAAGGTTCCCTTGCTGATTGCCGCCAACTGCGATGCCGGCGGCAACGGCGCCTGTTCGGACGGCACCTACATCGCCTCAGGCGCGCAATGCGAGGCATCCGGCGACCCCACCGTGGCCTACAACGCCGGCTACGTGTCGGCCCGGGAGGCGGGCGCGCTGGGCGTCAACGTCAACTTCGACCCCTGCGTGGATATCCTGTTCAACTGGCGCAACACCATCGTCAACACGCGCGCCTACGGCACCGACCCCGACACCGTGATCAAGTACACCAGCGCGTACATCGATGGCTACCGCGCCGGCGCCGGCGGCAACATGGTCACCTGCATCAAGCACTTCCCCGGCGATGGCACCGAAGAGCGCGACCAACACCTGGTGCTGGGCGTGAACGAGCTCTCTCCTGAGGAATGGGATGCCTCCTTCGGCCGCGTCTATAGTCACCACATCGACAACGGCGTCGAGATGTTCATGGCCGGCCACATCGCAGTCCCGCACTATCAGAAGAAGCTTGATCCGACGCTGCAAGACAAGGACATCCTGCCGGCAACCCTGGCCGAAGAGCTGATCATGGGCCTGTTGAAGGAACAACTCGGCTTCAATGGTATGGTCATCACCGACGCCAGCCACATGCTGGGCATGCGTTCTGCCATGCGCCGCGAGGATTACGTGCCCCGTGCAATCGCCGCCGGCTGTGACATGTTCCTCTTCTTCAACGATATCGACGAAGACTTCAGCTTCATGCTGAACGGCTACCGGAAGGGCGTCATCAGCGAAGAGCGCATGAACGACGCGGTCCGTCGGGTGCTGGGCTTGAAGGCGAAGCTGAACCTGCACGTCAAGCAGGCCGAGGGCACACTGCTGAAGCAGCCCGAAGATCTGGCGGTCGTTGGCTGCGCCGAACACCTGGCGATGCGGGCAGATGCCGCCGACAAGGGGATCACGCTCGTCAAGAACACCCTGGACCAGCTTCCGATCCGGCCCGAGACTCATCGGCGTATCCGCCTCTACCACCTGACCGGCGAGAAAGGCGGCATCTACACGTCCGCGAAATCCCTGGAGACCTTCGTGGAAGAGCTAACCAGGCGGGGCTTCGAAGTCACGGTGAACGATGGCTCCTCGCGGGTGATCGGATCTACGCTGGCGTACCGCGAGAACGTCGATGCGGCCCTGATCGTGGCTGACATCGTCGGCTACGGCGCGCAAAACAACTATCGCATCCAATGGAAGACCGCCATGAGCAACGAGTGCCCCTGGTACATCTGGGAGGCGCCGACGGTCATGGTGTCGCTGAACTTCACCACCCATCTGCACGATGCGACGATGGTCAAGTGTTACATCAATGCTTACCACAGCAATCCAGAGATCATCAAGCAGGTGGTCGACAAGATCATGGGCGAGTCCGAGTTCAAGGGCACGCCTAACGATCTAGTTTGGGCCGATAAGTGGCAGGCGAGGTTGTGAGAGGTACACAAGTAGCCAAGGATACAAGTAGCCAAGGATACAAGTAGACAAGGAAACAAGGAAACAAGTAGACAAGGATACAAGGGAGAGTGAGACGCCGCAAACACAATCGGGCACCTTGTCTACCTGTCTACCTGTCTACCCTGCCTACTTGTCTACCTGTCTACTTGTCTACCTGTCTACTTGCCTACTTGCCTACTTGCCTACCTGTCTACCCTGCCTGCGAGGAGGTTAGATGTCACCACAAACAACCCTCTTGGCTCCCGATCGGTTCTTTGACCCTGAGCCTGGGCAGCGGCGCGTGGCGCGGGAGTTGTACGCTGCCATTGCCGACCTGCCCATCGTCTGCCCGCACGGCCACGTCGATCCGCGGCTGCTGGCCGACGACCATGCAACCTTCGGCACGCCGACCGATCTGTTCATCATCCCCGACCACTATGTCTTCCGCATGCTCTACTCGCAGGGCGTTGCCCTGGAGGCGTTGGGCATCCCGCGGCGCGACGGCGGCCCGGTCGAGACGGATCATCGCGCCATCTGGCAGGCCTTCGCCGATCACTTCACCCTCTTCCGCGGCACGCCCAGCGGCGTCTGGCTGGCGCACGAGCTGCACGAGGTGTTCGGCATCCAGCACAGGCTCAGCAGCGCCACGGCGCAGGCCATCTACGACGAGCTGGCTGACAAGCTGGCCCGGCCCGAGTATAGCCCGCGCGCGCTGTTCGAGCGCTTCAAGATCGAGGTGCTCTGCACCACGGACGCCGCCAGCGATCCGCTGGTCTGGCACCAGGCAATCAAGGACTCCGGCTGGACAGGCGTCGTGCGCCCCACCTTCCGACCCGACGCGGTGGTCAACTTGGAGACGGTTGGCTGGCGAGCGCATCTCGACGCCCTGGGCCAGGCCGTCGGCCGCGAGATCACTTCGGTTCCAGCCCTCGTCGCAGCGCTGGAGGAGCGCCGGGCGTTCTTCAAACGCATGGGCGCCAAGGCCACTGACCACGGCGTGGTGTCGGCCTACACCGGTGTTCTGTCGGCTGCCGAGGCCGACGCGATCTTTGCCCGCGCCCTGGCGGGCGAGGCAACGGCTGAGGATGCGCAGCGCTTCACCGGCCACATGCTGATCGAGATGGCGCGCATGAGTGTGGAGGATGGGCTGGTGATGCAACTGCACGCCGGCACCTACCGCAACCACAACGCGACCGTGTTCGAGCGCTTTGGCGCGGACAAGGGCGCTGACATCCCGATTGCGGCCGAGTTCGTCCATAACCTCAAGCCGCTGCTGGACCGCTTTGGCAACGACCCACGTCTGACGCTGATCCTCTTCTGCATGGACGAGACGACCTACGCGCGTGAGCTGGCGCCGCTGGCCGGGCACTACCCTTCCCTCAAGCTGGGCCCGCCCTGGTGGTTCCACGATAGCCTGAACGGCATGGCCCGCTACTTCGATCAGGTGATGGAGACGGCTGGGCTGTACAACACAGCCGGCTTCAACGACGACACGCGCGCCTTCTGCTCGATCCCGGCCCGGCACGATGTGTGGCGGCGCGCCTCGGCCAACTGGCTGGCTGGCCTGGTGGTGCGCGGGCTGATCGACCAAGCTGAAGCGGCCGAGATGGCGCCCGACATGGCCAACGGGTTGGCCCGACGCGTCTATCGGCTATGAAAGAACCCAGGGATTGGAAATCCCTGGCTGACAGCACGAAGGCCCCTCAGGGCCTGGCGGAAAGTTTGTGTTGTCAGCCGGTGAAATCCATGCACCGGGCTCTTGAGGTGACACGATGATCGGTCTCGACCTGGGCACGACAAACTGCAAAGCGGTGCTGCTGGATGCCGATGGCCACGTGCGGGCGAAAGCCTCAGCCGGCTACAGCTTGCAGATCCCGCAGCCCGGCTGGGCTGAGCAAGACGTCAGGCATGTGTGGGCAGCCGCCAAGAAGGTGCTGGCCGCAGTGGCGGACGCGGCGCCAGCCCCGCCGCAGGGCATCTGCTTCAGCGGCGCCATGCACAGCCTGTTCCCGGTGGCAGATGACGCCGGCACGCCGCTGGCGAATGCCATGACCTGGGCCGACGCGCGGGCAACCGTCGTGCATAAGGGGCTGGTCGCCGACGCCGACACCCACGCCCTCTACCGGCGCACAGGCTGCCCGGTGCATTCGACCTACCATCTGCAACGCCTGCGCTGGTGGCGTCGGGCCGAGCCAGAGATAGCGCAGCAGGCTTATCTTTGGGTGGGCCTGAAGGACTGGATTCTGCACGCGCTGACGGGCGTCTGGGCCACGGACCTGAGCCTGGCCTCCACCACCGGGCTGCTCAACCTGCACACCATGGCCTGGGATACCGAGGTGCTGGAGTTGGCAGGTGTGCTGCCTGGTCGCCTGCCGGGTCTGGTCGCGCCGTCGGCCGTCGTGGGCGGCCTGACCGCTGCGGCCGCAGCCGCCACC
>JBAQCH010000145.1:0-3514 GCA_049294015.1 Anaerolineae bacterium
CAGCAGCACCGTGGGCCGCTGGGCCAGGCCCAGCGCAGCGCGCGCCTGGCTGGGATCGGGCCGCGCCTGGCTGAACTCCAGGCGAATAGGCAATCCCGCCAGATGCACGCGTTCGGCCGGCACGCCAGCCTTCGACGCGGCTTGCTGCACCGCCGGGCAGGAGGCCGCCAGCAGGTCCACGGCCGGGTCGTACCAGATCAGCGGCGCGCTGGCCAGGTCGGTGACCACGGTCGCAAAACGAGCCTGCGGATAGCGCCGGCGCAGCGCGCGCCGCGGCGCATGGTTGAGCAGGGGATGGACCGAGACGTACAGGTCGGCCGGATAGTCGGCAGCAAAGCGGCGCAACCCCTGAGCCTGCCAGAGCTGCGCCGTCTTGGTTACGGCCTGCCACAGCACACGGCGCTCCCCGATCCACCACAGCGCGCGCCACAGCCCGGGTCGGCGGTCCACCAGCGGCTGATAGTAGTCGGGCGCGCGGCTGAGCGGCCATGTGCCGTAGCTGACCAGCAGATCGACCACCTGGCAGCGTATCGCGTCGCCGTGCAACAGCCGCAACGCCTCGGCCAGCGCATCGGCCGACGCCCGATGTCCTCCGCCGGTGTCTGACATCAAAAAAACGACCTGTTTAGGCACCGATGCACCGATCACCGCTTACAGATCACCGTTCACTGCCTCCTGCGCCTTGAACAGGATGACCAGATCGCTTTCCTCATAGCGTGCGCCTTGCACCGGCAGGCCGGCCAGCACGCGCGGCAGGGCGATGTTGCGCTTCCAGTTGCCAATATGCACGATCAACTCGTCGTGCATCGAGCGGGTCAGCTTGATATCCGACTTCTCCACGAAGGGCAGCGGCAGGCGCAGTTGGTAGACGCCGTTGACCTTGCGCACCTCCTGCGACCGGCCGCTGTAGAAGATGGTCGTCGGGTCCTGCGCCTCGTACAAAGCTGCGCCCATGCGCCGCAGCATCTCCACCCCTACCACCTCGTCGTCGAACCAGGGCACGTCCAGGATCGGCAAGGGCGAGAACGACTCCTCCACAAACAGGCGGTACTTGGCCTGAATCTCCTTCCAGTTGGCGAAGTAGCCGTCCGACACAACGGCCGGGATCATGCGGTTGCAGACCACCATGTCCGTGGCGTAGCCATACAAGCTGAGGTAGGTCAGAGCGCGCTGGGCCTCTTGCACCACCATTTTCTCCGGGTTGAGCACCAGGCGCATGGACGAGGTGGCGGAATCGCCCAGCAGCTTGCTGACGCGGTGCAGTTGCAGCACCAGGTCCTCGATGCTCTGGAACAGGTCCTCGTCAGGCAGCGGCACCTCGATCAGGCGTTTCAGCATCGGCCCGGCCATCTTGATCGCTGCTTTTTGAAAGGGGATGATTTTGTCCAGATACCAGCGGGCCAGCTCCGGGAAGGCCAACAGTTGCAGCGTCGCCCCGGTCGGCGCACAGTCCACCACGATCACATCGTACAGGCCGCTTTCCGCCAGCGCGGTGATCTGCATCAGGCTGGCCAGCTCTTCCATGCCGGGCAGCACGCTGGTCTCCTCGGCTACCAGGTCGCTCATGCCACGCCACATGAAGATAGCCGACATGTATTCCTGCACCCGGCCCCAGTGCAGCTCCATCTGGTGCAGCAGGTCGATCTCCTGACCCCACAAGTTAGGCGTCAGCAAGGTAGGTTCGTTGCCAATCGGCAGCTCGAAGGAGTCGGCCAGGCTGTGGGCCGGGTCGGTGCTGAGCACCATGGTGCGGTAGCCCAGGTCGGCGCTGCGCAGGGCTGTGGCGGCCGAAACGCTGGTCTTGCCCACACCCCCCTTGCCGGTAAACATCAAAATACGCATAGGTCTATCTCGCTCGATTTCGTCCTCAAAAGTCACGCCGGTCTCGAAGAAGACCGGCGTTGCTGATTATACCACCCGCCGGCAGGCCATCCAAACGAACCATAGCCCCTAAAGGCGTTGGTTTTGACAAAGCACTGACTTGCGGGTATAGTTGCCACCATATGTTTTCGCTTGTCACTGCATCCCAATCTTCGCCGATAACGCCGTTTGGCCCCTGGAGGCCCCGACGCCATGAATGAGCTTGGCAAGATGTTGCGCGATGCCAGAGAAGCCCAAGGCATCAGCCTGGCCGAGGCAGAGGTGCAAACCCGGATTCGCCAGAAGTTCATCGCGGCCATGGAGGCTGAGGAATGGAGCCTGCTGCCCAACGACGTGACCACGCGCGGCTTCTTGCGCAAGTACGTCACCTACCTGGGTCTGGAAGAAGAGGCTGTCTTGCAGCGCTTCCAGAGCCAGGCTAGCGCTCCTGCCCAGCCAGCCATCGAGTCGCCGGCCGAACGCGAGGTCGATTACCGGCCCATCGAGATGGACCTCTCCTCGGCCCAGCGCCGGGCAATCCCCTGGGGTTGGATCGGCGCGGCCGTGGTCTTGCTGGCGCTGGCAGGCGTTGCGCTCTACATCTACTTCTATCAGCCCAACTTCATCGCCAACCTGCTCTCCCTGCCGCGCACCCTGCCCAGCCCCGGCGACGTGATCGCGCTGGAGCCGACCAACACCGCCACCGCTACCGTCGAGGTCAACCGGGTGACGGCCACGCCGACCGCCACCCCTGACAGCACAGCTACCCCGACGCCAACATCCGTACAGGCCGCGCAGCCCGCAGCAACCACACCCATCACCGTCGTCGTCGAAGAAACGCCTGTGGTCGAGACGCCTGACGCCCAGTCGGCGGATCAAATTTTGCTGGACCTGGCCATCGTGGCGCGCTCTTGGGTACGGCTCGTGGTCGACAACAGCCTGGCGTTGGAGGCGGTGCTGGAGCCCGGTGAGCTGCGATCCTTCGAGGCCAGCGATTCGATCATTCTGCGCACCGGCAACGCAGCCGGCGTGGAGGCAACGGTCAACGGCCAGACGCTGCCGCCCTTCGGCGGCGTTGGCGAGGTGGTCGAGATCCAATGGCGGCTGGTCGATGGACAGATCGTCCAGTCTACGCCGACCCCACGGCCAGCTACGCCAACGCCTGAACCACCCAACGAGGACACGCCGACAGCAGAGCCGTCCAGCGGCGGCTGAGGGCAGCGCCATCACCCCTGCGGCCGCCCGCCGCAACCAATCCTGTGCAGTCACAGTAGCGAAGACATGCCTCTTCGCTACTTTTTATGTCAAAACAACCATGTCCAAACAAAAAGGCCGTCAGACCGGCCGCCAACCTGCCTATTATCTGCTGACCCTGGGCTGCCCCAAGAACACCGTGGACAGCGAGGGCATGGCCATGCTCTTGCAGCGCGACGGCTACCGCGCCACGGCCGACCCGGACCGGGCTGACGTGTTGATCGTCAACACCTGCGGCTTCCTGGAGGCAGCCAAAGAGGAGTCCATCGCCACGCTGCAAGAGCTGGCGGCAGGCAAGCAGCGCCATCAGCGGCTGGTGGCGGCCGGCTGCCTGGCCCAGCGCGACGGCGACGAGATTGTGCGCCGCGTGCCGGGCGTGGACGCGCTGCTGGGCACCCGG
>JBAQCH010000146.1:0-3601 GCA_049294015.1 Anaerolineae bacterium
AACCACGGGCGGCGCGGGCAGGGTCTCGGCCGGCAGGTAGGAGCGGCGCGGCCGGGGCGTGGGCTCGACGGTTGCAACAGCGGCGGGCGTCGGCGCGCTGTTGCAAGCGCTGACAACGAGTGCCGCAACCAGAATCAGCCAAACCGTCAAGCTGCCGAGTTGCGATCCTCGCTGACTCTCCTTCTTTTTACGTTGCTGCTTGTGCTCGGATGGGGGCATACGGTTGGCGCTTCATCAGACGCTTGCGAGTGGTTCGCCACGGCTGGCGCCAACGGCAAGCTCCGAGTCCTCGGTCTCGCTGACGAGCCATTCGGCGGAGCGTTCGCGAATGGCGGGTAGCGCATGTAGTTGTGGGCTCGGGTAGAGTCGAGCAGGGGCTCGGTCAACGCGATGCGCGGAGGCTGCTGGGCTCAAGGGGATTGGGCGAAGCTGGATCGTAAGCGTTTCACTAAGTGCGCTGGCCAGTTTCTGCAAGAATTTGACACTGGGGTTGGCTAAACCGCTCTCCAGCCGCGAGATGTTGGCTTGTTTGGTGCCCGCCCGCTCTGCCAACTCCGCCTGGGACCAACCGCGCGCCAGACGCAGCGCAATGACTGCATCAGCCAGGTCCAGCAAAGGGCGCAGTTCTTCCTCGGCAGCCAGGTAATCAGGATCGTGCTGAAGTTGTTGGCGATACTCGGCTAGTTTCATGGCGCCTACTCTCCTTCATTTCGCTCGAAATAGGCCGCTCGCTGCGCTATAGCTCGGTTGATCTCCGCTGGCGGCACAGGACCGGTCTTCTTCTTGATAGCATGGGTGACGATGATTTTGTTGCCATCGAAGAAGAAGTAAAAAATCGCAGCCGGCCGCCGGGCGTTTGCACCCGTAGTTTATAGATATCGTCATGCAGATAATCTACGTGCGGACGTCTGAGCGTGGGTCCGAACCTCTCTAGTCTTTCCAAAGCGTGTTGGGAAACGACTTTCAGGTCGTCAATCCACGATAGGGATTTGGGACACGCTCTTAAACCAATTGCACCAGAAAGATCATCCGCTAGATCCACATTGTAGGCTTCCTGATCGTTGATACTTAAGCGTACCATGCTCCCTTCGACTTGCAGGGTAAACTGGCTAGATTGCTGGGCACCAAACAGCCCGTTGCGTTGGGTCGTGACACCGGGTGGCCAGGTGACGCCGCTATCCGTGCGTTTCAGCAGACTGACGGCGCCGTTCTCGCCTTCTGTAAGAAGAGCGGCAACCCAACTGTTTTGCGGATCATGAGCTGCGAACAGTACTTGGACATTGCCATCCGTGGCCGTTGGCAACTCAAATGTGAAGCTCAAGACGTAGTTGTTCCATTCTAGTGAACCGACAGAGATGACTCCGCAGCTAATGCTTGTTGCCTGTTGGTTCAGCACTCTCCAGGAGTTCCGATTCCCTTGCCACTCCGGCTTCAAACCACTACCAAAATCATCTTCAAACAGAACCAGAATCTCCGGAACTGGTGGTTGAATTCGTGACGTGTCTGTGATTGTGGGACTGGGGGTCGCTTCTGGCGTGTTCTCTGTAGGTGCGGTTGTCGGCACGGGATCGGGCGTAGCGGATGGCAGTGGCTCCGGATTAATGACCTTGGCAAAAGGTACAGAGCCAATCCCGCCGCAATGAACACCATGCCTATGACGAACAAAACTCGCTGCCGGCCTGGAGTAATCTTGATGCTATGTTTCCTTCTACCGAGCCAATCATCGCCAAGAGTACTGCGATGCCACCGAATATCGCCAGCACAACAGGCAGAGGACTGGTCGCCAACGCGATAAAGCCCATGAGTAGCCTCCTTCCCTAGCTGTTGGCTTGAAGCAGCCAGGTTTCTCGCGTGACAGGGACAGTACGCGGTCCAAATCTGCTTATTCGAGCTCTTCACCCTCAGCTCGTTCCAGATAGCGCTCGAACAACCAGCCGAACAACGCCTTGACAAAGGCCTGATCGTCGGTGATCTGCTTGTAGAACTTGAAGTTGCTGTTGATTGGCTAGCTCCTGGCCTTCGTTTACCATCAGCGATAAAGCATGCACCTGCCGTTCGTTGAGGCACAGCGTGCGCAGATCGGTGACGCCGGATTCGGGGATCAGGCCCAGGATGTTGTCGCCCGACCCCAGAAAGGTGACGCGGAAGGTCTGACCGATCTCCTGGAACACTGGCTCGGGCAGGGCATGCTGGCGCATCAGTTGCCGCATGCGCAGGATACCTGTAATCCAGCGTTCGATCGCCTCGATGACCAACCGCGTGTTGGGATATGCTCTACGTATCTCCGACCAAATCGTGATGTCACCTCTCTCTGAAGCTCATTGTGCCCGTCATTGTACCGCAAGTCCCTGCTGCGTGCAATGATCCCGATCAGGGTTTGGGCAGCTACCCTGATCACGCCGGACTCGCTGTCGATAGTGATATATGTTATCATAACCATAACGTTCTGGCCCAGCACGAGGTGAACGCATGAAACGCACGACGCGATGAACGACGTGTATAATTCGCAGCGTATTGTAGCGCCTATGACTGAGGAGGAATACCCATGGAAGCCACGCTGACCGCCGTCGAGATGACCGGAACTGTCAACGAGCGACGACAACTTCAATTGGACGATTTGTTGCCGATTTCGGGCCCCAAGCGGGTGCGAGTGATCGTGCTTTACTCACCCGCCGACGAGTGGAACGAGGATGAATGGCTGTATGCCGCAGCTCGCAACCCTGCGTTTGCCTTCCTAAGAGAGGCAGCGGAAGACATCTACTCGATCAATGACGGGAAGCCGTACCATGACGAAAGGTAAAGTTGTTCTCGTTCCCTTTCCCTTCGATGACTTGTCAAGCAGCAAGGTTCGTCCCGCCGTCTGTTTGACCAATCCCATAGGCCCGCATCGCCATATTGTGCTGGCCTTCATTACCAGTCAGATTCCGGATAGACTGCTGGAAACTGACTTAGTGATCAGTGCCAGCGAAAAAAACTTTGATGCAACAGGCCTTCAGATTTCATCCACGGTCAGGTTGCACCGACTGATGACAGCTACCACGTCTTTTCTGAAGCGCGAGTTGGGTGTTTTGTCTCCAGCTATGCAGACCCAGGTCGACACGCGATTGCGAAAGCTGTTTGGATTGGAGTGATTACTCTTGTGAGGAAAGAGGGGTTTCATATGCCTTCCACCACCCTCGACCAAATCACCGCCATCAGCGACGCCAGCGCGCGCCACTGGCAGCCCTTCGACGCGGTCTCGCCCGGCGGCATCCCCTTCTCCGGCTACCTCTGCCGCCAGGAGAGCGACAAGCTGGGCATGCTGGCGGTCACACGGCTGGACGGGCAGGAGCGGCTGGAGTTCATCCCGGCCATGCCCAAGATCCACTACCCCTACATCCAGGATCGCGACGGCCGCCTGCAGGTCAGCATCCCCGTGCCCATCAACATCGTCGACGCCCGCTTCACCGTCAAGCTGGACGGCACGGCCATCATCTTTTACCCGTTGACCGCTCCCGACGGCGCGGTGCTGGAGGTGATTCCCCGCACCCGCCTGCTGCCGGTGCTGGCGCCCAGCCGCTGGGGCGACTGGCACGGCCTGCTGGCGGAGGCCCTGCCCGAC
>JBAQCH010000147.1:0-3356 GCA_049294015.1 Anaerolineae bacterium
GGCTTTAGCCGGGTCGGTGCATTCACGTCGTCTTGGCCAGACCCGGCTAAAGCCTCGACTCCGCCCATATTTGGAAGCGTTGCTCCCCCACCCTCCCGTTTGGAGTTTCCGCGATCATGGTCTATCATGCCCCAGCCGGGTAGCCTCACCCGTTGTCACTTACCTATTGACAAAGCGTATGATATGTGATATAATACTATCATGCCCCAGCCGGGTAGCCTCACCCGTTGTCACTCATATCCCCCTTTCACAGAAAGTCACAACGCCATGCATTTCCGTCTACGACGATGGTTCATCACCCTCCTGCTGGTCTTGACCAGCATTTCGGCGCTGGCGCCGCTCGTCGCGGCCGCGCCGGCTGCGCCGTTGGCAACGACCATTTTTAGCGAAGCTATGTGGGATGGAACCGGCAATCCAAGCGGCACTACTCCAATCGCCACCTTTGAGTCGAGCAACTGGTTCGAAAATGACGCCCTGACCATGAGTGGGACGGGTGACATGCGGACTACCACACCGTCTTCTGGCTACACAGGGGCATCGGGAACCTGGAATGTGTTTTTGACCAACTCCGTGGGCCGCTACTTTGAGATCGCTGATATCAACACCACCGCCTATACCAATCTGGTACTGTCGTTCGGTGTTTTCAAGAGTACTACGGCCGAAAATGGTTCCAGTCTGACCGTTTCCGTCAGCAGCGATGGCGTTAGCTGGACGGTTCTCACAGTGCCGTCGCTTCCCACGGGCACGGGCACAGCGACGTGGCACTACCGTACCGCCAGTGGCGCGATCCCGTCAACGGCCAATCTGCGCATCCGCTTTGCCAACAGCAGCGCCACGCCGCAGTTTCGCATCGACGATGTCCTACTCGTTGGAGATTCGGCTGGCGACACTCCCCCCACCGTCGCCAGCACCACCCCGGCCAACGGCGCGACCGGCGTGCCGGTGGGCAGCGACCTCACGCTCACCTTCAGCGAGCCGGTGACGGTCAGCGGCAACTGGTTCCAGATCGCCTGCACGCTCAGCGGCACGCGCAACGTGGGCGACACCGTGGTCACGGGCGGCCCCACCAGCTACACCATCAATCCCAACGCGGACTTCGCGCTGAACGAAAGCTGTACGGTCACAGTCTTCGCCAGCCAGGTGGCGGACCAGGACGGCATACCCGACAACATGGCCGCCGACCACATCTTCTCCTTCAGCACGCCGGCCGCTGATCCCTGCGCCCTGCCCTTTACCGCGATCTACAGCATCCAGGGCAGCGGTTCGAGCGCGGCCATCACCGGCGCGGTCACCACCCAGGGCGTGGTGGTAGGCGATTTCGAGTTGCCCAGCGAGTCGGGTCAACTGCGCGGCTTCTATCTGCAGGATACAACGGGCGACGGCGACCCGACCACCTCCGACGGCATCTTCGTCTTCACCGGCGGCAGCAACACCGTCTCCCTGGGCCAGGTGGTGCGCGTCGCAGGCACGGCCGGCGAGTTCTCCGACCAAACCCAGATCTCCAGCGCCACGGTCACGCAGTGCAGCACGACCGGCAGCGTCACGCCGGTGGACGTGGTACTGCCCTTCTCCGCCGCCGACTACCCGGAGCGCTACGAGGGGATGCTGGTGCGCTTCCCGCAGACCCTCTACGTCACCGAGCACTTCCAGTTGGGGCGTTTCGGCCAGATCGTGCTGACCTCGCAGGCCAGCCGCCTGCAGCAGCCCACCAACGTCACTACGCCGGGCGCGGCCGCGCTGGCGCTGCAGGCCGCCAACAACCTGAACCGCGTCATCGTCGATGACGACAACAACACCCAGAACCCGGACCCCATCGTTTTTGGCCGCGGCGGCAATCCGCTGAGCGCCAGTAACACCCTGCGGGGCGGCGACAGCGCGGCCGGCATCGTCGGCGTGCTGACCTACGGCTGGTCGGGCAACGCGGCCAGCGGCAACGCCTACCGGCTGCGGCCCGTCGGCGCGCTCAACGGCGGCGTCATCAACTTCACGGCAGCCAATCCCCGTCCGGCCACGCCCAGCGTCGGCGGCCGGCTGCGCGTCACCGCGGCCAATCTGCTCAACTACTTCAACTCCTGGAGCGGCTGCACCCTGGGCGTGGGCGGCGGCGCCACCGACTGCCGCGGCGCCGACAATCTGACCGAGTTCAACCGCCAGTGGCCCAAGACCGTGGCCAACCTGGTGGACGGCGGCGCGCACGTGATCGGCATCATGGAGATCGAGAACGACGGCTACGGGGCCAGCAGCGCGATCCAGGACCTGACGACGAAGCTCAACAATGCCACCGCGGCCGGAACCTATGCCTTCATCAACCCGGACACCACGGCCGGAACCAACGCGCTGGGTACCGATGCAATCAAGGTCGGGCTGATCTACAAGCCGGGCGAGGTCACGCCGGTGGGAACCACCGCGGTGCTCAACACGACAGCCTTCGTCAACGGCGGCGACAGCGCGGCCCGCAACCGCCCGGCGCTGGCTCAGGCCTTCGAGGAGGTCAGCACCGGTCAGCGCTTCATCGTGGTGGTCAATCACCTCAAGAGCAAGGGCAGCGCCTGCAGCACCCCCGACGCCGGCGACGGCCAGGGCAACTGCAGCGGCGTGCGCACCAACGCGGCCAACCTGATGACCGCCTGGCTGGCCGGCAACCCCACCGGCACGGGCGATCCGGACATCCTGATCATGGGCGACCTGAACTCCTATGCCCAGGAAGACCCCATCACGGCCATCAAGAACGCTGGCTACGTCAACCTGATCGAGAGCCGGCTGGGCGCGGACGCCTACTCCTACGCCTTCGATGGGCAGTGGGGCTATCTGGATCACGCGCTGGCCACAGCCGCGCTGGACAGCCAGGTCGTTGGCGTCGAGGAATGGCACATCAACGCCGATGAACCTGTGGCGCTGGACTACAACACCGAGTTCAAGAGCGCCGGCCAACTGGTCAGCCTCTACGCCGCCGACCGCTTCCGCTCGTCAGACCACGACCCGGTGATCATCGGGTTGAACCTGGTCAATCCGCTGGCGGTCACCCTGGCCGGCTTCGATGCCCAGGCGCAGGCGGGCCAGGTGCTGGTGAGCTGGGAGACGGTCAGTGAATACGACAACGCCGGCTTCAACCTCTACCGCGGCGACAGCGCGGCCGGCCCGCAGGTGCTGCTGGCCGCCATCCCGTCGCAGGGGCCAGGCGCTTCGCAGGGCTTCGCCTACAGCCAGCCATGTCGATCTGGATGTGCAGCCCGGCCAGACCTGGTGGTACTGGCTGGAGGATGTCAGCCTGAGCGGCGCGACCACGCTGCACGGGCCGGTGAGCGCGACGGTGCAGGCGCCGACCGCGGTGACGCTGACATCGGTCAGCGCCAGCC
>JBAQCH010000148.1:0-16084 GCA_049294015.1 Anaerolineae bacterium
TCAAATCACTTGCCGAAAAGCCAGATGCAATTCTATTTCAGCTTCTCTTCGACAAGGTTGCCCGACTCGGCGCTATTCACCAACCACAACCGTGTTCGAGAAGTCAATGATTGGCGAAGGTATTGAAGGAAATGAGCACAAATGAAACAACTAGATCAACTGGTTGGTGGAACGGCTTAGCGTCACTAACAGCCTTCCCGCTTATCTGGTCGGCAACTTGCCTTTCTACAGGTTCAGCTGCGGCTAGCCTTTGTCATGCTCAGACTCAGCCGGTGGGGGACACCGAGTAGAGTTGCCAACTTCACCGACAGTTGGCAACTCTACTCATCTCCCTAAAACCCCTGCAACAACGCCAGTTCCGCAATCCCGTCCGACAGCGCAGCGATGTGCTGCAAGAGACCCAGGCGCGCGCGGCGCAGGGCTTCGTCCTCGGCCATGACCAACACTTTGTCGAAGAAGGCGTTGATCGGCCCAGCCAGCGCGCGCAGGGCCGCGTCCAGCGCGGCCACGTCGCCGGCCGTCTGCACTGACGGCGCCGCAGCCTGATACGCAGCCAGCAGCGCCCGCGTGGCTGGCTCCGGATCGGCTGCCACGTCCAGCGGGTACTGCTCCGGCAGCTTCCTGACGATGCGCTTGCAGCGGGCATAAGCGGTCAACACGGCCGGCCAGTCGGGCTGCGCCACGACATCGGCCAGCGCGGCCACCGTCTGGCGGGCCAGGAACGGGTCATCGCCGCGTTCGGCCAGCACGGCCTGCACCACGTCGTAGGGGTAGCCCAGGTCGCGCAGCCAGTTCTCCAGCCGGCCGGCGATGAAGGCAACCGCTTTGTCCTGCGCCATGCTCTGGCCGGTCTCTGACCGAGCCAGCTCCGGCAACAGCCGCGCTGCCTCACGCACGCCGTCGCGCACCGAGAAACTGAGACCAGCCTCGGCCAGGTTCTGCACGATGCCCAGTGCGTCGCGGCGCAGACCGAAGGGGTCGGCCGAGCCGCTGGGATCCAGGCCGACCGCGAACAGGCCGGCGATGCTGTCCAGCCGGTTGGCCAGGCCCACAGCCAGGCCAGGGAGCGAAGCCGGCCGCCGGTCGCCGCTGGAGCGGGGCAGGTAGTGCTCGAAGATGGCCTGAGCCACGGCTGGCGGCTCGCCGCTGCTGAGGGCATACTCGCGGCCCATGATCCCTTGTAGCGAGGTCATCTCCACCACCATCGACGTGGCCAGGTCGGACTTGCACAGCCCGGCCGCGCGCAGGGCCGTCGCCGTCTCGTCGGGGGACAGTCCCAACCGCGCCGCCACCCAGGGCGTCAACTGCTCCAGCCGTCGCACCTTGTCCAACATCGAGCCCAACTGCTCCTGGAAAGTCAGCGTCGCCAGTCGGGGTGTGAACGCATCCAGCGGCTGCTGCCGGTCGCGCTCCACAAAGAAGGCCGCGTCGGCATATCTGGCCCGAATCACCCCCTCGTTGCCCGCCCGCACCACGGCTGGATCGCTGGGCTGGCCGTTGGCGACAGTGATAAAGTACGGCAGTAAGCTCGTGCGGTCGTGCGATTGCTCACCTTGTCTACTTGTATCCTTGTCTACTTGTTTACCTACCACCGGAAAATAGCGCTGATGCTTCTGCATGACCTTGATCAGCACGTCGGCCGGCAGGCTCAGGTAGCGCTGCTCGAAGCTGCCCAGGATCGCGGCCGGCTGCTCGACCAGGTCGGTGACCTCGTCCAGCAGCGCCGGGTCGTCCGACACAACGCCGCCCACGCTGGCTGCAACTTCGGCGATCTGCTGGCGGATAAACTGCTGGCGCTGTGTGCGGTCGACCACGATGCCATTGGCGGCCATGGCGTCGAAGTAGCCGGCCGCGCTGCTGATAACGATGTCAGGGGAGTTGAGCGAGCGCAGCCCGCGGCTGATGCGCCCACTGTGCGCCCTGGCATAGCTGAAGGGCACCACTTGCTCGCCCAACAGCGCCACGAACCAGCGGATCGGCCGGCTGAAGGCGATGCCGTCCGAGGCCCAGCGCATGGACTTGCCGAAGCGGATGCTGGCCACCAGCTTGACCAGCAGCTCAGGCAGGAGCTCGGCGGCTGATTTGCCGGCCACCTGCTGCACGGCGAAGACGTAGCGGCCGCCGTCGGCCTCGCGCAGCTCCAGACTCTCCACCGCAACCCCGCGGCTGCGGGCAAAGCCGATGGCAGCCTGGGTCCACTGGCCGTCGGCGTCCTGCGCCCGATTGGCCGGAGGGCCGCGGAAGACAAGTTCCTCGTCGGCCTGCCGGCCGGCCAGCTTCTCCACATAGACCACCAGCCGCCGCGGCGTGCCCGTCACCCGCAGCGCGCCATGGCCCAGCCGCGTCTCATCCAACAGCCGGGGCGCAGCGATGCTCAGTTGCTCGATGGCCGACACCACATCGTCCACCGGCAGCTCCTCACACCCGATCTCCAACAATAGATCTGCCTCACTGGGGATAGCAGTCATGCCTGCACCCGACTCGCGCTGCCCTCCCCGTTCATCATTCATCGTTCCTCGTTCCTCGTTCAGGAACGGATACTCCATCCGCATCCGCTGCTCGGCGTACAGGTCGCTGACCAGCCGCGCCATGTCGCGCATGCGGCCGAAGTAGGCGGCGCGCTCGGTGACGCCGATCGCGCCGCGCGCGTCCAGCAGGTTGAAGGTCTGCGAGCAGCGCAGGATATAGTCGTGGGCTGGGATGACCAGGCCAGCCGCGATAGCGCTCTTGCCCTCGGCCTCGTACAGGTTGTACATCTGCTTGAGCCGTTCCACATCGGCCAGTTCGAAGTTGTATTTGCAGTACTCGATCTCCTGCTGCAGGTAGATATCGCCGTAGCTGCGCCGGCCGTCCCAAGTGAGCTGCCAGACCTCGCGCACCCCTTGCAGGAACATGGCGATGCGCTCCAAGCCGTAGGTCAGCTCGACGCTGACCGGCTCCAACGTCATGCCGCCGGCCTGCTGGAAGTAGGTGAACTGGGTGATCTCCATGCCGTCCAGCCAGACCTCCCAGCCCAGGCCCCAGGCGCCCAGCGCGGGGCTGGCCCAGTTGTCCTCGACGAAGCGGATGTCGTGTTTACGGCGGTCGATGCCGATCGCGTCCAGGCTGTCCAGGTAGAGCTCCTGCGGATTGCCGGGGTCGGGCTTGAGGATGACCTGGTACTGGGTATGCATCTGCATGCGGTTGGGGTTCTCGCCGTAGCGGCCGTCGTCGGCGCGGAAGCTGGGCTCGGCATAGGCCACGTTCCACGGCTCAGGCCCCAGCACGCGCAGCACGGTGGCCGGGTTCATGGTGCCGGCGCCGACCTTCTCGCTGTAGGGCTGCCAGATCAGACAGCCGCGCTCGGCCCAGTAGCGCTCCAGGCGCATGATGATCTCTTGAAAGGAGGGGGGACGCTGGGTTGACATAGTTGTAATACCTCGTAAAGACTCAAAAGCCGGCCCAGAGGCCGGCCAGCAATGGTCGTAGCTGCGCTGCCTGGACGATGTCAGGCAGCCAGCGCGGGCAGGATAGTCGCCCGCGGCAGCAGATGGCCCTGGTGAGACGCATATGCATCGTGGCCGCAGGACGCCGCCCGGTGGTGTGCTGGCGTCTGCGGCCCGGTACCCGAGCCAAGCGATTTCCCTGTTAAGGGCAGCGAACGCAAAGTCAACTATGGACTCCTGGTGCAAGGGGGTTAGAGGCTCAGTGTATGGCGCAAAGCCATGTCGATGTCGCGCATGGAAAGAGATCCGATCACCCGGCCAATCTCAGAAGAGGCAATCGTAGCAAGATTATCAGTCATGACAACCGAATCGGTAAGCAAACCTGATCGACTGCCCTCAGTCGATGAAAGTGAGATTGCGACTCGACTGGGATGATTGGCTCGCGCCAGGTTGCTGGTGATCATCGCCACGATTATCTGCGACAGACCCGTTTGCAAGTTATCGGCCTGAACCACGAGCGCGGGGCGAAGTTTGCCCGTGCGCAGGTTGGAGTCTGGAAACATCACCAGAACGATGTCACCGCGCTTGTAAACCAACCTTGACGAGGTCGTAGTTGTCATAGACATCCATCTCAGGGTTAGACCAATCCTCGACGAAGGTTGCAAGGCGCGAGCGGAGATCGGCGGCTTGTGCCTCACCAATGCCCTGGGCCTGCAAGTCAATGCTGCCAGGTTCGAGGAATGTCACCAGAACCGGCGTTTCCTCACGGAGATTGCTCGGAGCTTTGACTAACTCGACTCTACCTCGACGGTATACACCTTGCACAGCAGTCAACATATTCTATGGCTCCTACGGTCTAGGTCCTGCAACGCATTCGGTCATACACAGATATCTTACCCGGAAACGTGCTCCGCGTCAAAGTCCCGCTACAGCAGGCCCGCACCATGCTCCGCCAGCGGTAGACCTGATCAAGGTCGGCGACGCCTACGCCGTGCGCGACGGCCACCACCGCATCTCGGTGGCCCGGGCCCTGGGCGAGGACTACATCGACGCCCACGTGACGGACTGGCGGAACATTATCGAACCGGCGATCGAAAGACTCCACCTCGAAAGTCAGTGAGGTTGAGCTCTGGACATTCAAACGGCGAACGAGCTTGTTGCCAGCGCCGTTCACAAATGTATCAACGATGCCGTAGTATAAGGCCTGTAGCGCGCAGAACCCAACGTCCGATCCGTTGCTTTGTTCGTTGCAGAACACCGTGCTGGCTTCGATGGGCGGAGATGTTTCAACCAGGCAACGATCTCCGAAGCTCAAAGCCGCGCAGACAATATATTGATTGGCGGTATCCGTCGTGGCTTGGTTGGAATTGAACGACGGAGATCCGCCATATCTCCCCGATGAGTTGTATACGGTATTCATCCGTCCCACACAGCCGGGCGGCGCCGGTTGACCCGCTCTCACGTCCACATTGTACGTGCGATAGTTGGAGCCTGAGTCAGGATCGGGATCGGAATAGGTCTCGAAATGCCTGATCGCTGTACGGAAGATAATGGCCGCAGACTTCAGGGCAGGGTAGTTGGTAGTAATGTATTGTCCATATGGGTTTGAGTATCCATTCTCCCACTCGTTCGGGATAGTGTCTCTGACGGCGTCATCAACCGCTCCATACGTAGGAAGTAAGCTATTCGGCGATGGGCAGAAGCGACCCGATTTGACGATGAGAGTGCCTGTTGGCGAACGATCATTGATGGTTTGGTTGACTTCCAAATTCTCAGACTCCGCCGTCGATCGGACAGAACCAGTAAGAACCAGCGACAAGCCCATCACCACAGCGACCAAAATTCGTCTGGTACAAGTTGCAGTATAAGCCTTCATGTCCTGGCTCTCCTTATTTCCACTCTATGGTCACTTTGTAACTAACAGGCATATCCTGATCCCATGAGTTTATCCACGACGAGGATCGATCTCGCGACAAATTGAACGGGATGGCTTTTCTTGACAATGGCCGGATGAATGACCCATCGGAGGTTACAGCGAATGTAATCTCGGTGGGAGAAACATTGCTAACGTCAAGAGCTTCCCACCCAGGTCGTTCTGTTGGCCCAGGCGCCCAGAGACCGCACCGCGCTACAAACAGCAAGACGCCACCATCAGGCGACCATCTCGGGTTAACAAAATCTGCGCCACTACCAAGCAAACCCCCAAATTCGACCACGGGTGGAAATTCGAGGTCCGCTCGTCTCACTAAATAACGCGTGTCTCCGATCACGAGATCGTATACGAAAACCCCCGAACTATCGGCAACAGCAAGCCTTCTACCATCAGCACTCCAATCGATGTTGGTCCAGAAGGCGGCATCCGACTCGAATTGAGCAATGACCTCAAGGTTCTTCAATTCTACCAAGTAGATCATTTTAACATCTTTTGAGGAGAATAACACCGCCGCCGTCTGTCTATCGGGAGATGTCGAGACTTCTGAGTGCCTCCACGCGCCTGGCTGAACGTCCGGCAGCCTCAACAAGACCGTAGCCTCCATTGCGTCACCTTGTTTCCGAAGCAATACAGGTTGTTCTTTTTCCACCACCACCAATGTGCCATCGGGTCCTGGCTGTGCCATTGGTGATTGGTTGATGAAGGGTGTACCAACGTCCGCTCGAATCAATTCGCTTTGCGCACGTCCGATGTCATAGCGAAGAAGATCGAATAGGACGTTGTCTTCGTTAATCCGCTTTGACAGGTAATAGAGGGTTTCACCATCAGCGCCCCAACTCAAATTCTGCGCGTTTTCGAGCCACAAATCCACCTGATTTGTTTTCAGGTTCCAACGGTATTGATCATGAGTATAGGAACCATCGCTCAATGGCTTCTCTCCAGGCATAGACACAAGCACCGTGTCATCATCGAGCATCCACGCTTCTGAAGAAGTTGAAATTGACTGGTGTTCGTTCGAGAGAAAAGGCAGAAGTCTGGGGTCGACAAATCGAATGTTGTCCAGTTCCGGAACGGTAACTACGTCGAAGTCTGGCACCGGCACTCGATATGGCTCCGCCCCCCACATCGGCACTGCATCCGTCAAAGGCAAGGTCGCTGTCGGTAGCGGCGCAAGCCCTTCTCCCAAAGTATCTGTTACGACTGGCGGCGCTGGAGGCAAGACTCCCTCCACCAGCGGCGTAGCATGAATCTGCAATGAAGCGACAGGATCCTCGGCTGTGGCGCCGCCAGTTGGAAGCTGCGCCGGTCCACAGGCGCTAAACACTAGGACCGCCAAGAGAATTGCGACACAGACCCGTTTCATATCGAACCCTCCTAAGAAAAGTCTCTGACCAAGGTGTCAAGGACGAAGTGCGTCGCCGTGGAATTAGCCCGAACTATCGCCCACAGCCCCGCTGCTCCAAAGAGCTTGAATGTAGCACACCGAGAGGGGGGATGTTAAATCGGAGAGCGATGCAGAGTCCCGCCGAGTCTGCGACGATGACCACTGTGGCCGGCATCCCGTGCTCTTACGGCTCAATTACCCGTGCGCGCAGAGCGACGCTATGGGGCATGCCATCGCCGGTCTGCGGCTCGACACTCAGGGTCAGCACGGTCTGCTGCCCTGACCGGGCGGCCGCGTCGACGAACACGTGCGCCTTGAACGCCTGCTCCAGGTAGGGCGGCAGGATGACCGGATCGGTCACCGACGGCTCGCTGCCGTCGCCCAGCAGGCACTGCTTGTCCACGCACAACGAGGTCCGCCAGCGCTGGCCGCCGGCATGCTCCAGGGCAATCACCACCGGCATAGGCTGGCCCGTAGCGTTGACCACCTTGAAGTCGATCACCTCCTCGGCGCCCGGCTGTACCGCCCGGTCGGCGTCGATTGCCTCAATCAGCAGCGCATCACTCCAGGCCTGGACAGCTTCGGCTGCGGCAGGCGCGCCATCACGCTCCAAGACAGGCCGCGGCAGACTGCGGCACGCCGATAGGAGGACAAGGAGCAACGCGATAAGGCTGAATATTCGAAGACTGCGCATTAGGTGAATCGGGTGGGCTCGGTCGGAGACCGGCCCGAGCCGGTTGGTGTGGCTAGGCGGGCTCGGTCGGCCCCATCCTGGGTGCAAGCAAAGACCGGCCCGAACAGGGCAAGATGCTTCCGGGTTACGGGTTACGCATTACGGGTCACACTCTGCACCTGCTCCCGTATCATCCGCAGAAACGCCGCCGAGCGCACGTTGCGCTCCAATTGATAGACGATGTAGCCGTGCAGCAGCCGCTCCAGCTCGGCGTGCAGGCCGGCGCTCAGGTTGAGCTGCGCCACCTGCTCCCACTCTCGGGTTTGGATGAAGCGCAGCGCCTTGAACAGCGGCAGCGGCAGCGCCTCGGCGCCGATGCGGCCTCCGCCGTCCTTGGGACACAACATACCGCCGTCGACAATGCTGAAATAGTTGGTCACTGGCTCGAGCGCGGCCTGGCAGTCCACGCAGGTGAAGAGCTGCGGCTGGTAGCCGGCCAGCATCAGCAAACGCAGGTCGTAGAAACGGGCCGCCAGGGCCAGCGTCTCCTCGTTGGATGCCGCCAGGCGTCCCAGGGTTTCACGCAGCAAGCTGAACATCGGCGGATGTGGGTCGTGCTCCTGCGTGAAGCCATCCAGCAGTTCGGCTACGTAGTAGCCATAGCTGGTGCGCAGCAGGCTTTCCCGCAGCGGCAGGTATGGCTCGATCATCTCGGCTTGCGTCACCAGGTCCCAGGTGCGGCCCTTGGCGATCAGCAAGGTGCTTAGGGTGAACAGCTCCACGTGGCCGGCCTTGCGGCTCTGGGTCTTGCGCACCCCCTTGCCCAGCAGCACCAGCTTGCCGTGGTTGGGTGTGAAAACGGTCAGCAGCCGGTCGGCCTCGCCGTAGTCGCGCCGCTTCAGTACGATGGCATCGGTGCGGTAAAGACGCTGGCGGCGCTCAGCCTGATCGTTCATCAGACTCCCGGGCGCTGGCAGCCTGCTGCAAATGCTGCGGTGTAAAGGCCAGCGGCAGCAGCTCGGCCACGCTGGTCGCGGTGGACAGGCCGCTCAGGTCGGCGATCAACACCGGCATGTCGGGCGCAAACTCGGCCATCACCTGCCGGCAGGCGCCGCACGGGCTGCCGCCGATATTGGTGGCCACGGCCAGCGCAACGAACTCGGTCTCGCCCTCGGAGACCGCCTTCCAGATCGCGACCCGCTCGGCGCAGACGGTCAGGCCGTAGGATGCATTCTCGATGTTGCAGCCAGTGAATATCTTACCTGTCTGAGTAAGCAACGCTGCGCCAACAGGAAAGCTGGAATAGGGCACATAGGCCAGCCGGCGGGCTTCGATAGCTTGTCGGATCAAATCTTGGGTTATTGCGTCGTTGATCATAGTTCGCTGCCTTTGTTGATTCAGGATGCTGCCGATGTAGACAAGGGCGAACGCACACCTGCCTCCACAATCGTGGGCGCATCTGCCTGGGTCTTGACTACCCGCACCTGCAAGATGCGGCGGCCTTGCACAGTCTGCACCTCCAGCATCAGGTGTTCATAATGCACGCGGCTGCCCACCACTGGCATAGTGCCCAGTTGGCTGTAGATGAAGCCGCCCAGCGTGTCGCTCTCCTCGGCAGGCAGCGTGACATCCAGGATCTCGCTAACGTCGTCGAGACGAATCTGGGCGTCGAAAACATATTCCCGCTCGCCCAATTGCTGCGCCAACGGCGTTTCGCTGTCGTACTCGTCCTGGATGTCGCCGACGATCTCCTCCAGCAGGTCCTCGATGGTCACGACACCTGCCGTGCCGCCGTATTCATCCACCACGATGGCCATATGCACCCGCCGCTGCTGCAGCTCTTGCAGCAGGTCATCGACCCGCTTGGACTCTGGCACAAAGTAGGCCGGCCGCATCAGATCGCTGATCGGCGTGTCGTCGTGGCTGTCCCGGAAAGGCAGCAGCAGATCCTTGGCGTAGAGCACGCCCTGCACGTTGTCGATGTTGTCATGATAGACAGGAATGCGGGAGTGGCCGGCCTGAATGATCACATCCAACGCCTGGCGCAGGGTGGTCTTCTCGTCTACGGCCGCCACGTCGATGCGCGGCACCATCACCTCACGCGCCACCATCTCGCCCAGCTCGAAGATGCTGGCGATCATCTTCTTTTCGTCTTCTTCGATCAGGCCCGGCTCCTCCGCAGCATTGATCAGATAGCGCAGGCCCTCTTCGCTCAACAACACGTTGTCGGGGCTGGCGTCTTGCTCCGCTCGGCCCAAGATGATGCCGGCCAGAGCCAGCAGCGGGGCCGTCACGGGAGTCAACAGCAAGGCCGTCCCCCGCATGAAAGCGCTAAGTCGCAGCGCAGTGCGCTCCGTCGAGCGCGTGGCCAGCGAGCGGGCAACGACCTGGACTACCAGAGCCGCCAGCCCCACGACCAGCAGGGCCAGCGCAATCCCGAAGTTCCACTGCAAACCGGCGGACGCAGCCAGCCAGCCAGCCGCGCTGGCGGCCAGCACAAAGGCCAGGATCTCCAGGACCATCAGGGCCAGCAAAAAGCGCGGCGGATCGTCCAGCAGTGTCTGAAGCGCCTGGGCGCGTGAAATACCTTCATCCAGCAAGCGTCGAACATTTGCCCGGCTGATGGCGCCCAACGACACCTCGGCCGCGGCGGCCAGGGCGATCAGCATCAGCGCCAGTGCGAGCAGGAGCCAAGCGACTATCCATCCCTCGTCCACGTATCTTCTCCAATTATCCTCTCGTAAGCAATCCAGCGGATTGCGTTGCTGCGTCTCACTCAGCGCGCGGCCGGATGCGGGCCGGCACACCCAACGCCAACTCGCCGGGCGGCACATCGTGGGTGACCACCGAGCCAGCGCCGGTACGAGCGCCGGCGCCAATGGTCACCGGCGCGACCAACATGGTGTCGCTGCCGATGAAGGCATGGTCGCCGATGGTGGTATGGTGTTTGCGGCTGCCATCGTAGTTGCAGGTGATCGTCCCGGCGCCCACGTTGACCTCCTGGCCAATGGTGGCGTCGCCGATGTAGCTGAAATGGCCCATCTTGACGCCAGGTCCCAGGTACGAGTTCTTGACCTCGCCGAAGTTGCCCATATGCACGCCAGACGCCAGGTGGGCGCCCTTGCGCAGATGGGCGAACGGGCCGACTTCGACGTGGTCTTCCAGCGCGGCCTGTTCCAGCACGGCATACTGCACACGACAACCGTCGCCGACGACCGTGTCCACGACCGTGGTGTTGGGGCCGATGCGGCAGTCCTCGCCGATGCGGCTTTGGCCGCGCAGGTGCACGCCGGGCAGCAGGACGGTGTCACGGCCGATTTCCACCGTGTCATCAATGTAAGTGGCGGCCGGATCGGTGAGGGTGACGCCTGCCTCCATCCAGCGATGATTGATTCGTGTGCGCAGCACCGCCTCAGCCTCGGCCAGGTGGACACGCGTGTTGATGCCCAGCATTTCGACCGGGTCGCTGACCTTGTGGGCCAGCACCTGGCGTCCCTGGGAGACCGCAATCGCCACCAAGTCCGTCAAATAGTACTCGCCCTTTGGGCTAACGGTAATCAGGTCCAGGCTGCGCCACAGCCAGTCTGCGTCGTAGCAGTACAGGCCAGGGTTCAACTCAGTAATCATGCGTTGCGGCGGCGTGCAATCGGCCTCTTCGACGATGGCCAGCACGTCGCCTGCGCTGCTGCGCACAATACGGCCAAAGCCGCGCGGGTTGCCGCTCTCGAAGGTCAGCAGGGAGAGGACGCCGCCCTGGGCGCGATTGCTTGCGTGCAGGGCCAGCAACTGCTGCATCGACTCCTGGGTGACCAGCGGCATGTCGCCGTAGAACACCAGCACGCTCTGTGACCGGCCTTGCAGGGATGGCCGCGCCTGCATAACGGCGTGGCCGGTCCCCAGCCGCTGCTCCTGGTGGACATAACAGGCGCGGTCGCCCACCTGCGCCATGAGCGCATCGGCGTTGCGTCCAACGACAATCAAGGGCGGTTTAGGTGACACTGCCTCGGCCAGGCGCACGCTGTATTCGATCAGAGGCCGGCCGGCCAACGGATGGAGCACCTTGGGGACCTTGGAGCGCAGGCGCGTGCTGTCGCCCGCGGCCAGGATAACCACGTCCGCCGCGGCTTCTTGGTCAGGGGCCAAGGGTTGATGATCACTCACAACACACCTCAAAGAAGAGCAACCAGGTAACGTCGCAGAGTCTGGAACACAAAAAACGCCAGGGGGGAGCTAAGCGTCACTGCGCTAGATCGCCCTGGCGTCACAACAGATGCACATGGGAGCAGGCTGGCTTGGCGCCAATGGCCTGGATGGGCGGGCCTAGATGCCTCGACGTCGTTCGAACCCTGGACCACAGCCGATCAGAACGTATCTGATCGTGCGATGGGGTCGATTCTAGCACAACCCATCAACATATGCAAAAGAAACTGAGAAAACAAAAAACAAGCTTTGTTGGCAGCGGCCTACTCTCACAGGGACCTGCGTCCCAACTACCATCGGCGCTGGAGGGCTTAACTACCAGGTTCGGGATGGGACTGGGTGTACCTCCTCCGCTCAAGCCACCAACAAAGCTTGTTTTTCACTTGTTAGGATGCGATTGCTACCCTAACAACCGAACAGAATGCGTATCTCGACTGCTACCATCTCACGTGAAAAGCCCTCGCGCATTAGTACGAGTCCGCTAAACACATTGCTGTGCGTACACGCCTCGCCTATCAAGCAGGTAGTCTTCCTGCGCGCTTACCCTCACAAGGAGGTGGGGGATCTAATCTTGAGGCAAGCTTCCCGCTTAGATGCTTTCAGCGGTTATCTTTGCCAGACTTAGCTACCCAGCAATGCCGTTGGCACGACAACTGGCACACCAGAGGTCTGTCCACTCCGGTCCTCTCGTACTAGGAGCAGCTCCTCGCAAATCCCCTGCGCCCACAGCGGATAGAGACCGACCTGTCTCACGACGGTCTGAACCCAGCTCGCGTACCGCTTTAACGGGCGAACAGCCCGACCCTTGGGACCTACTCCAGCCCCAGGATGCGACGAGCCGACATCGAGGTGCCGAGCCACGCCGTCGATATGGACTCTTGGGCGTGACTAGCCTGTTATCCCCGGGGTAGCTTTTATCCGTTAAGCCACGGCCATTCCACTCTGAACCGTGGGATCACTAACGCCGACTTTCGTCTCTGCTCGACTTGTAGGTCTTGCAGTCAAGCTCCCTTATGCGTTTGCACTCTATGGCTGGTTTCCAATCAGCCTGAGGGAACCTTTGCGCGCCTCCGTTACTCTTTCGGAGGCGACCGCCCCAGTCAAACTGCCCACCTGGCACTGTTCCCAAGCCGGATTACGGACTCAGGTTAGGGCCAAGACTTAACCAGGCTGGTATTTCAACGGCGACTCCACCGAGGCTGGCGCCCCAGTTTCACAGTCTCCCAGCTATCCTACACAAGCCAAGCCCTAACTCAATGCCAAGCTACAGTAAAGCTCCACGGGGTCTTTTTGTCCTGCTGCGGGTAAATGGCATCTTCACCACTATTTCAATTTCGCCGGGTCCCTCGTTGAGACAGTGCCCCACTCGTTACACCATTCGTGCGGGTCGGAACTTACCCGACAAGGAATTTCGCTACCTTAGGACCGTTATAGTTACGGCCGCCGTTCACCGGGGCTTCAGTTCAGAGCTTCGGCTTGCGCCTAACCCCTCCCTTTAACCTTCCGGCACTGGGCAGGTGTCAGCCCCTATACGTCCTCTTGCGAGTTCGCAGAGACCTGTGATTTTGTTAAACAGTCGGTAGGGCCACTTCACTGCGGCCGCTTCGGGCTGGGTAAGCTAGTCACCTCACCCTACTGCGGCGATCCTTCTCCCGAAGTTACGGATCTATTTTGCCTAGTTCCTTAACGAGGGTTCTCCCGATCCCCTTGGTATTCTCTACCCGTCTACCAGTGTCGGTTTGCGGTACGGGCACGCGGGTCTAACTAGAGGCTTTTCTCGGCAGCATGGGCTCAACCAGTTTACGACCTAGGGTCTTCCCCATCACCCCTCAGCTCAGATGGCGGATTTTCCTACCATCCTCAGCGCCTACGGGCTTGGCACCGGAATCCAGTAACCGGCTGGTCTACCCTTCTGCGTCACCCCATCGCTCAAACAACCCAACGTGGTACAGGAATATTAACCTGTTGTCCATCGGCTACGCCTTTCGGCCTCACCTTAGGCCCGACTAACCCGACGCGGATTAACCTTCCGTCGGAAACCTTAGACTTACGGGGGATACGTTTCTCACGCATCTTGCGCTACTCATGCCGGCATTCGCACTTCTGTAGGCCGCAACCGGTCCTTACGGTCCGACTTGTATCTCCTACAGAACGCTCCCCTACTGCTTGATCAAAAGATCAAACCCGCAGCTTCGGTGTGAGGCTTGAGCCCCGTTACATTTTCGGCGCAGAATCACTAGACCAGTGAGCTATTACGCACTCTTTAAAGGGTGGCTGCTTCTAAGCCAACCTCCTGGATGTCTGAGTAACTCCACATCCTTTCCCACTTAGCCTCAACTTGAGGACCTTAGCTGGCGGTCTGGGCTCTTTCCCTCTCGACCACGGATCTCATCATTCGTAGTCCGACTGCCACGTTTGGAGTATCGGCATTCGGAGTTTGATACGGTTTGGTAAGCGACATGCCCCCTAGCCGAATCAGTGCTCTACCTCCGATACTAAACACGTGACGCTAGCCCTAAAGCTATTTCGGGGAGAACCAGCTATCTCCAGGTTCGTTTGGCATTTCACCGCTACCCACAGCTCATCCCCTAATTTTGCAACATTAGTGAGTTCGGGCCTCCACGAGACATTACTCTCGCTTCACCCTGGCCATGGGTAGATCACCTGGTTTCGGGTCTACTCCTTGCGACTGAACGCCCTATTCAGACTCGCTTTCGCTACGGCTCCGCCTGTTTCTGGCTTAACCTTGCCACAAAGAGTAACTCGCCGGCTCATTCTCCAAAAGGCACGCGGTCACACATTGCCCGAAGGCCATAGTGCTCCCACTGCTTGTAGGCGTACGGTTTCAGGTTCTATTTCACTCCCCGCACAGGGGTGCTTTTCACCTTTCCCTCACGGTACTGGTTCACTATCGGTCGCCAAGAGTATTTAGCCTTGGAAAGTGGACTTCCCAGTTTCCCGCAGAATTAGCGTGCTCCGCGGTACTCAAGAACACAGTAAGAGTCTAACTTCTTTCGCTTACGGGGGTGTCACCCTCTTTGCCCAGCCGTTCCAGTGCTGTTCAACTAGAGGTTAGATTTGTAACTCTTTGGGACCCTCGCAGTGATCCCGTCTGTGTCTTACAACCCCCGTGCTGCAACGGCTACGACCTATCACGCAGCACAGGTTTAGGCTTTTCCCTTTTCGCTCGCCACTACTCAGGGAATAATCTCTTTTCCTCGAGGTACTTAGATGTTTCAGTTCCCTCGGTTCCCTTCCTAAGGCCTATGTGTTCAGCCAAAGGATACCCAGGCATTCCCCTGGGTGGGTTTCCCCATTCGGGCATCCCCGGATATAACGCCTGACAACGGCTTCCCGAGGCTTATCGCAGTTGTCCACGCCCTTCATCGGCTCATGGCGCCAAGGCATTCACCGTACGCCCTTAGTAGCTTTCCACGTGAGACGGCAGAAATCGAAACAACGCATTCTATTCGGTTGTTAAGGTAGCAACCTGTTCAGCAACTTTCGTCGCTGATCTCCGAACTCAACGCGTGAGCCCAGAGATCAAAGACTAAAGCACCAGAGACATAAAACGACCCAGCACATAGCTGGGCCGCAAAGACTCACGCTACATGACTACTGCAATGCATTATGTGCTCTGAAAGCTAAACTTGATCATACGTGTGTTAACTAAACCAATGCTGCTATATCGGCCTTATACTAACCAGTGGGCCTGAGTGGACTCGAACCACTGACCCCTGCGTTATCAGCACAGTGCTCTAACCGTCTGAGCTACAGGCCCAAGAGACTTGGCATTAACAACTAAGAAGTGACAGGAAAGGCTTTGCTTGGGTTGTTCAGGCCATACGGGATAGCTCTGAACTGCGACCAGAGAGTGAACCACCCAAAGATGGGGTTGCCATCCTCGGCAGGTTGATACTCCCTAGAAAGGAGGTGATCCAGCCGCAGCTTCCGCTACAGCTACCTTGTTACGACTTCGTCCCAGTCATCGGCCCCACCTTCGACAGCTGCCTCCTTACGGTTAGCTCACCGGCTTCAGGTGTTACCAACTCCCATGACGTGACGGGCGGTGTGTACAAGGCCCGGGAACGTATTCACCGCAGTATAGCTGACCTGCGGTTACTAGCAACTCCGACTTCATGCAGGCGGGTTGCAGCCTGCAATCCGAACTGAGGCCGACTTTGATGAGATTAGCTCCACCTCGCGGTTTAGCAACTCATTGTACCGGCCATTGTAGCGTGTGTGTAGCCCTGGACATAAAGGCCATGCTGACTTGACGTCATCCCCACCTTCCTCCGGTTTGACTCCGGCAGTCCCACTAGACACTTGTAACTAGTAGCGAGGGTTGCGCTCGTTGCGGGACTTAACCCAACATCTCACGACACGAGCTGACGACAGCCATGCAGCACCTGTGATCGCTGCCCGAAGGCTCGTTCCGCTTTCGCTTCACTACTACGACCATGTCAAGC
>JBAQCH010000149.1:0-5028 GCA_049294015.1 Anaerolineae bacterium
GCCTGGTGGTGATCGATGGCGGTCAGGCCCGGTTGGTTGGCCGGCTAGGCAGCGGCGCAGGCCAGGCCAATGACGTGGCTGTTGGCCCCGACGGCCGCATCTACGTGACCGAAGGCGCGGCCGGCGACGGCGCGCCGCAGCCGGGCGCAGTCTGGCGCTTCGACCCGGCCGAGCTGCTGGCGGGCCAGGAGCCGGTGGAGGGCGAGCTGTTCGTCACCGGCCTGCGCAGCGCGGGCGGCATTGCTTTCAGCCCGTCGGGCGCAATCTACGCCACGGACAACGGCGAGGGCTGGCCGGTTCAAGCGGAGGCGCCCGACGAGTTGAACGTGCTGCTGGGCGGCGGCGACTATGGCTGGCCGCAGGTGTGGGGCCAACTGCCTGCCGACAGCGGCAGCATCGGCCCTATGGCGCTCTTCCCGCCCGCATCTGGCGCCGCCGGCCTGCTCTTCTACAGCGGCCGGATGTTCGAGGACTACGCCGCAGACCTGCTGGTGGCGCTGCCCGGACAGGGCCAGGTCGTGCGGGTCGAGATCATTTCTGACGCTGCGGGCTACCACAGTGTCGTCCACAGCTTCATCGACGGCCTGCAGCGCCCGGTGGCCGTGGCCGAAGGGCCGCAGGGCGATCTCTACGTAGCTGACGCCGCGGCCGGCGTGGTCTATCGTTTCTGGCGTTAGCCGCTCCGCCGGATATGGCGCGAGCGGGCAAGGAGATTGGCTGTGACAAGAAAAGTAACGACCCTGGTTTACGCGCTGCGCGACGGCCAGGTGCTGATGATGCTACGCCGCAAACAGCCCAACCTGGGCCAGTGGACCGCGCCCGGCGGCAAGGTGGAACTGACCGAGTCGCCAACCGAATGCGCCGTGCGCGAGCTGGCCGAGGAGACCGGGCTGCGCGCTGCGGGCCGGCCTGAGCTGCGCCTTATCGTCACCGAGACCTCGCCCTTGCCCGACTGGCAATGGCTGATGTTCATCTACCTGGTGCGGGAGTTCGAGGGGGCGTTGAGCACTGACTGTGTCGAGGGCGACCTGGCCTGGGTGGCGGTGGATCAGGTGACCGCGCTGCCAATTCCCCAGGCCGACGCGATCTTCTACCCCTATGTCGTCGATGGCTCACCAGGTCCAATCAGCTTGAAGTGCGAGTACGACGCTGATCTGCGCCTTGTGAATTGGCGGATCGAATGAGCGAGACGGCAGACCTGCAGATCCGCCCGGCAACGGCCGCCGACAGCCGGTTGATCAAGGAGACGATCAAACGCGCGGGCCTGGATCGCACCGGGCTCAACTGGCGCAATTTCCAGATCGCAGAAGACGGGGCTGGCGAGATGGTCGGTATCTGCCAGGTGCGGCGCTACTGGGGGCTGCGGGAGTTGGGCGGCCTGTACGTGCAGCCCCAGCGGCGCGGCCAGGGCGTAGCCGGAGCGCTGATCCGCGCCTGCCTGGCTGGCCAGCAGCCGCCGGTGCATCTGGAATGCGTGCAGGATCGCCAAGCTCTGTACGAGCGCTATGGTTTCCGGCGTATCCCCTTGCGGCAGGCGCCGCTGGGGCTGCGGCTCAAATCGTTGGTGGGGACGACAGCCGCCTGGTTGCTCTACCGCAAGCAGGTGATCGTCATGGTTTGGACTGGGTGACGAACCTTACCAGCCGTGCTCGCCAATCAGCGGCACAAAGGCCACGGGCGACAGCCGCTCCTGCGTCACCTGCTGCCCAGTCTTGCACACTAACACCAGGTCCTGGTAGCCGCGCGGCCCAACAGGCACAACCATGCGCCCGCCGTCAGCCAGTTGCTGCACCAGCGGCTGCGGCACAGCCGGCGCGGCGCAGGTCACCAGGATGGCGTCGTAGGGGCCGTGGTCCGGCCAGCCCAGGCTGCCGTCGCCCACCCGAAAGTGGACGTTGCCGGCGCCGAAGCGGGCCAAGGTCTCCTGGGCCTGGCGGGAGAGACGTGCGATGCGCTCCACGGTGTAGACCTCGGCCGCCAGCAGGCTGAGCACGGCCGTCTGATAGCCGGACCCAGTGCCGATCTCCAGCGCCTTCTCCTGTCCCCGCAGCCGCAGCCACTCGGTCATGGTGGCCACCACGAAGGGCTGGGAGATGGTTTGGCCCTCGCCGATGGGGAGGGCGCCATCGTAGTAGGCTGCGCTACGTTCAGCGTCGGGCACGAACAGCTCGCGCGGCACGCGCCGCATGGCGTCCAGCACGCGCGGGTCAGCGATACCCCAGGTCTCGAGTTGGTTTCTGACCATCCACTCGCGCTGCTCTGCGAAACTCAGCTCTTTGGGCGCCGAAGCGCGCAACCAGCGATCGGACATGAGCGTATTCTCACCTGCCCTGGCCGGTCTTTGCGCAGCACCCCGGAGCTCCGCCGGAGTGGGCCTGACCGAGCCAGATCAATAGCGCACGCCAAACCCAGTAAACTCACCCACAAACGGCTCATAGCGCACGTCGACATCGGTGACGTAGGCATTGGGTGGGCCGCGACGGCACCAGGCTAGCAGGCGCTGGACCGCGGCCTGGTCGCCCTCGAACACAGCCTCTACCTGGCCGTCAGGCAAGTTGCGCGCCCATCCCCTGACGCCGAGCGCATGAGCCTGACGCTGGGTCGATGCGCGGTAAAACACCCCTTGTACATGACCGCTGATGAGAACGTGGGCACGAACGCCTGTCATGTTGCTTGCCGCCTGTCAACGGGAGCCGGATTTGATGTGGGCCTGTTGTTGTTGTATCATCATCTGCGCGCTGTGTCAAGGGCGAGTTTTCTGACAATCGACGCCGCGCCGGCCTTTGGCCGCACAGCCTCCACAGTCCACGAGTCTCACGCGAAGACGCCAAGAACGCCAAGCGAATCTGCCTTCCTTTGCGGCCTTTGCGCCTTTGCGTGCGCCAGAATCATGAAGTAATGAGTTGGGTGTGTTCAAAGTAGGTCGAGTCCCCCTCCGGCTCGTAGGACGATTTCCCAAATCGTCCGTTCTTGCGGCCGCAAGGCGGACGATTTGGAAAATCGTCCTACGCAGGCTCACCCCATTTTGAACACACCCTGATGAGTTTCTTTCACTTGAACTACCCGATGCAAGTCTACCGAGCCTCCGTGCATGACCAAGCGCAGGTGCGCCGCCTGTTGGACGAGTCCAGGCGCAGCTTTGCCGCGTTCGGTCCGGAGGACCTGCCACAGTTGCTGGCTAGTGGAGCCTGTACCGTTGCGCTGGATGGCGACACCATCGGGGCGTTTCTCTGTGTGTCTGTCACCCACGCCCGCTGGGCCTACCTGCGGGGGGTGGCGATTCAGAACGGCTGGCGCACCAGCGAGGGATTGCGGGCAGTATTGCGGCCGGCCATTGATCGGTTGCGACGGGACGGAGTCACGCATCTGGCCGTCTACGGCACGGCGCTGTGGCTGCCGCCCGCGCTGCTGCAGGCCGGCTTCCAGCGCCATGAGTGGATCGTCTCGCTGGAGCGCCACCCGCGCCCGCTGGCCGATCTGCCAGCGCAGCCGGCTCAGGTACGGCCGGTGCAGCCTGACGACCTGGGCCGGCTGGCCGCGTTAGACGACGCTGCCTTCGAGCTGCCTTATCAACTGGCCAGCGGAGAGTTGATCGAATTGATGGTGACCTGCGGGTATTTCGTGGTAGCCGAAGGCGGGGATGAGACGGGCCAGGCTGCGCTGCTGGGCTATACCTGCGCCGACGTGCTGGGAGAGACGGGACAGATCATCCGCCTGGCCGTGCATCCCAACGCGCAGCGCCAAGGTATCGGCCGGACGCTGCTCAACCACGGCCTGGCCTACTGCCGCGCCAACGGCGCGCGACGAGTGACCATCAACACCCAGGAGAGCAACCAGGCCTCGCTGCGCCTCTATGAGCAGGCCGGCTTTCGTCGGGTGGGCGGGCGGGTGCCGCTGCTGGTGCGAACGATTGATGGAGGACTGCCAGTTGCTGAGATGTAGCCTACTCTTGACAGCGACAGGGTGGTGGACGATGGGAAGGAGAGGATGCGCCGCCGTCTGCTAGCGCATCGGATGCACAGCCATGTACTGGCGCAGGATATTGGCCACGGGGCCGGCGATCTCGTAGGACTCCCAGCCGGTCGGCCCGGCCAGCGCGTAGATGGCCGAGCCCTGGACGTAGTCGTCCTGCACCAGATGGCGATCATACCAGGCCAGTTGCTCGACATAGAAGCCCTCAGCCGTGGTAGTAACATAGCCTTGCTGTCGCCAGTAGTCGGCGAAATCTTTCCAGCCGTTGCCGGGCGGGCCGGGCCGTCCCTGCACCAGACCATCGACGCCGGTCTCGGTGATCAACAGCGGCACAGCCAGGCCGGCCGGCCTCAGGTAGTCGCGGTAGACCTTGCGATAGCGCAGCGTCAGCCAGCCCTCGTCTCCTTCGTTGCCCTCAGGATGGTTCTGGTTGTCGCCCGCGCCGAACCACATCTCCGGCGCTGAATACTCGTGCAGGCCGAGAAAGCCATTGTGCTGCTGAACGGCCTGCAAGGCGGGGTAAAAGCTGGGCCACAGCTCCAACGGCGGCTGGCCTGTGCCAAAGTTGCCCACGCAGGAGCGCACGCCGGCCGCGGCCAGCAGACGGGTGCGCTCGGCCTCGAAATCGGCCAGGCGCGCCATCTGGTCGGTCGTAACGATGGTCGGCTCGTTGTACGCCTCCCAGGCGTCGATGTGGGCCAGGCGGCTGGGCTCGGCGGCGATGGGCAAGAGCAGCTCGACGAACTGGCGCGCGGCCTCCAGCGGGTTCCAGCTATCCAGGGCCGGCGTGGGCAGCGGTGTGTAGCGGGCGACTACCAACGTGCGCGGCGATGCGGCCTTGATCTGGGCGACGAAGTTGGCGTCATATTCCAGCGTCTTGACCAGCGCCACGCCGCCGGTGGCCAGCAATTCGAAGATCTGCGGGTGGTTCCAGCCCACGAACAGGCCCAGCTTGCTGGGCGGACCGGGCGGGAAGGGCGTGGCAGCCGGCGTCGGCGTGGCTGTTGGCTGCGGGGTATCGGTGGCAGCCGGCTGCGCTGTGGCTGTGGGCGTGCC
>JBAQCH010000150.1:0-22904 GCA_049294015.1 Anaerolineae bacterium
GGGTCTCTCGCACCTACTACCTACCCAATCTGGCTGATCTGATCAACCAACACTCTGTTCTTGCTTACGAAAATGCGGTGCCTCCTTGACACTGCAATCCTTCACCACGAAAAATTGAGAAGATACCCATTCACCAATTCACCATTCACCATTCACCAGTTCACCATTCACCAGTTCACCAATTAACCATTAACCGTTCACCATTAACCATTTCCGAGGCTCCTCATGCAGCACAGCATCCCCGTCGAAACGCTCGGTCCCCAAGGCGAGATCATGGCCCACGCGGTGCAGACCTGCGTCCACTGCGGCTTCTGCCTGCCCGCCTGCCCCACCTACCGCCTGCTGGGCGAGGAGATGAACTCGCCGCGCGGCCGCATCTTTCTGATGAAGGAGACGTTGGAGGGCAGCCTGGCGTTGGAGGAGGCCATGCCCTACATCGACCGCTGCCTGGGCTGCGTGGGCTGCGTGCCGGCCTGCCCATCGGGCGTAGCCTACGGCGAGCTGCTGGCCGGCTTCCGCGCCTATGCCGAGCCGCGACGCAGCGACCGGCCGGCCGCACAGAAGGCGCAGCGACGGCTGATCCGCGAGACGCTGCCCTACGCCGGCCGCTTCCGCGCGGCGGCCGCAGCCGGCCGCCTGGGCAAGAGGCTGGCTGGCGTGTTGCCGGGCGACCTGGGCGCGATGGTCGATCTGCTGCCCGACGAGCTGCCCAAGGCCGCTCCGTTACCTTATTTCTATCCAGCGCAAGGCGTGCGGCGGGCGCGGGTGGCGCTGCTGGTCGGCTGCGTGCAGCAGGCGCTGGCGCCAGAGATTAACTGGGCCACGCTGCGCGTGCTCAGCCGCAACGGCGTCGAGGTGATCGTTCCCCAGGGCCAGGGTTGCTGCGGCGCGCTGTCGATGCACGTCGGCGCGGCGGGCCAGGCGCGCGATCTAGCGCGGGCAAACCTGCGGCTGTTCCCGACCGACGTCGATGCGGTCGTCACCAACGCGGCCGGCTGCGGGTCGGGCATGCACGAGTACCCGGCGCTGTTCAAGGGGCTGGCTGAGGAGCAAGAGGCCATAGTCTTTGCCGAGAGGGTGCTTGATATCAGCGTCTTCCTCCATCGGCTGGGGCTGGAAACACCGCCGCCGCTGGCCCAGCCGTTGGCTGTAGCCTACCACGACGCCTGCCACCTGGCCAACGCGCAAGGGGTGCGCAGCGAGCCGCGCGCGTTGCTGAGTGCGATCCCCAACCTGACGCTGCTGGAGATCCCCGAGGGCGAGCTGTGCTGTGGGTCGGCCGGTACCTACAACCTGGAGCAGCCGGAGATCGCTGGCCAACTGGGGGAACGCAAAGCCCGCAACATCCTGGCCACCGGCGCCGACGCCATCATCACCGGCAACATCGGCTGCCTGACCCAGATCGCGGCCCACCTGCAACGCCTTGGCCGGCCGCTGGCCATTTGGCACACGGTGGAGGTGTTGGATCGAGCCTACGGAAAGCTGTGAGAACGCCGCCTGAACTGGGCCAAGGCCAAGGGAAGGGACACAGAGTTCACAGAGGAGACACAGAGATCGCAGAGGGGATCGCAACAGGCAGCTACGGAACCAAGGCCAACAGCCCTCTTCTCTGCGTCCTCTGCGTCCTGCCTTCAGGACCCACACACAAGGCCAAGCAGACACTCTTCTCTGCGCCCTCTGTGCCTTCTCTGTGCTCTCTGTGTCCCGCCTTCAGTGCATGCACGGCGGCGTCATAGGATCAACCGCACCCCCAGGATCACCAGCATCACCAACACAATCCGGCTGTACAGATCGGGGTTGATGCGCGTGGCCAGGCGGGTGCCGATCACGAAGCCGAGCAGGAGCGGGGCCAGCGCGATCAGGTAGGTGCGCCAGACCTCCGGGGTGACGTTGCCCAAGATCGCATGGTTTGCCACTACCAGCACATCGATAACCAGGAAGAAGCCCTGCAGATTGCCGCGGAACTCCTCGGGCGGCCAGCGTTTGCAGTGACCGTAGATGACCACCGGCGGGCCGGCTGTGTTGTAGGCGCCGCCGAGGATGCCGGACAGAAAGCCCGCGCCGTAGGCCCATAGTTGGCTGCGCAGCTCAGGCAGGCGCAGGCGCAGCAGACCGTAGATGGCGTAGCCGGCGATCACCACCCCCAGCACCGTCAGCACGGTCTCCTCGTCGATGCGGCGCACCGCGTAGATGCCCAGGGGAATGCCCACCACGGCGGCGGCGATCAGGCGCCACATGACGGCGAGGCTGACGCTCTGGCGGTAGTTAAGCACCATCACCACCTCCAACGTCAGGCCCACCATGGCGACCAGCGGCGCCGAGATGGCAATGCCCAGCACGCCGACCATCAGCGGCATGCCCACCATGGCCGTGCCAAAGCCGACGACGCTTTGGGTGAATGAGGCAAAGAAGATAATGGCGACAACGGCGAGGGCTAGCAGCAGTGGATCGGACATGGCTTCGCATTGTACGCCTGCAAGACTGCAACCTCAAAAGCGCAGGCCGGCCGCGCATGTTGCCGTTTTGCCTGCCTGATGGTATCATGCGCCTGTTTTGGCAAGTTCATTGTGCCGTCCCACGTGGCGCCGGTATGCCCGGCCGCACTGGCGGCGGCTGATATCAACACTGTTTGGAGGTTCATCAATGGCAAGCGTGAAAACCCACAAGGGCACCATCGGCATCCTGACCGGCGGCGGCGACGTGCCTGGTCTGAACCCAGCCATCCGCGCGGTCACCATCCGCGCGCTGCGCGAGGGCTATCAGGTGATCGGCATCCGCCGCGGCTGGAAGGGCGCAATCGAAATTGTGCGCGAGAAGGATTATGACAACCACGAAAACTTTCAGGTGCTGACGGAAGAGGTCGTCAACCGCGCCGGCCGCACCGGCGGCACCTTCCTGCATTCCTCCCGCACCCGTCCCAGCACAGTCAAGGCCGACGATGTGCCGCTGCACCTGCGCGACAAATACACCGACAAGGTCAACGACCTGACGCCCGAGGTGCTGGCTAACCTGGACTGGCTGGGCATCGACTACATGATCCCCATCGGCGGCGACGACACCTTGAGCTACGGCGTCCATTTGGCGCAGCAGGGCTTCAAGGTCGTGGCCATCCCCAAGACCATGGACAACGACGTGCCGGGCACCGACTACTGCATCGGTTTCAGCACCTGCGTGTCGCGCACGATTGCCCTGACCAACAACCTGCGCACCTCGGCCGGCTCGCATGAGCGTTTCCTGGTGCTGGAGGTCTTCGGCCGCTACGCCGGTTTCACAGCCATGCTGCCCACCATGGCCGGCGCTGCCAACCGCTGCGTGATTCCGGAGCACCGCTTCGATATCGAGCTATTGACTGAGCTGATGGTGAAAGATCGCAATCACAACCCCAGCAAGTACTCGATCGTGATGGTCTCGGAGGGCGCCATGTTCGAGGGCGGCGAGATGATCTTCCAGAGCCAGACCACAGACGCTTACGGCCACAAAAAACTGGGAGGCGTTGGCGACCTGATCTCCCAGGAGTTGCAAGCTCGTTCGGCCTCCTACAACGGCGGCAAGCCGATCAACGTCATCAACCAACGGCTGGGTTACCTGGTGCGCGGCGGCGACCCCGACGCGATCGACTCCATCGTGCCCATGGCGTACGGCAACCTGGCGCTGGACCTGATCCTAAACGGCATGCACGGCCGGCTGGTGGTGCTCAAGAACGGCCGCTACGACGACGTGCCGATCGAGGTGGTCACCAGCAGCAAGAAGGTGGTAGACATCGAGCGCTTCTACAACACCGAGCGCTATCGGCCGCACTACCGCCGCTTTGCCATGAAGCCGCTGTTCATCATGACCAGCGAGTGATCAGCTCCGCGCCAAGCCGATCATCAAGCTTAAACAGGCGTCCAGCCGTCGCCAAGACGGCGGGACGCCTGTTCTATTTCAGGCCGGTGCGCCCACGGCCAGATGCCTGGTCTCGACCATGTGCTGGGCGTAGTTAGGCGAAAGCCGCAGCAGATGCCGGCGAATCAGCGGCCGCAGCGCGATCACAGCCTGCCGTTTCGGCCCCAAGGCAGTTCGCACGTCGGACACATAGTCGGCGAGTGTGTGACGTTGAAAGCGCAACACCTGCTGGCTCTCGACCGTGTCCAGCCAGTCGGTGCCAAACGGCTCCGTGCGAAAGGCCCAGTCGGGCAACATGCCGACGCCGAATGCCTCCAGCACCTGTGTCGCCATGTCCCGGTAGAGCAACTGGCAAGCCGGCCCGCCGCCGATCAGCCAGGTCTTGCCCCAGGCCGCTTCAGTCTGGAGCGTATTGGCCATTGCCAGCGCCACATCCTGCCCATGCACATACTCGATGCGGTTGTCCAGCGGCACGTCGAACACGCCCGCATCGACGATCAGCCGGATCGGCATGGAAGCGCCCAGGCGCAGAATGGCCCAGCGCAAGCCGGCGCCCTTGACCATCTCCTCACAGGCCACCTTGTGCCAGGCGTAGTGCTCCACCGGCTGGACAGGATCGGTTACGCGCCGCGGCGGCGGCAAATGGTGCGTGCGGCCGAACACGTGCAGCGAAGAGGCAAAGATGATGCTGGGCGAACGGGGACTGGCCTTGGCCGCCGCCAGCAGATTGAGCGTGCCTCCCACATTCACCTCGCGCGCGAAGTCAGGGCGGTCTTCGCTACCGACGCCCGTCATCGACAGCTTGGGGATGACAAAGGCCAGATGCACGATCGCATCCTGACCGCGCACGGCACGCGCTACATCTTCCGGCCGGCGCAGGTCGCCCCACACCACGTCACAACAGCCGGCCATCTGCCGGGCCTGCCGCTTGTTTTCCTTGCTGGCCACGTCGAAGCAGCGGACGGCGTGCCCCTGCGCCAGCAGTTCTCGCAGCGTGTGCAAACCGATGTTGCCAAACGCGCCTGTAAGCAATACTTTCATGGCGCTCTCCTGACCAACCCAGCTAACAACAGGTCCATCCCAGCCTGGGCCGCCTGCTGCCAATCGCTCCCGGTCGGATCGAGCGCGCTCTGCAGGACCATGCCCACGGCCATGGAAACAATGACACGCGCCGCATTGTCGGGATCGCACGGCCGCAGCGATCCCTCGGCAATGCCCGCACGCACGATGCCGGCCAGCAGCGCGTGGTAGCGATCGAAGGGCGCCATCGTCGCCTGCCAGATTGCCTCGTCGCGCGCGGCCTGGCGCCAGAACTCCAGAAACATGGTCAGCCGGCCGCTGGCGTCGCGAAACACCTGCTGCAAGAGGGCGACCATGGCCTGCAAAGCCTGCGGCGCGGTGGCGCCCGGCGCGCGCTGCACAGCCGCCTGGTCGTCCAGGACAGCCAGCCACTGGGCGAGCAGGGCGACGAACAGCGCCTGCTTGCTGGCAAAGTGATGGTAGAACGCGCCTTTGCTGACCCCGGCCCGCTGGCAGATTTCGGCCACTCCAGTACCGTCATAGCCGCGCTCGGAAAAACAGCCGAGGGCGGCCTGCAAGATGCGTGATCGAGTCTCTTCGCTGCGCTGTTGTGTGGACATCTTGGCCTCCAAAACATACCAACCGGTCGGTTTTTTATTCTACGCCAACTACTCCCTGCCGGCAAATTAGCCGATGATCCCATGTGGCCGCCAGCCGGTTGACACAAGCCCGCAAAGGCGGTACTATATCAGCCATGATCAGCTCCCTGCTGCGCTTCGTTCACCGCCGCTGGCCTCCCTTTGAGCAGTTGACAGACCACGAGCGTGCGCGCCTGATCGCAGACATCGCGCTGGTGGCGCTCAGCCTGCCCCTGGCCGTGATCGGCCTGGCCGTACTGGCGGTTGTCTCCGATCCCGCCATGATGCGCAGCCAGTGGCCTGCCGCGCTGCTGATCCTGGCGCTGGGTGTCAGCCTGATGCGCATTGGTTTCTTCCAGACCATCGGCACGCGCGCCGGAGAGTATAGCTTTGCCAGCGCCACCTTGCTGCCGGTGTTGGCCTTCTCGGCCCTGCTGCTATTCGGCCCCAACACGGTCTGGCTGTTGTTGGCCCTGGAAACCCTGTTCTACCTCCCCCGCCTGCGCCGCGCCCAGACCACGCCGCAATACTGGACCCTCGCGCGCAATTGGCTATACAACGTCTGGGGGATCGTGCTGACCATGCTGCTGGCGCTGCTGGTCTATCGGCTGGCCGGCGGCGTCATCCCGTTGCCCAACCTGTCCTGGCAGGCGACGTGGCCGGCTATTCTGGCGGTGGTGGTATTTCTGGCCTGCCAGATGGCCTGCCTATACCTGCTGATGGCTATCCAGGCGCGCTCCCTGGCCGTGTTCAGCCTACCCGAAACGCCGCACCGCCGCTGGCTGACGCTCAGATTCTTCCTGATTACGCAAATCTCGGCTTGCTTCGGCATCATGGCCGCCGCGCTCTACTCGCAGAATGGGGTCTGGGCCTTCCTCTTCTTCATGCTGGGCGTTCACCTGGTTAGCCTGCTGGCGCGACGGTTGAGCAAAGCGGCTATGCTCAGCCAACAGCACTCACGCGAAGTGACACAATTGGAGCGTCTGGGTCGGGCCATCATCGCCGCACCGCCCGGTGCGTTCAATTTGCCCCAACTGCTGGGCGAGTACATCCCGGCCATGTTCCGCTACCGGCAGATCGAGATTCGGTTGTTGTCGGGCCAGACGCTGCTACGCCTGCCTGAGAGTCAGGCCGCACCGTCTGAAGTTGTCTGGGAGTGGCTGGCCGCGCACGGCGTCTACCAGGACATCAGCGCGCGCCAGACGCCGCCCTGGGACAGCCGGCCGGCTCGCAACCGCATCGTGCTCTGCCCCATCCTCTCCAACGACGATGGCCAGCCGCTGGGCGGCATCTGCTTGGTGCAGGAGACCAATGTCTTCGAGGACCTGGCTGTCGACCTGCAGCCCTCCACGCAGACCCTGGCCGCCCAGATCGCATCGGCCCTGCACAGCGTCGAAGCCTACCAGCGCGACCTGCAGCACCAGATGGTGGCGCAGGAGCTGGCGATGGCCGGGCAGATTCAGGCGACCTTCCTGCCCACCAGCTTGCCCAGCCTGCCCGGCTGGCAACTGGCAGCCGCCCTGCAGCCGGCGCGCGAGACATCAGGCGACTTCTACGACGCCTTTCCCCTGCCCAACGGCAAGCTGGGCCTGCTGGTGGCCGACGTCTCCGACAAGGGCATGGGGGCGGCGCTGGTCATGGCCCTGGCCCGCACACTGCTGCGCACCTACGCCTACGAGTACCACGGCCGGCCCGACTACGTGCTACGGGTGGCCAACCGCCGCATCCTGGCCGACACCCAGTCGGGGCTATTTGTCAGTGTCTTTTACGGCGTGATCGATCCCTACGCCGGCGCCATGACCTACGCCAACGCTGGCCACAATCCACCCTATTTGCTGCGCAACCACGGCTCAGCCGACACCGAACGGCTCCGGCGTACCGGCATGGTGCTGGGCGTGATGGATGGAGGCGAGTGGGAAGCTGTAACCGTGCCGGTGGAGCCCGGCGACACCCTGGTGATCTACTCGGACGGCGTCAGCGATGCGCTGAGCGAGACTGACGAGTTCTTCGGCGAGGAGCGGCTGCGGGACGTCGTCGAACGGCACCGCAGCGCATCGGCCGAAGGCATGGTAACGGCCATCGTCCAGGCGCAGCGCAGCTTCGTCGGCCGCGGCCCCTGGTTCGACGACGCTACACTGATGGTGCTCAAGCGAGACTAACTCCGACTTCTGCTGACGAAGGCAGACAAACGGACGCGGATCAACGCAGATAGACGCAGATCGGAAAGCAAAAACTTGCCAATCTTTCCTCTGATCAGCGCAAATCAGTGTCAATCAGCGTCCCACTGTTCGCTTTCGAAAGCACTGCCTGCGCCCAGAGAAACCACTGGCTTTGTCAAATCTCCGGAGAAAACCCATGTCCCAACACATCCTTACCACCACCCACGACGCCGTGCTGCGCATCCAGATCAACCGGCCCGACAAGAAGAACGCGCTGACCCTGGCCATGTACGACGCCATGACGGAAGCGCTGCTGGCGGCCGAGGCCGACCCGGCCGTGCGGGTGATCCTCTTCGCCGGCGCGGAGAGCTGCTTCACGGCCGGCAACGACCTGGGCGACTTTCTCCAAAACCCGCCCAGCGGCGAGGACAGCCCGGTCTTCCGCTTCCTCAAGACCTTGATCGCCGCAAAAAAGCCGCTGCTGGCGGCCGTGCATGGCGTGGCCGTCGGCATCGGCGTGACCATGCTGCTGCACTGTGACCTGGTCTGGGCCGGCCCCAGCGCGCGCTTTCAGGTCCCCTTCGTCAATTTGGGCCTGACCCCGGAGGCCGCATCCAGCTTCATTCTGCCGCAGTTGATGGGCCACCGCCGCGCGGCCGAGCTGCTCTTGCTGGGCGAGACCTTCGACGCCGAGACCGCGCAGGCCGTGGGGCTGGTCAACGGCTTGCGGGCCGACAGCGAGCTGGACGCCTACGTGCTGCACAAGGCGCAGGCGCTGGCCGCCAAGCCGCCCACGGCCGTGCGCCTGAGCAAGCAGTTGATGAAGCGTTGGCCGGCCGAGGCCGTGCGCCAGGCCATGAGCGCCGAGGGTGAGATCTTCATCGCCCGCCTGGGCTCCCCCGAGGCCCGCGAGGCCATGACCGCCTTCTTCGAGCGCCGGCAGCCGGACTTCTCGCGGGTGGTGGATGATGCTCTTTGACAATTCACCTAAATCATACTAAAATAGGCGACTAAGATCACCTGTTTTAGGAGAATTGAGATGAACGACTACGCACGCGCCATCCAGCCCGCAGTTGAGGCGGCGCTGTTCAAAGGCAAAGTGATCGTAATCTATGGCGCGCGGCAGGTCGGGAAGACTACCTTGTGCCAGGCAATACTACGCAACCAGCCGGAGAACGCCCTCTATCTCAACTGCGACGAGCCCGACATCCGCAGCTCGTTGACTGAGCGAACGTCGACGGAGCTGCGAGCGCTGATCGGCGCGCGGACACTAGTGGTCATCGACGAGGCCCAGCGGGTGCGCAATATCGGCCTGACGCTCAAGCTGCTCGTCGACAATTTCCCCGGCATTCAGGTCATCGCCACCGGCTCTTCCTCCTTCACGCTCTCCAACGAGATCGTCGAACCACTGACAGGGCGCAAAATCGAGTTCCGGCTGCTTCCGCTGTCGGCGGCCGAGCTGCTCACCCAGGAAAGCACGCTCGAGGCGCATCGGCTGTTGGAACGTCGGCTGCGCTACGGCGCCTATCCGGGTGTGATCACCAGCGACGATCCCGCCGCCGCCATCACGGAGATTGCCAACAGCTATCTGTACCGCGATGTGCTGGAGTACCAGACGATCAAGAATCCCGACATGTTGCGTCGACTTTTGCAGGCCTTGGCGCTGCAGATCGGCAGTGAAGTGTCGTACAACGAAGTGGGCAGCCTGCTCGGTCTGGACAAGAGCACTGTTGCCCGCTACGTGGACCTGCTGGAGAAGGCCTTCGTGCTCTTTCACTTGCCTCCCCTCAGCCGCAACCTGCGCAAAGAGTTGGGCAAGCTGCGCAAGATCTACTTCTACGATCTGGGGGTGCGCAATGCCCTGATCAACAACTTCAACACGTTGGACCTGCGCCAGGATGTGGGCGCGCTGTGGGAGAACTTCTTCATCAGCGAGCGCGTCAAAGCCAACGCCAACCAGCGCCGCAACGTCAATCTGTACTTCTGGCGTACCCATGACCGCTACGAGCTGGACTACATCGAAGAGGAGGGTGGACGTCTGGTCGCCTACGAGTGTAAGTGGAGCGAGCAGCGCTGGCAGCCGCCCGCGCTGTTCGCCCAAACCTACCCAGGCAGCCTCGTGCATCTGGTGCACCGGGCGAACTACCTGGAGTTCCTGGCCTGAACGAGACCTCGCAAGGCATCGGCCAGCTCATCCTGAATGCGCGCCGTGTGCGTACCGGCGCTGCCATCGCCGCACGCCATCGCGCCCGTTGGCTGGCACAGGAAGCTGTTGCCGAGAGGCGAGGGTGTTAGGCGGAGGATGTGATCTAGTTTACGGGCCAAGATGAAGCTCCTTTGACAGGTTCGAGGGTTGTAGTTAGAATTCAATCAGAGAGGCACGGAGGTGTGTTCATGACAGTGGTATCGTATGGAGATGTCTTGAACGCTGCGCACCGGCTGCCTCGCGATGCCCAGGTTGAGCTGGCGACAGCGCTGTTGCGCAGCGTGAAGCCACAGCCGCGTAAGAAAGTAAGCCCTGCAAGCACGGCGGTTCTGGAACCCTTGCCAGGCATGAGCATTGGCGAGCTGAGCGCCCTGGCAGAAGCCGTCGTTGCACCGGGCAAACAGGCGAGCCTTCAGGCGTTGTTAGAAAAGAACCGGGTCGGCGCTCTTGATCAGAAAGAAGAGGCTGCACTGGACGAGCTACTGGCCCAGGTGGATCAGGTCGGCTTGCTGAAGGCCCGCGCCCAGTACACCTTGCACCTGACCCAACAGTCTGGGGAGCTGCTTGAGTGAGCCAGTACATCCCGGCAGCCCCGTGGGCAGGTACTGAGCCAAGCCGGCGGCCTCTGCGCCTACTGTCGCAGCGCAGAGGCGCTGCTGGGTGTGACTTTTGAGATCGACCACATCGTACCGCTGTCGGCTGAGGGCGGGACAACTGCCGACAACCTGTGCTTCAGTTGCCCGACCTGCAACCGGCAGAAAGGTATCAGACAGACGGCGCTGGATCCGCTGAGCGGGGAGGAAACGCCTCTCTTCCATCCATAAGTTCAAGCTTGGGGCGACCACTTCACATGGAGCGAAGACGGCGCCGCGCTGATCGGGCTGACGCCGGCCGGTCGCGCCACGGTCGCGTTGTTGCGCATGAACCGCCCCGTGCTGGTGCAGATGCGCCGCTATTGGATTGCGCTGGGGCTGCATCCTCCTCATTAGCTGCTGGGGCACGTCACCCCACGGCAGAACGGTGGCAAGAAGAGGCCAGCGCCGAGAATTTCGATGAGGGTGAGGTAAGTAGAAATTATTGGTCAAACGAAATCTACGGCACCGGGCGCACAAATGCCCTGAACCGGTCTCAACCGATCCAGGGCATTTACACGCTGTGCACGCGATGGACTACGCCGGCACAGCCGCCATCTGCGTATACCCATTCCCACCCGGCGACGGCGCGGCGGAGGCGGTCAGGGCGTCGATCTCGGCCTGGCGGCGGAACTGGCTCATGTAGAGCTGGTAGTAGAAGCCCTTCTGGGCGAGCAGTTCCTCGTGCCGGCCCCGCTCGACGATGCGGCCCTGGTCGAGCACCAGCACCTCGTCGGCGCTGCGAATGGTGCTCAGCCGGTGGGCGATGACGAAGCTGGTGCGCCCCTTGAGTAGCTCATTCAGCGCCTTCTGGATCAGCCGCTCGGTGCGGGTGTCCACGCTGGAGGTGGCCTCGTCCAGGATCAGGATGGCAGGGTTGGCCACGGCCGCGCGCGCGATGCTGATCAACTGGCGCTGGCCCTGGCTCAGGCCGCTGCCGCGCTCGCCCAGCACGGTGTTGTAACCGTCGGGCAGGCGGTCGACGAAGGTGTCGACGCTGGCCAGCTTGGCCGCGGCGATCACCTCTTCGTCCGTGGCGTCGGGCCGGCCGAAGCGGATGTTCTCCATCACCGTGGTGCTGAAGAGGAAGGAGTCCTGCAAGACGATGCCGATCTGTTTGCGCAGCGACTCGGCCGTCACAGCGCGCACATCGATGCCGTCGATCAGCAGCTCGCCGCTGGCCACGTCCCAGAAGCGCGGGATCAGGTTGATGATGGTCGTCTTGCCCGCGCCGGTAGGGCCGACGATGGCGATGGTCTTGCCCGGCTCGGCCGTGAAGCTGATGCCGTTCAGCACCGACACGTCCTGCTTGTACTCGGCATGGACGTCCTTGAACTCGACCTTGCCCACGATGGGCGGCATGCCCTGGGCGGTAGGCGCATCCTGCACCGACGGCACCTCGTCCATCAGGCCGAAGATGCGCTCCATGCCGGCGATGGCGTTCTGGATGTTGGTCCAGAGGATGGCGATCTGCTGGATCGGCTGGTTGAAGCGCTGCACGTAGGTGATGAAGGTGATCACCAGGCCGACCGAGACCGTGGTGCCGAACAGCGTCTGGTTGCGCAGCAGCGCCAGGCCGCCCACGGCCGCCACGACGGCCAGCGCAGCGTAGCCCAACGCCTCGAGCGAGGGGGCCAGGGCGCTGGTGTAGCTCACGGCCTTGACGTTGGCGTCGCGGTTGGCGGCGTTGGTGACCATGAACTGCTCGATATTCTCCTGCTCGCGGCCGAAGGCCTGCACCTCGCGCACTGAGGAGATGCTCTCTTGCAGCTCAGCGTTGACGTTGCCCAGGTCCTGGCGGGCCTTGCGAAAGGCCTTGCGCGCCTGGCTGGAGAGCCAGAAGGTCACCAACAGCATGGCCGGCACCGCCACCAGGCTGATCAGCGCGTAGGGAACGCTTAAGGTCAGCATGGTATAGCCGATCCACACCAGCAGCAGCGCGCCGCCGATCACCTGCAAGAGGGCGAAGTTGATGGCCTGCGAGATGGTTTCGGTGTCGTTGGTGATGCGGCTCATCAGGTCGCCGGCCTCGTGCTCGGCGTAGTAGCCGAGCGACAGACGGTGCATCTGGTCGAAGAGATGGTTGCGCAGGTTGCGCAGCACGTGCTGGCCCGACCAGGTCATCAAGTAGAACTGCACGCCGGTCGACAGCGAGATGAAGACGTAGAGTGCCAGAATGATCAGCGCCATGCGTCCTAGCCCGGCCAGCCGCTGCTCGGTCGTCAGCCTGGTAGGATCGCTCTCCAACGTACAGCGCTGCTGGCCAGCCTGTTGAGCGCCGTCGCCCAGGAAAGAGGGCATGCCTGCGCCCAGCTCGCCCGTAGTCGCCGGCGACACTGAGATCAGATAGCAGTCTACGGTCGCGCCCAACAGCTCCGGGATCTTGACCTGCGCCCAGGTCGAGCTGACCAGCAAGACGGCCACGATCAGCAGGACCAGCCAATACGGTCTGAAGTAACGACCCAAACGCCCCAGCGTCTGGCGTGTGTTTTTGGGTTTGAGATTGTCCTGGCCCATCATGCGGGCCATACCACTAGGTCCACCAAACATCAGGCCACCTCCTCCTCGAGTTCCACATCGCTCACCAATTGCGAGGTATAGATCTCGGCGTAAAGCTCGCTACTCTCCATCAGATCGGCGTGCTTGCCGCGGGCCACGACGCGTCCCTTATCCAGCACCAGGATCTGGTCGGCGTGCATCACCGTGCTGATGCGCTGGGCGATGACGAAACTGGTGCGGCCCTGCATCAACTGGTCCAGCGCCTTCTGGATGTGGTACTCGGTCTCCAGGTCCACGGCGCTGGTCGAGTCGTCCAGGATCAGCAGGCGTGGGTCCAACAGCACGGCGCGGGCGATGGCGACGCGCTGCTTCTGGCCGCCGCTGAGGGTCGTGCCCCGCTCACCCACCGGGGTATCGTAGCCCAGCGGGAAGGACATGATGAAGTCATGCGCCGCAGCAGCCTTGGCGGCCGCCTCGACCTCTTCCTGTGAGGCGCCGGGCTTGCCGAAGGCGATGTTGTCACGGATCGTGCCGGAGAACAAAGTCGTCTCTTGCAGCACGATGCCGATCTGCGAGCGCAGCGATTCCAGCGTCACGTCGCGCAGATCGTGGCCGTCGATCAGCACGCGGCCCTCGCTGGGGTCGTAGAAGCGCGGGATCAAGTTGATGATCGTGGTCTTGCCGGAGCCGGTCGCGCCCAGCAGGGCCACGGTCTGGCCCGGCTCGGCCTCGAAGCTCACCTCGGACAGCACCGGATCGCCGCCGCCGAAGTAGCGGAAGGTGACGTTGTCGAAGGCGACGCGGCCCTGGACCGGCGGCAGCGTCTCTGCGTTGGGCTTGTCCTCCACGTCGCTCTTGGCGTCAAGGATTTCGAAGATGCGGCCGGCGGAAGCCGACGCTTGCGACATCTGCGAGATGATGAAGCCGAGCTGGGCCAGCGGGAAGAAGATGAAGATCAGGTAGAGGCTGAATTCCTGGTACTGCCCCAGGGTCAGCGTGTTGTTGATGATCTGCCGGCCGCCGAAGTAGAGCACCAGCGCCTGGCCGACGTTGGCGATCAGGAAAACCAGCGGGAAGAGGAAGGAAAAGACGCGCGCCACGGCCACTTGCTGCTTCATCAACGCGTCGGCCGCGACGCCAAACTTCTGCTCTTCGCTCTTCTCGCGGGTAAAGGCCTTAACCACCTTGATGCCGGCCAGGTTCTCCTGCAAGACCGTGTTCAGCGCCGAAATGCGCTGCTGCACCTTGACGAAGAGGGGCTGGCTGATGGCGCCGAAGACCATGAAAATGATCAAGGCCAGCGGCAAGATCGGCAGCACCACCAGGGTCAACTGGGGGTTGGTGGTCAGCAGGATGATCAGCGTGCCGATGAGCAGCACGAACGCGCCCACCGCCTGCAACAGGCCCTGGCCGATGAAGAGGCGCACCTTCTCCACGTCGTCGGTGGCGCGGATCATCAACTGGCCGGTCTGGTTGCGGTCATGATAGGAAAAGGAGAGCTTAGAGATCTTAGAGAACAGGTCATTGCGCATGTCGAAGGCGATGCCCTGCGAGTTGCGCTCGGCCAGGTAGGTATAAAGGAACGCGAACAGCCCGCGCACCACCGCAAAGATGACAATTGCGATGGCCGCTGTGAGCAGCATGCGCTCGGCGTTGGCGTATAGGTCTGCCAGCTTTTCGGGCGTGTAGCCCAGTTGCTCGAACAACTGCGGCAGGAACTGGTTGGGCACCTTATCCAGGTTTGGCACCACGTTCTGGGCAATCACACCGCCGGTGATCGCGTCGATCAGGTTGCCCAGCAGCTTCGGGACGGCCAACTGCGACAAGACGGCTATCACCAGAAAGGCGTAAGGCAATATCGCCTGCCCGCGATAGTTAGCCAGATAGCGAATGGCCCGCCCCAGGGCGCCGCGGTTCATGCCGCCGCGCCCGCGCGCGCGGGGTTGGGTTTGTGCTTGCAAAGTCAATGCCTCCTTTCAATATCAGTGGCCAGCCATCGGCAACGCTCGCTGATCGACTAATCTGCGTATCGAGATCAGCGCTCGCCGCCCCCGACTGGTTAGTTCACTGTCACGATCACTGCACAGTCTCAAAGACCTGGCTGTGCGGGTCAAGCCGTATCGCAGCGCTGGTCAGGGCATCCAGGGCTGCGACGATCGTATCCTGCTCCTCCGGCGACAGCACTGTCGTCAGCTCGGCCATCCAGCGCACGCGCGCTTCGATACTCTCCTGCATCAAAGCGCGGCCAGCCGGCGACAGGGCGATCTGCTTGGCGCGCCGGTCGTTGGGATCCTCGCTGCGATCCAACAGGCCCTGCTGCACCAGCCGTTCGATTGTTTGACTGGCGGCCGCATTGGTCACGGCAAGATGATCGGCGATATCGCTCACGCCGCACTGGCCCTGGTAGTAGAGCCGATACAGCAACAAGACCTGCGGCATAGACAGGCCGTGGTTGCGCATGTACGCGCCGAAGTCGCGCATCGAGCGCCCCATGAAGACCTCGGTCCACTGCCGCAGTACCTGGTTGAATTGTAAAGAACCTGTCATAGTTAACCATCCTAAATAGTTAAGACAGCTTAAATATTAAGCGCGCTCAGTATATTTGTCAAGTAAGCAACAATCCCCTTTCTGCTCAGGCGATCGATCGCGCACGCACGGGCTACGACATTGCGCAGAACAGCAGACGATGATAAACTACAGCCAATGCAACTACTCAGCCGCCGGGTGCTAGCACGTCGATTGAGCAGGCCGCCGTACACCTGCACTTGCGCCGGCCCACTCCGGGGTGCTTCGCAAAGCGCGGCGCAGGTGCAAGTGTCGAAATCGACATGCTCGCACCCGACGGCTGGATAAGCCCACCACAGGATATGCCGCCCATGACTGCACCCCAAGACCATAAACGCGTCAACGACATCTTGCTGGGCCCCATTGAACGGCCCGCCTTGCAGTGGCTGGCCGCCCACGCGCCAGCCTGGATGACTCCCGACAAGTTGACCGCCATCGGCGTGGCCGGCGCGCTGCTGATCTTCCTCAGCTATCTGGCCACCGCCATCCATCCCGCGTTCCTCTGGCTGGCCAGCTTGGGCTTTCTGATCAACTGGTACGGCGACAGCCTGGACGGCACCCTGGCCCGCTACCGCAAGATCCAGCGCCCCAAGTATGGCTTCTTCATTGACCACACCGTGGACGCCTTTACCGAGACGCTGATTGTGCTGGGACTGGGACTTTCGATCTACGTTACCTTCAACGTGGCCGCATTGGCGCTGATCGGCTATCTGATGCTTTCGGTCTTCGTCTACGTGCGCACCTTCGTCGACGGCGTTTTCCAGATCTCATACAGCAAGTTGGGGCCGACCGAGGTGCGGGTGATCCTGGTGGCGCTCAATACAGCCATGTTCTTTTTTGGCGTGCGCACCGTCAACCTGCCCTTCGGCCAGTTCACTCTCTACGACATCCCGGTGGCGCTGATCGCTCTGATCCTGTTCGTGATCTTCGCCGTATCCACCTGGACCAAGGCGCGCGAGCTGGCAGCCATTGACCGGCCGCCCAAACCTGGGCAAGGAACCTAGACTTACAGAGCTGGTGCAAATCATGGACGATCACGTACAACTTTGGCAGCTTCCCGACAGCGAGGACACCACCCTGCTGGCCGGCTGGCGACAATGGGCCGACGCGGGCAACACTTCGTCCGGCCTGACCCGCTATCTGATCGAGCTCACCGGAGCCACACGCATCGGCGTACTCAAGCCGACCAACTTTTATCTCTTCCAGGTACCGGGCACCCACCACTTTTTGCGCCCTGACGTCGCGCTGGAGGATGGCCTGGTCACATCCCATGAAACGCGCAGCAACGAGTTTCATTACTGGCGCAGCGGGCGAAAGGGTGTCGTGGTCTTCCTGGGCGACGAGCCGCACCTGAACGCCGAACTTTACGCTGACCTCTGGCTGGACGCCGTCGAGCAATTGGGCGTAAAGCGCGTGATCTGCCTGGGCGGCGTCTATGGATCGATGCCTTACGACCGGGAGCGGGAAATCCACGCCGTTTACAGCCTGCCCCGGCTCAAGACTGAGCTGGACAACTATGCCGTCAAGTACAGCAACTACGAGGGCGGTTCGACCATCGGAACCTACCTGGCTTACCGGGCCGGGCAGCGCGGCATCGAGCTGATCGACCTGTACGCTTTCGTCCCGGCCTACGACTTCTCGCAGATTTCCAACCAGGTGCAGGGGCTGCGCATCGACAGCGATTTCCAGGCCTGGTTCGATGTCATGCGCCGCATCAAGCACATGTTCGAGCTAGAGATCGACTTGAGCGACCTGGAGATGCGCAGCCTGGAGCTGGCATCGTCCATGGACGCCAAGGTCGAGGAGGTCAGCCGCAAGTACCCTAAGCTCAAGGTTAAGGAGTTCATGCAGCAGTTGACCGACGCCTTCGATGAACTGCCCTTCATGCCGTTGGACGACCTGTGGGCGCGCGAGCTGGGCGACATGCTGGATGATCTGGATGGGTAATTGTACCCTTTGAGAGCCACGTAACATTATTTGGCGGCAAACTGCGATAGCTTTACACTTGCCAACTAAAGAGAGATTTCACAAGACTTACGTCCTTGGGGCCAAAGCAGGTCCCATTTTGCCAACCATGCACTCGTTCGACCGACCCGTCGTCACCACCACTTACCGTAACAGCGGCCAGGCTATGGCCGCCTTTTTCGATGCGGCCATGGCCGCACAGTTGGCTGTTGCGCTGTGGCGCCAGCCCGGCTCCGCCTCCAGCCAGGCTGTGGTCGATCTGAGCGGCCCAACTCAACCTGCAGCCATCGATTTTCAGTCGGCCGAGCCTGCCTTCGTCTTCTCGCCCTTCTTCAGCCAAGAGGGCAAACAGCCACTGCGTATTCGGGCCGATGTGCTGCTGTGCGGCGCCGATCTGCACGCGCGCCAAGAGCTGTGGAACGGCCAGCGCCAGCGCTATGAGCGGTTCGTAGCCTTCTATCAGGCGGCCCTGGCAGGCCAGCCGCAGGCAGCGCAGCGGTGGCATGCGCCGTCCAAGCCCCAAGCGCCCCACAGCAGCGACTATGACGAGTACTGCCGCCTGGTGGACTCGGCCATCGACTTCATCGTCGACAGCGGCATCAAGAAGGTGGTGGTCTCGCGCGCAGCCACAGCCACGCTGCCGGCCGGTTTCGCGCCTGTGGCCACCTTCGAAGCTCTGTGCCAGCGCTATCCAGCCGCGTTTGTCTCGTTGGTGTCGATTCCAGACGTGGGCACGTGGATCGGCGCCAGCCCAGAGCTGCTGGTATCCACCGACCGCCAGGCGCTGCACACCATGGCCCTGGCCGGTACGCAGGCGCGACGGGCCGGCCGGCCGCTGACAGCCGTGCACTGGAGCCCCAAGGAGATCGAAGAGCAAGCTCTGGTGAGCGACTATATCCGCGACTTTTTCAGCCTCGCCGGCGCGCTCACCATCGACGAACGGGGACCGCGCACAGTCGCCGCCGGCAACGTCGTCCATCTTCAGACCGATTTCAGCGTCAAGCTGCCTCGCCCCGAGCTGATGACGCTGGCCAACCGCGTGTTGCATGAGCTGCACCCCACCTCGGCCGTCTGCGGGATGCCCAAGGACAAAGCGCTGGCCTTTATCTTGCAGCATGAGGGCTACGACCGCAGCTTCTACAGCGGCTACCTGGGCCCGGTGCATATCGAAGGCCAGTCGCAGCTTTACGTCAACCTGCGCTGCATGCAACTGGGCCAGGAGTCGGCCTACCTCTACGTTGGCGGCGGCGTGACGGCTGACTCTGATCCCAACGACGAGTGGCGCGAGACCGAGCTGAAGGCTGACACCTTGTTGGCTGTGCTGGAAGCTGGAGCGGTAGGGTACAGCGCGCCCCAGCCCTTGTTCAGCGCTTCTCGCGCGTAGCCCTGCTGAGAGCCAGGCCATGACCGCCCGCGACCCCGTCCTCCCCGGCCGCTCCGCCGTGCTGCAAGCGGCCGCCCAGCTTTGCGTTGACCAGGGGCTGACCGATTTCATCGTGGCACCCGGCTCGCGCTCGGCGCCGCTGACAACCGCTTTGGCCCAACAACCAGCACTGCGCTGTCGTGTGGTGTACGACGAGCGCTCGGCCGCCTACATCGCCTTAGGGCTGGCCCAGCAGAGCGGCCGGCCGGTGGGGCTGGTCTGCACATCGGGCACAGCGGCCGTCAACCTGGCGCCGGCCGTGGTGGAGGCCTTCTACCAAGGGGTTCCGCTGTTGGTGCTTACGGCCGACCGGCCAGCAGAGTGGATCGACCAGCAGGACAACCAGGCCGTTCGTCAGCGGGGACTGTACGAGCCGCATGTGCTCGCCAGCTATGAGCTGCCGGTGGATTTGAGCCACCCCGACGCCCGCTGGCATGCGCTGCGCATCTTCAACGAAGCCATTGAGCTCGCCCAATCTCCGCTGCCGGGCCCGGTGCATGTCAATGTGCCGCTGCGCGAGCCACTATACCCGGAGCTGGCTCGGTCGGAGACCGGCCAGAGCCGGGTGGACGAGCTGGCTCGATCGGAGACCGGCCAGAGCGGTGTGAATGTGCTGCCCTCCAGTCCGCAGTTGAGCGCGCAAGCCTGGGATGATCTGCTGCCGATCTGGCAGGTGGCTACGCGCAAATTGATCGTGGCGGGCATGGCTGCGCCGGACGAGAGGCTGCGTAGGGCGCTGCACGACCTGAGCCAGCGACCGGATGTAGCCATCATTGCCGACATCAGCGCCAACCTGTTTCCTGATGGCACGCCCCTACACCACGGCGACGCCATCCTCGGTACACGGCACGCAGAAACGCTGCGCAACTTACAGCCCGATCTGGTGATCAGCTTCGGCGGGCCGGTGACGTCCAAGTACATCAAGCAATTCCTGCGCGATCCAGCGCGGCAGGCTCACTGGCGCGTCCAGCCGGCCGGTGTAGCGCCCGACACTTACCAGACTCTGACGCACGTCATGCCGATGCAGCCGGCCGACTTCTTCGGCGAGCTGGCGCAGCGGGTTCGCGACCTGCCTGCCCTGCCTAGCTACGCCGCCGCCTGGCAGCGGTTGGAGACTGTGACTGCCCAGGCGGTCGGCAACTTCCTGGATAGCGCCACCTTCGGCGAGTTCCAGGCCACGCAGCGGGTCATGCGAGCCTTGCCGATGGGCAGTCGCCTACAGCTAGGCAATAGCATGCCTATTCGCTACGCGAACCTTGTCGGCTATGCGCCGGGGATGGAACTCAGCAGCGTCAATTGCAACCGCGGGACCAGCGGCATCGACGGCACAGTCAGCACGGCCGTGGGTGCCGCCCTGGCAAGCGGCGACTTGACGACGCTGATCGTCGGCGATCTGGGTTTTTTCTACGACCGCAACGGGCTGTGGCACGCCCACGTGCCGTCTACCCTGCGCATCGTGCTGCTCAACAACCATGGCGGCGGCATCTTCGACATCATCGACGGCCCCAACCGCCTGCCGGCCGAGCTGCATCAGGCCTATTTCCTGACGCCCCAGCCGTTGACCGCCCGGCGCACGGCGGCTGACCACGGGCTGGACTACTGCCACGCGGCCGACGCAGCCGGCCTGGAAGATGCGCTGGCGACTTTCTTCAACCCCAGACCGCGAGCCGCGCTGCTGGAGATCGAGACCGATATGGCCGTCAACAGCCAAGTGTTTCGCCAGTTCAAGGCCATGCTCGCCATGCTCCCGGAGGGGGATCACGGATTCGCTCGGAGCAGTTCGCCGCCGCTACCGCCGGTTCGGTGAACCGGTGGTGTTGTACTTTCCAATTCTCGACAAGGAGCCAAAACAGATGTCCGAAACCGCTCAATGGCAGACCATCAAAGAGTACGAGGAAATCCTGTTCCAGTTCTACGACGGCATCGCCAAGATCACCATCAATCGGCCGCATCGCCGCAATGCATTCACGCCGTTGACGGTGCAGGAGATGATCGACGCCATGGTGATCTGTCGCGAGGACCCACGCATCGACGTGGTGATCCTGACCGGCGCGGGCGACCTGGCTTTCTGCAGCGGCGGCGACCAGACCGTGCGCGGCGTGGGCGGCTACGTGGGCAAGGACCAGGTGCCGCGGCTGAACGTGCTGGACTTGCAGAAGCTGATCCGCTCGATCCCCAAGGCGGTGATCGCCATGGTGGCGGGCTACGCCATCGGTGGCGGCCATGTGCTGCACGTGGTCTGTGACCTGACCATTGCGGCAGAGAACGCGCGTTTCGGCCAGACCGGTCCCAAGGTCGGCAGCTTCGACGGCGGCTTCGGCGCGTCCTACCTGGCGAGGATCGTCGGCCAGAAGAAAGCGCGGGAGATCTGGTACCTGTGCGACCAGTACGACGCGCAGGACGCGCTGCAAATGGGGCTGATCAACAAGGTCGTGCCGCTGGAGCACCTGGAGGCCACCACCGTTGAATGGTGCCGCAAGATTCAGGAGAAGAGCCCGCTGTCGATCCGCATGTTAAAATCCTCCTTCAACGCCGAGCTGGACGGCCAGGCCGGCATCCAGGAGCTGGCCGGCAACGCCACCCTGCTCTACTACCTCTCCGAGGAAGCGCAGGAGGGCCGCAACGCCTACGTCGAAAAGCGCCAGCCGGACTTTGGCAAGTTTCCGAAGTTTCCGTAGGGTGGGGAGAGGTAGATTGGTAGATTGGTAGATTGGTAGATTGGTAGATTGGTAGAGTGGTAGAGTGGTAGATTGGCAGACAAGTAGACTTTGATGGCCGTAGAGCGATTTTCCAAATCGCTCTGGCTCCGAGAGCACACAACATGCTCATCCTAACACCGATTCCGCTCACGCTGTACTTCAAACGCCCCGCGGCCACGTCGCGGGGCGCTTTGCGCGTGCGGAAGGTCGTGCTACTGCGGGCTGAGCGGGATGGCGTCGCGGGCTGGGGCGAGTGCGGCGTCATGCCAGGGCTGAGCCGCGACGATCAACCGGATTATGTCGATGCGACTCGTTCTGTATGCGACGCCGTTAACCGCGGCGCCGATCCGGCCGAGCTCGACCTGGCGGCTCTGCCCAGCGTCGCCTTCGGGCTGGAGACGGCGCTGTTGGACCTGGCCGGCGGCGGCCGGCAGCCGCTGTTCGACACCCCTTTCAGCCGCGGCGAGGCCGCGCTGCCCACCCACGGCCTGATCTGGATGGACACGCCGGCCGCCATGTTGGCTCAGATCGAGCGCAAAATCGGCCAGGGCTGCCGGGTGATCAAGCTGAAGGTGGGTGCTTTGCCGTTCGAGGAAGAGCTGGCGCTGCTGGCCAAGGTGCGCCAGCGCTGGCCGGCTGGCGAGATAGAGCTGCGGCTGGACGCCAACGGCGCCTGGCAGCCGGCCGAAACGCTGGATCACTTGCAGCGCCTGGCCAGCCTGAACGTGGCCTTCCTGGAGCAGCCGATCCAGCCCGGCCAACCGGAAGGAATGGCGGCGTTGTGTGCGATTTCGCCCATTCCCATCGCCTTGGACGAAGAATTGATCGCCGCGGCCGATCCGGCCCGCCTACTGGAAACGATCCGGCCGCAACACATCGTGCTCAAGCCGTCGCTGCTGGGCGGGCTGGCCGCCTGCCAGCGTTGGATCGAAGCTGCCCGTCCGCTGGGCGTGCAGTGGTGGATCAACTCGCTGCTGGAGTCCAACGTCGGCCTGAACGCGCTGGCGCAGTGGGCCAGCGCGCTGGACGATGGCCGCGTGCATGGCCTGGGCACGGGGCAGTTGTTCAGCAACAACGTGCCGTCGCCGCTGCGGCTGGACGGCTGCGGGCTGCGCGTCGATCCGTCCGCGGCGTGGGGCTTTCCCTCACCCTAACCCTCTCCCACAGGGAGAGGGAACCGGAAGCGCGGCGGCGCGCCCCCTCTCCCTTGAAG